>NZ_APNM01000004.1:0-238444 GCF_040361335.1 Salinisphaera sp. PC39 | reverse complement strand
TGCCAGCCGAACGCAGACCGCTTGACCCGAGACATAGAATCTCTCCCCGAAGGGGAGAGGGGAAGTCGGCCGTATGGCCGACCGATCCGGCGTTGAGTCGTAATCTGAAGCCACCGGTTTTAGCCGGTGTAGCATTAACACTCTGTGCCCCTGTGCCTCTGTGGTTGATTCCTGATTAATACGGCCAGGCGAGGGCGAGGCCGGCGGCCAGCAGGACGGCGAACACGGCGCGGCGGAAGCCGGCCTCGTCCACGCGCCGGTGCAGCACCTCGCCCAGGATCACGCCCACCGGCAGCAGGGGCAGGTAGGCGGCCACGCGGGGCAGGGCGGGCCACAGCGAGCCGTCGACCAGGAAGGCGGCGGTGAGCAGCGAATTCAGCGTGAACCAGACCACGATCAGGGTGGCGCGGAAGCGGGCCTTGTCCAGACGGGCGCCGCTCAGGGCGTAGACCAGCAGCGGGCCGCCGGAGGCGAACAGGCCGTGGGTGACGCCCGCCGCGAGGGTCCAGCCCTGGGTCCACACCCGGCCGCGGGCGGCCGGCAGCGGCGCGCGCACGCTGCGCCAGAGCTCGCGCGCCGCGAACCAGACGATCAACAATCCGAACAGGGTCTTGAGCGCGGCGTCGCCCAGCCAGGGATGCAGCAGGTAGCCGGCGGCGGTGCCGGCGGTCATCGCCGGCAGGATCAGCCGCAGCAGGGCGTCGCGGTCGGCGTGACCGCGCAGCCGCCAGGCCAGGAAGCCGGTCATCACGATGTTCAGCGGCACCAGCACCGGCAGCATGGCCTCGATCGGCAGCACCAGGGCGCCCAGGGACAGGGCGATCACGATACTGCCGAAGCCGGTCATGGCCTCGGTGGTATAGGCCAGCAGGATGAAGGCGCCCAGCAGAAGCCAGGGGGATGTCGCTAGTTCGGCGAGCATGTCGGTCAAGGCACTAACCACGGAGGCACGGGGGCACGGGGAATAAAAAGCTTGAAGAAGATGAGTGCCAAGAAATTAACCACAGAGGCACAAAGGCACAGAGAATGCGAAGACTTGAGGAAGATGAATGGCCAAGGTGTTAACCACAGGGGCACAGAGGCACAGAGAATATGAAGGTTTGAGGGAGACGAACCTCGAAGCTGCAAGAGCCATCGGGCCTTTTGGCTTTTACTCGTCTTTCTGGCTTCGCTCCGTGCCTCTGTGTCTCTGTGGTTCATCTTCATTTCGATAGCTCGGACGCGAATCGACGCGTCATCAACCGCTGGTAGAGGTCCGGCGCCAGCCGCCAGAGCAGGCTGCCGAAGCGGCTGACGGCGTCGCCGTGGATGCGGCGTTCGCCGCGGTCCCAGCCGCGCAGGATGCGGTCGGCCATCCATTCGGGGGTGCGCATGGCGCCGGTGGTGGAGCGGGCGTGCGCGGCGGGTGTGCCGTCCGCGCCCAGGGCGTTGGTCTCGATGGGCGTGGCCAGGAAGCTGGGATAGACCATGAGGATATGGATACCGTCGGCGGCGACCTCGCCGCGCAGCACCTCGAAGAACTGGCCGAAGGCGGCCTTGGCGCTGCAGTAGCCGGCGCGGCCGAGCACCGGCATCCAGCCGGCCATGGAGCCGATGTTGATCAACCCGCCCCGGCGCGCGCGCAGCAGCGGCAGCAGGGCCAGGGTGAGGCTCACGGGCGCGTCCCAGTCCACCGCCATCACCCGGCGCAGCACCGCCGGGTCGGTGTCCGCGGCCAGCGAGCGGTGGGTGATGCCGGCGTTGTTGACCAGCAGGTCGAGCCCGCCGATGTCGCGTTCGATCCAGTCGGCCAGGGCCTGCCGGGCGTCGCCGTCGGTGAGGTCCAGCGCACGGTGCGCCACGCGTGCGGCATCCTCCGCGGCAAGCTCGGCGGCGCGTCTTGCCAGGCCGTCGGCGTCGAGATCGGCGAGCAGGACGCGGTCGCCGCGGTCGAAGAAGCGGCGTGCCAGCACCCAGCCCAGGCCGGAAGCGGCGCCAGTGACCAGGACAGTGTTCATAGCTGCCCCCGCTGCCGGGCGTGCTCGATGAAATGGCGGAAGGTCTCCTCGGAGGTCTTTTGCGGCCGGTAGCCGAAGTCCTCCTTGAGGCGGCGGTTGCACAGCACCGGCCGGTAGCGCAGGAAGTCCACCTTCTCCGGCGTGTGCGGGGTCAGACCCAGGCGGTGGCCGAGCCACAGCGCCGCCTTGAGCGCGCCGGCGGGCACGCGGCGCACCGGCTTGCCGAGGATGGCCGCGACCTGGTCGATGGTCAGGGCGCCGTCGCCGGCCATGTTGTAGATGCCCTCGGCATCGGCCTCCACGCCCCGGGCGATCGCCTCGACCACGTCGCGGTCCCAGATGAACACGAAGGGCGAGGCCGAGCCGGCGATGGCGAGCACCCGCGGGCGCTCGAACAGCCGCGTGATCTGGTTGCGGGTATGCGCGCCGAGCACCGTGCCCGGCCGGAACACGAGCTGGCGCAGCTCGGGGTGGCGTTCGCGATAGTCGGCCAGCATCTCTTCCACCCGGCGCTTGTGGTCGGAGTAGGCGAACTCGGGATTGCCGCGCAGCGGCGCGTCCTCGTCGATCCAAGCGGGGTTGTCGGGATGGTAGCCGTAGGCCGCGCCGGAGCTGGTGACCACGAGCTGGCGCACGCCGGCGGCCAGGCAGGCGTCGAGCACGTTGCGGGTGCCGTTGACGTCGATGTCGTAGTCGCGCTCGCGGTCGCCGGAATCCTCCAGCACCGCGGCCAGGTGCACGACCTGCTCGATGCCGAGTTCGCGCAGCAGGTCGGCGAGCCCCGGGTCGCGGATGTCGGCCTCGATGTAATCGCAGGGCGGGCCGTCCGGCCGCCGGATGTCCAGGCCCGTGACCTGGTGGGTCCGCGCCAGGCGCTCGGCGAGCTGGCGCCCGATGTAGCCGGCGGCGCCGGTGATCAGGGTATGTCGTGTCATGTCGCGGTCGCCTCCGCCGGGTGCCGGGCCCACCAGGAGGCCAGCGACAGCCCGGAGATCAGGTGCCAGACGCCCCAGAAGGCGGTGATCAGGATCATGCCGCCGGCATCGGGATAGAACGTGAACAGTATCGCCAGCCCCAGCCCCGAATTCTGGATGCCGACCTCCATGGTCACCGCCCGCCGGTCGGGCACCGGCAGCCGGGCTAGCCGGCCGGCCAGGGCGCCGACCCCCAGGGCGGCGGCGTTGTGCGCGATCACCAGCAGGGCGAAGCGGTCGGCCTCGGCCAGGAACAGGTCGACGTTGTTGGCGAAGGCGATCGCCACGAAACCGAACAGCACGGCCAGGGAGACCAGGCGCATCGGTTTCTCGGCGCGGGCGGCCAGACGCGGGGCGCGGCGCGCGCTCCACATGCCCAGCAGCAGCGGCAGGGCCAGCACGCCGGCCACCAGCAGCAGGATGTTGCCGGGGTCGATGGCGATGTCGGTGACCAGTTGCCGCGTGTCCGGGTTGAGCCAGCCGTAGAAGGCGAAGTTGAGCGGCGTCATCACCGTCGCCGCCAGGCTGGAGACCGCGGTCATGCTCACGGACACGGCGACGTCGGCCTTGCCGATCCAGGTCATGATATTGGAGAAGGTGCCGCCCGGGCAGGCGGCGACCAGGATCATGCCCAGCGCCAGCTCCGGCGGCACGCCAAAGGCCCAGGTGCCCAGGCAGGTGGCCGCCGGCAGCAGCAGGAACTGCGCCGCCAGGCCGATCAGCGGCGCCCGCGGGTCGCGCAGGATGCGCCGGAAGTCCTCGACGCCCAGCGACAGCGAGACGCCGAACATCATGCACGCCAGGATGACGTTGAGCGCGATCAGGTTGCCGGTGCTGAATTCGATCTGTTTAGTCCTTTATTGATGAACCACAGAGGCACAGAGACCACAGAGAGAGAATTCCTGCGGAAAACCGGAAGAGCGAATCGTTGGCACTTAGTGGCCGGGTATCAGCTTGTTTTTTCTCTGTGCCCTCTGTGTCTCTGTGGTTAAAAAACGTGCTTCATAAATCGGATTTCAAGCGCGCGACGTGCGCGCGGACTTTCTTGAGATAGCTTTCCTTGTGCACGTAGTAGGCCATGCGTTCGAGCTTCAGGTAGTCGTAGCCGCCGTCCACCCGTTCGCCGGCGTGAGCCTTCTTGGTCCGCTGCAGCTCGCGGGCGGAGTCGGCGCCGGCGGCGAGCTGGCGCAGGTACAGCGCCACCAGCTCGGCCTGTTCGTTGCGGCCCTCCCAGCCCAGGCCGGCGGCCTCGATCATGCCCATCACGAACAGATTGTCGTACTCGGGATGGAAGACGTTGAGGTACAGGTCCGGGGCGCCGCCGTCGCCCCAGTTGAGCTCGGCGTCGTCGATGAAGGGGTAGTGCAGCTTGTAGCCGGTGGCCAGCAGGATCAGGTCGTAGTCGGCGCTCGCGCCGTCGGCGAAGGTGACGGTATGGCCGGCGACCGACGCGATGTCCCCGCGCGGCGTGATGTCGCCGTGGCCCAGGTGGTGCAGGACCAGCGAGTTGATCACCGGGTGCGCCTCGTACATCCGGTAGTCGGGGTCCGGCAGCCCGTAGTCGCTGGGTTTGCCCACGACCATGCGGATCAGCTTGGCGTCCAGCCGCTGCTTCAGCGGCTTGGGTAGTTTGAACCGGCCGCCGAGGGTGTCGGTGGGCTTGCCGCCGATGAACTTGGGCAGGAAGTAGTAGCCGCGGCGCACGGACAGGTCCACGCCGGCTGCCTGATGCACGGCGTCCACGGCCATGTCGCAGGCGGAGTTGCCGCAGCCCACGATCAGCACCCGCTTGTCGCGGAACAGCTCGGGCGAGCGGTAGTCGCAGGCGTGGTGGAGCTCGCCGGCGAACTCCCCCGGCAGCTCGGGACGGTTGGGATGGTGCAGGGTGCCGTTGGCGATCAGCACGCCGTCGAAGACGCGCTCGCGGCGCTCGCCGCCGGCCTCCGTGGTCACGCGCCAGCGTTCGCCGTCGCGTTCGACGGCGACTACCCACGTTCCGAATGCGTAGCGATCGTAGAGGCCGAAGTGGCGGGCGTAGTCGCGGAAATAGCGCCGCATCTCGCGATGACTGGGATAGGGCGCCACGGCCTCGTCCATGGGGAACTCGGCGAACTCCGTCATGTGCTTGGAGCTGATCAGGTGCGCCGACTCGTACATGGTGCTGTGGGGGTTGTCGATGTCCCACAGGCCGCCCACGTCCGTGTGCCCCTCGAAGCCCACGAAATCCAGACCCTGTTTCTGCAGATTGCGTGCGGTGGCCAGCCCCATGGGACCGGCGCCGATGACGGCGTACATCGTGGCGATTCCTCTCCCGCCTCCGCGCCCTCGGGGCGGAGGTCCCTGTATCGTTCTGCTACTGTTCGGCACTCTAGCCTGATGCGCGCGGGTTGTAATGGCCGATTCGGGACGACATGGCGGTTAATTCGGGACAGGTGGCGGCCGGGCCCACCGTGACCGTGCGGTTCACCCAGGCGATCCTGCAGACGGCCGAACGCCTGGGGATCGACTTGCCGGCCGACCTGGTGGCGGCGGTACGCGGCGAGGAACGGGTATCGCTGGAGGTGCAGGACCGCCTCTGGGACGCCTTTTGCGGGGCCGCCGACGACCCGCTGATCGGTTTGGAGTTGGGTTTGGCGTTGCAGGTCGGCCATCTGGACGCCGCGGGCATGGTCCTGATGACCTGCGAGACCTTCGGCGAGGGCGTCGAGGCCCTGCTGGAGTACCACCCGGTCGTGGGCGAGGGCGGCGACTTCGAGTTGCGTGCCGAGGGCGCCTCGCGGGCGCTGGTCTACCGGCCGCATTACCGTCTGCGCCGCGCCGAGCGGGTGGAGGCGGTGCTCGCCTGCCTGCTGAACCTGAGCCGCTGGAGCACCGGCGGCGCCTTCCGCGCCGAATCCGTGACCTTCGACCACGCGCCGCTGACGGCGCCCCGGGACTACTCGGAACGCCTGGATGTCCGGGTGGCCTTCGAGACCGGCGAGAACGCCCTGCGTTTTCCCGCCGCCGCGCTGGACCTGCCGCTGATCCAGGCCAACCCGGCCCTGTGCCGTCGCCTGCACGAATTGGCCGCCGCCCAGCTCGCCGGGCTCGGCGGCGGCTCGCTGAGCGCGCGCGTGCGGCATCTGCTGCGCGAGCATCCGCGTTGGGGCAAGGAGCGCGTGGCCGAGTGTCTGGGCATGAGCGGCCGGCATCTGGTCCGCAAGCTGGGCGACGAGGGCGCCAGCTTCAAGCTGCTGCGGGCCACCGTCCTGCAGGCGCTCGCCGAGGACGAGCTGCGCGCCGATCGCCGCACCGCCGAGATCGCCGAGCGCCTGGGCTTCTCCGACGAGAGCGCCTTCGTGAAAGCCTTCAAGCGCTGGACCGGCACCACGCCGGCGCAGTTCCGCGATTCGGATTGATGTCTTCCATGAAAATGAACCACAGAGGCACAGGGGCACAGGGCTCAAGACGCAAGAACATCCAAAAGAGATAAAGAGGGTCAAGCACAAGTCAGCCTTAGAAGGCTTTTGAATTTCTTTCTCTCTGTGCCCTCTGTGTCTCTGTGGTTAAAAAAACGCTTCTCTTCGTGCCCCTGTGCCTCCGTGGTTCACATGGGCGGGGGTAAGCGTCTGGGTTACGGCCATGCCGGGCGGGCAAGTCCGCGACCCTGGCCCGGTGCCGGAGAAACGTTACACTGCGCCATCCGACACGCCGATCCATAACGATGAAGAACGTTCTCGTCTCCCTGTTCGAGCGCACCGTGCTCAACCGGCCGCTGATCGTGGGCCTGCTGGTGGTGCTGCTCGCCGCGTCCTGCGTGTACCAGGCGCAGGATTTCCGGCTCGACGCCTCGGCCGACTCCCTGGTGCTGGAGCACGACGAGGATTTGGCCTTCTATCGCGAGGTGCGGGCGCAGTACGGCTCGGACGATTTCCTGGTGGTGACCTACACCCCGGAGGCGGATCTGTTCACGCGGCCGGTGCTGTCGGAGCTGGGCGAGCTGCAGGCGGCGCTGAAGACGGTCGAGGGCGTCACCGAAGTGACCAGCATCCTCAACGTGCCGCTGATCGACAGCCCGCGTGTGACGCTGTCGGAGATCCAGCGTGGCGTGCGCACCCTGGCCGATCCCGACACCGACCCGGCGCTGGCCCGCGAGGAATTCCTGACCAGTCCGCTTTACAGCGACCTCCTGCTGAGCGACGACGCCCGCACGACCGCGATCCTGGTGACCCTGGACCGCGACGAGCGTTACCACGAGCTGCTGGAACGCCGGAACGAGCTGCGCGAGAAGCGGCGTAACGGCGGCCTCGAAGCCGCCGAGGCCGAGCGGCTGGCGCGCGTGGCCACGGTCTTCGATGACTACAAGGGCCAGCAGCAGGCCGAACAGGCCGAGCTGATCGCCACGGTGCGCGGCATACTGGAACGCCACCGCGACGGCGCCCGCATCCACCTGGGCGGCGTGCCCATGATCGCGGTGGACATGATCGACTTCGTGCGCAGCGACATCCAGGTGTTCGGCGCCGGCGTCGGCATCCTGCTGATCCTGCTGCTGGCGGTGATCTTCCGGCGCGTGCGCTGGGTGCTGGTGCCGGCGGCGATCTGCGGCACCGTGGCGCTGACCATGTTCGGCTTCCTGGGGGCGATGGGCTGGCACGTCACGGTCGTGTCCTCGAACTTCATCTCCCTGGTGCTGATCCTGACCCTGTCATTGATCGTGCATCTGGTCGTGCGCCAGCTCGAACTGCACGCCGAGCGCCCCGACGCCGACCAGCGCACCCTGGTGCGCGAGACCGTGCGCAGCAAGTTCGCGCCCTCGCTGTTCACGGTGCTCACCACCATGGCCTCGTTCGCGTCGCTGGTGGTCAGCGACATCCGGCCGGTGATCGATTTCGGCTACATGATGGTCTGGGGCGTGGCCATCGCCTTCCTGCTGGTGTTCCTGATGTACCCGGCGGCGCTGGTGCCGCTGAAGCCGGGACGCCCGGTGCTGGGCGACCGCGACCTGACCGCCGGCATCACCCTCGGCTTCGCGCGCGCGATCGAGCGTCACCGCGGCGCCACCTGGCTGATCTACGGCGTCGTGGTGGTGCTCGCGGCGATCGGTATCGGCCGGCTGGGCGTCGAGAACCGCTTCATCGACTATTTCAAGGAATCCACCGAGATCTACCAGGGGATGCTGCTGATCGACCGCAAGCTCGGCGGCACCACGCCCCTGGACGTGGTCCTGGATCCGCCCGCCTGGTACTTCGAGGAACAGGAGGAGTACGGCGGCGCCGAGGGCGGCGGCATCAGCGCCAACAGCTACTGGTTCAACAGTTTCGCGCTGGAGGAGCTGGAGCCGATCCACGAGTATCTGGACTCGCTGCCGGAGACCGGCAAGGTGCTGTCCATCGTCACCACCATGGACATGCTCACCCACATCAACGGCGGCCGGCCGCTGGACAACTTCACCCTGGCGGTGATGTACGACCGGCTGCCGGCGGAGATCAAGGAGACGCTGTTCGAGCCCTACATGGCCGAGGACGGCAACCAGGTACGCTTCAGCATCCGGGTGATCGACTCCGCCGAGAACCTCCGCCGCGACGAGCTGCTCGCCAAGATCCGGCACGACCTGGTCGAACGCTTCGACCTGGAGCCGGAGCAGGTCCATCTTTCCGGCATGCTGGTGCTCTACAACAATGTCCTGCAGAGCCTGTTCCGCTCCCAGGTCCTGACCCTGGGCGTGGTGTTCGCCGCGATCATGG
Source organism: Salinisphaera sp. PC39 (assembly GCF_040361335.1). Lineage (NCBI taxonomy): Bacteria > Pseudomonadati > Pseudomonadota > Gammaproteobacteria > Salinisphaerales > Salinisphaeraceae > Salinisphaera > Salinisphaera sp. PC39. Next base: position 229,750 of record NZ_APNM01000004.1, on the reverse strand, counting down.
CGATGCTGTTGGTGCTGTTCCGTTCGCCGCTGGTGGCGGTGGTCGGCGTGATCCCGACCCTGGTGGCGGCCGGCTCGGTGCTGGGCCTGATGGGCTGGTTGGGCATCCCGCTGGACATCATGACCATCACCATCGCCGCCATCACCATCGGCATCGGCGTGGACGACACCATCCACTACACCCACCGCTTCCGCGAGGAGGTGGCCCGCGACGGCGACCACTGGGCCGCGGTGCGCCGCGCCCACGGCTCGGTGGGCCGGGCGCTGTACTACACCACGGTCACCATCACGCTGGGCTTCTCGATCCTGGTGCTGTCGAACTTCGTGCCCACGATCTACTTCGGCCTGCTCACCGGCGCGGCCATGGTGCTGGCCCTGGTGGCCAACCTCACCCTGCTGCCGCTGCTGCTGGCCCAGTGCCGGGCTTTTCGTGGTTTAGTTCGAACTGACTGAAAACTAACCACAGAGACACAGAGAGCACAGAGTGAAAGAAGGTTAAAAATCAAAAAACTCTGTGTCCTCTGTGTCTCTGTGGTTCATCTTCCTAGCCAGACCGCGCGGCGTTCTCCAGGGTCTCCCAGCGTTCGAAGGCGGTCTCCAACTCGGCCTCGAGCTCGGACAGGCGCTTGCCGGCCTCGGCGATCTTGTCGGGGTTGCCGGCATAGCGTTCGGGATCGGCGAATCCCGCCTGCAGTTCGGCGATCTCCGTCTCCAGTGTCTCGATCCGGCCGGGCAGGGCGCGTAGCTCCTTGCGCTGGTCGGCGCTCAGCGCCGGGCGCGGCTTGGCGGGCTTGGGCGACGGTCGGGGCTTTTTCGGGGCGGTACTGTCCGCCGGCGCCGGCGCCGGCCGCTGACGCAGCCAGTCGCTGTAGCCGCCGGCGTATTCGCCGATGCGGCCGTCGCCCTCGAACACCAGGGTCGAAGTGACCACGTTGTCGAGGAAGGCGCGGTCGTGCGAGACCAGCAGCAGGGTGCCTTCGTAGGCCACCAGCCGCTCCTCCAGCAGTTCCAGGGTCTCGATATCCAGGTCGTTGGTGGGCTCGTCCATCACCAGCAGGTTCGCCGGCCGCGTGAACAGCCGTGCCAGCAGCAGCCGGTTGCGTTCGCCGCCGGAGAGCACCCGGGTCGGCGAGCGCGCCCGCTCGGGCGCGAACAGGAAGTCCTGCAGGTAGCTCATCACGTGCCGGCTCTGGCCGTCCACGGTCACCGCGCTGCGGCCGCCGGCGACGTTGTCGGCCACCGTGGCGTCCGGGTCGAGGGCGGCGCGGTGCTGGTCGAAATGCGCGACCTCGAGGTTGGTGCCGAGTTCGATGCGCCCCGACTGGGGTGCCAGCTCGCCGAGCAGCAGGCGGATCAGGGTGGTCTTGCCGCAGCCGTTGGGGCCGACGATGCCGACCTTGTCGCCGCGCTGGATCACCGTCGAGAAATCCCGGACCACGGGGCGGCCTTCCCAGGCATAGCTCACGTCCTCGGCCACGATCACCCGCTTGCCGGAGCGCTCGCCGCTGTCCATCGCGATACGCGCCAGGCCGGACCGCTCGCGGCGGGCGCGGCGTTCCTCGCGCATGCGCTTGAGGGCGCGCACCCGGCCCTCGTTGCGGGTGCGGCGGGCCTTGATCCCCTGGCGGATCCAGGCTTCCTCCTGGGCCAGCTTCTTGTCGAAGGCCGCGTTGGCGTTGGCCTCGTCCTCCAGCAGCTTGGTCTTGCCGGCCAGGTAGCGGTCGTAGTCGCCCGGCCAGGAGGTCAGGCGGCCGCGGTCCAGGTCCAGGATGCGGGTGGCCAGCCGGCGCAGGAAGGCGCGGTCGTGGGTGATGAACAGCAGGGCGCCGTGCCAACCCAGCAGCAGTTCCTCCAGGCGCGCGATGGATTCGATGTCCAGATGGTTGGTGGGCTCGTCGAGCAGCAGCAGGTCGGGATCGCGGACCAGCGCCCGCGCGAGCAGCACCCGCCGCTGGCGGCCGCCGGAGAGGTGCTCGAAGCGGTCCTCCGGCGGCAGGCCGAGCCGGCTCAGGGTGGTCTCCACCCGCTGTGCCAGGGTCCAGCCGTCGGCGGCGTCCACCGCCGCCTGGGCGGCGGCCAGGGCATTCCCCACGTCCTCGCCCTCGCCCAGCCGCCGGGCCAGATCGTGGAAACGCGCGAGGGTGTCGCCGACGTCGCCCAGGCCGGCCGCGACCACCTGGTAGACGCTGCCCTCGAGCCCGCGCGGCACCTCCTGTTCCAGGCGGGCGATGCGCAGGCCGGGGCGGCACTCGATGCCGCCGTCCTCGGGCTCGATCTCGCCGGCGACGATCCGCAGCAGGGTCGATTTGCCGCCGCCGTTGCGGCCCACCAGCGCCACCCGCTCGCCGGCGTCGATGGCGAGATCGACGCCGTCCAGCACGGGGCGGTGCCCGTAGGCCAGCCGGATGTCGCGGAGGTTGATCAGCATCGGGGATTCCCGGATTGGGCGCGCGGCATTATAGGGCCAGTTCCCCGCGAAACCGAGGATGCTCCCAGACCGCCGGCACGTCCGCGGGCAGCGGCAACGGTCGGCCAAGCTTGAGCCAGTGCTGCTCCGGGCCGTGGAAGTCGGAGCCCACCGAGCCGTGTAGGCCGTGGCGGCGTGCGTCGTCGGCGGCCAGGGTCACGCCCTGGAGTGTGCTGTTGCCGCAACCGATCTCCAGGGCGTCGCCGCCGGCGCCGGTGAAGGCGGTGAGCATGCGTCGGCGCCAGGCGCCGGTCATGCCGTAGGCCAGCGGGTGGGCGAGCACGGCCACGCCGCCGGCGGCGTGGATCCAGCCGATCGCCTCGTCGAGGCCGGCCCATGCCACCCGGGCGTGGCCGGGTTTGCCGGGCTTGAGATAGCGCTTGAAGGCCTGTTTCACGTCACGGCAACGCCCGTCCTCGACCAGCAGGCGGGCGAAGTGACTGCGGGTGACCTGGCCGTCGCCGGCCAGTGCCCGGGCGCGCGCGGCGGCGTCGGCGACGCCCAGGCGCGAGAGTTTGGCCCCGATGGTCTCGGTGCGTTCGCGGCGCCGCGCCTGCAGCCCGGCGAGACCGTCGGCCAGGGCCGGCGCGTTCGGGTCCACGCCCAGGCCTACCACGTGCAGGGTGCGCCGCTGCCAGGTCACCGAGATCTCCGCGGCCGGCAGCAGACGGATGCCGTGCTTCCCGGCCGCATCCGCGGCCTCGGCCACGCCCGCCGTTGTGTCGTGATCGGTCAGGGCCAGCAGGGTCACACCCGCCTCCGCGGCGGCGGCGACGAGCGCGGCCGGCGACAGCCGCCCGTCGGAGGCGGTGGAGTGGGTGTGCAGGTCGATGCCGGGGCGGCGCACGGGTTCGGTCGGCGGTCGGGTGGATGCCGAGTGTAACGCGCCCGGCGCGCTTGTATCCGCCCGGCGCGGCCCCAATCCTATCCCGGTAGCCAACGCCACCTGTGGAGACGGTATGCCCACGCGCGATCTCGAAGCCTGGATGTGGTCGGAGGCGGTCCGCATGCTGGACCGCGCCGAGCGTATGCAGCGCCGCATGTTCCGGCCGGGACCGCCGCGCCGGCCGCAGTGGGAGCCGCCGGTGGATGTCTACGAGACCGCGGACGCTTTCTGGGTGGTGGCGGCGTTGCCCGGCGTGAGTGCCGACAACGTGGCGGTCGAGATCGCCGAGGGCGTGCTGGTGATCGCCGGCGAGCGCCGCATGCCCGAGCCCGCACAGCGCGGCGTGGTGCACCGGGTCGAGATCCCCCATGGCCGCTTCGAGCGGCGGCTGGCGCTGCCCGAGAGGGCGCTGGAATTCGCCGGCCGCGAGCTGGTGGACGGCTGCCTGTTCCTGAAGCTCAAGAAGGTCTGACCATGTCCGCCGACGAGACTGTGACACACGAGGACACCGCGCCCGAGGCCCCGGAGCGTGCCGCGCCCGAGTTGCGCGAGGACGAAGTCATCGTCGTGCCGATGCGCAACGTGGTGCTGTTCCCGGAGCTGGTGATGCCGGTGAGCATCGGCCGGCGGCGCTCGATCGCCGCGGTGCAGGCGGCGATGCGCGCCGAACGTCCCCTAGGCCTGCTGCTGCAGAAGGAGGCCGAGACCGAGGAACCCGGCGCCGGCGACCTGTACACGGTGGGCACGCTGGCCAACGTGCTGCGCTATGTCACCGGCAACGACGAGCAACACCACCTGATCTGTCAGGGCCAGGGCCGGTTCCGGGTGCACGAGATCACCGAGCGCGACGGCTACCTGGTCGCGCGTGTCGAGACCCTCGACGAGCCCGAGGAGGACGGCAAGGAGATCGAGGCGCGGATGATGAACCTGCGCCAGCGCGCGGTGGAGGCCCTGGAGCTGCTGCCCCAGGCCCCCAGCGAACTGGTCAACGCCGTGCGCACGATCCCGTCGCCCGGCCTGTTGGCGGACGCGGTCGCGGCCTACCTGGACCTGAGTCCGGCGGACAAGCAGTCGGTGCTGGAGACCGTCGAGCTGACGCCGCGCCTGGACAAGGTGCAAGGCTTCCTGGACTACCGGGTGGAAGTGCTGCGGCTGTCGCAGCAGATCAACCAGCAGACCCAGGACCGCATGAACGAGCGCCAGCGCGAGGCGATGCTGCGCGAGCAGATGCGCTCGATCCAGAAAGAGCTGGGCGAGGACGAGGGCCGCGCCGAGGAAGTCCGGCGGCTGACCGAAGCGGTGGAGGCCGCGGACATGCCCGAGGAGGCGCGCGAGCAGGCCGAGCGCGAGCTCAAGCGCCTGGAGCGCATGCCCGAGGCCTCGGCCGAGTATTCCATGGTGCGTACGTACCTCGACCTGATGGTGGAGCTGCCCTGGTCGACCCTGTCCGAGGACAAGCTGGATATCGACGCCGCGCGCCGCATCCTGGACGAGGACCACTACGGCCTGGACCGCATCAAGCGCCGCATCCTGGAGCACCTGGCGGTGCACAAGCTCAATCCCGAGGGCAAGAGCCCGATCCTGTGCTTCGTGGGGCCGCCCGGCGTGGGCAAGACCTCGCTGGGGCAGAGCATCGCCCGGGCGATGGGCCGGGAATTCGTGCGCGTGTCCCTGGGCGGCGTGCACGACGAGGCCGAGATCCGCGGCCACCGCCGCACCTACATCGGCGCCCTGCCGGGCAACATCGTCGGCGGCATCCGCAAGGCCGGCACCCGCAACCCGGTGTTCATGCTCGACGAGATGGACAAGCTCGCGGCCAGCATCCAGGGCGATCCCGCCTCGGCCCTGCTGGAGGTGCTGGACCCGGCGCAGAACGGCACCTTCCGCGACAACTACCTGGGCGTGCCTTTCGACCTGTCCAAGGTGATGTTCATCGGTACCGCCAACGTCCTGGACCAGATCCCGGGGCCGCTGCGCGACCGCATGGAGGTGATCGAGGTCCCCGGCTACACCCGCGACGAGAAGGTCCAGATCGCGCGCAAGTACCTGGTGGCGCGGCAACTGGACAACGCCGGCCTGGACGAGTCGCAGTGCCGGATCACGGACGATGCCCTGCGGCGCATCATCGCCGATTACACCCGCGAGGCCGGGCTGCGCAACCTGGAGCGCGAGATCGGTGCCGTGGTGCGCCATGTCGCGGTCAAGGTCGCGGCGGGCGAGACCGGTGAGCGCACGGTCGACGCCGACGACCTGCGCGCGATCCTGGGCGCGCCACGCTACGAGGACGAGGTGGCGATGCGCACCAGCGTGCCCGGCGTGGCCACCGGCCTGGCCTGGACCCCGCACGGCGGCGACATCCTGTTCATCGAGGCCAGCCGCGCGCCCGGCAACGGCCGGCTGATCCTCACCGGCCAGCTCGGCGACGTGATGAAGGAAAGCGCCCACGCCGCGCTCACCCTGCTCAAGGGCCGCGCCGAGGCGCTGGGCATCCAGTCGGTGGATTTCGAGCACAGCGACATCCACGTGCATGTGCCCGCCGGGGCCATCCCCAAGGACGGCCCCAGCGCCGGCGTGGCGATGTTCACGGCGCTGGCGTCGCTGCTCACCGACCGCACCGTGCGTCCGGACGTGGCCATGACCGGCGAGATCACCCTGCGCGGGCAGGTTCTGCCGGTGGGCGGGATCAAGGAAAAGACCCTGGCCGCCCACCAAGCCGGCATCCGCACCGTGCTGTTGCCGGAGCGCAACCGCAAGGACGAGGAGGACATCCCGCGGAACGCCCGCGAGGAGCTGGACATCCGCTGGGTCGCCGACGTCGGCCAGGCCATCGATATCGCCCTGGAGCGGTCCGCCGGCTGAGTCGCCGCGGTTTCCCCCTTTTAGAGGGCCCCAGGGGGAGGCCCGCCACCGCGCAAATACCGCCGATCCAACCGCAGCCCCAGCGCCCCGAGCGCGATCAGGGCCAAACCGAAGCCGACCAGCGCCAGGGGCCAGCCCAGCGAACGGGCGAAGTGCTCGGCGGTGTAGTAACCGACGAAGCCCAGCAGGCCGAGCACGCTGACCACCAGCAGGCCGCGGCTGCGCAGGATCACGCTGAGGTAGAGCAGGGCGGCGGCCGCCGCCGGGAACAGCAACTCGGCCGGCCCGCCCTCCAGGATCTCGAACAGCGCCGCCTGGGCCAGGGCGGCGCCGGCCGGATACCAGACCGTGGCGGCGCCGGCCAGGCCGTGCCGGTCCGCGTGCACCGCCAGCAGCAGGGCGGTGGCGCCCACGGTGAGGCCGGCGTGGGCCGGTGGTACCACCGCGATCAGGTCCAGGGCCAGGGTCGCGGCAGCGAGCGCGAACAGCGACGCCAGGAACCAGGGCAGGGTGCCGCCGTGCGTCCGACGCACCGCCATGAACTGCACGGCCATGGTCGCGGCCGTGATCAGGCCGGCCACGCGCGCGTCGCCGCCGCCGCCCAGCTCGGCGAAGGCGACCATCATGCCGGTGGGCTCCAGGGCCGCGGCGATCAGCAGCAGCGGGGCCGCGGCCCCGGCGTAGCGGGCGTCGCCCCGCGCCGCCAGCGCCAGCACGAAGGCCGCCACGCCGGGGCCCAGGGTGATGACGATGCGGGCGGCGGCATTGAGGTCCGGCCACTGGATCGCGGCCAGGGCCACCAGGCCGGCGAACACGAACAGCCCGCCCAGGTAGCCGAATACCCGCACCAGCACGCCGGTGCCGCCGGGTTCGGCGCCCGCCATGGCGTGCCGGATCTCGTCGGGCGTGAGGTCGTGCGCGGCGGCGAGCCGGGCGATCTCGGCCAGCGCCCGGCGCCGGGCGCCGTCGTCACGGTCCGTCATCGGTGACCCAGCCCAGGAATTGCACGCCGTAGTGGCGGATGTGGCCGTTCGGGGGATTGAGCGGCACCCGACGGCCGTTCTTGGCCAGGACGATACCGTCGCGTCCCCCGCCCATGCCGAACACGACGCCGAACAGCCCCGGATAATGGTTGTCGCCGGAACGGAACCTGTAGCCGTCGGGCGCCTGCGGGTCGTCATCGACGTGCAGCCCGGCGAGGGCCGCGACGGGGACGGTGCGTGTCTCGCCCTCGCCGGGCGGGTCCGCCGGCGGTGTGATCGTCACCTCGCGTGCGCGGCCGCTGGCGTGGTCATAGCGATAGAGGGTGGGATCGCGCGGATGCGTCCGGCCGTCGGTGCCGTGCCAGTGCGCCACCACCCGCCCGTCCTCGACAGCGTATTCGACGCGAAGGCCGCCAGGCCCGGCGGGGGACGCGACCGGCCGGGTCGCGGTGAACACCGCGTCGTGCGCCGGTGGCGCGACCAGCCAGCGGGGGATGGCCGTGGCCGCCAGGAAGAAGGCGGCCACCAGCAGCGGCAGCAACACGGCCGCCACCAGGAACGGGTTATCCACCAGGGCCTTCCTGACACTCATGCGCTTCTCCGTTGTTCGCCGACGGGCCCTATTCGAACGACTCGTCGTTGTACAGCGCCAGCCACTTGAGCACGTCCTCGCGCCGGACCAGGCCCTCGATGCCGCCCGCCGCGGAGACCACCGGCAACTGGTTGATCCCGCGCTCGCTGAGCCGGATCGCGGCCTCGCTGGCGGGCTCGTCGGCGCGGACGGTGACCAAGCGGTCGGTCGGCATCATCACGTCGCGCACGCGGGTATCGGCGCGCCGCTCGCGCGGCAGCCGGCGCACGTCCGTGAGCGTGATCAGGCCGGCGAGCCGGCCGTCCTCGACCACGGGAAAGGCACGCTGGTCGCCGTGCAACAGGTGCCGGTCGATCAGCTCGGCGACGGTGATGTCGGGCGCCACGGCGGTGAAATGCGTGCTCATCAGACGCCGCATGGCCACATCGGCCAGGCGCGAGCGCACTAGCACCTGGGTGTAGCTGCCGCGGGCGGCGTTGTTGAGGAACCAGCCGATCAGGGCCAGCCACAGGCCGCCCACCGCCCCGGTGCCGAAGAACGGCACCTGCACGCCCAGGATCATGGCGAAACCGGTGCCGATCAGCAGCCAGGCCACGAGCTGACCCATGCGGGTGGCGTGGCGCGTGGCCGCCTCCATGCGGCCGGTGAGCCCCCAGAGCGCCGCGCGCAGCACGCGACCGCCGTCCAGGGGGAAGCCGGGCACCAGGTTGAACAGGCCCAGCACCAGGTTCACCGGGGCCAGCCACATGCAGATGGTGGCGAACGGGCCCAGCGCCGCGAGGGTCTCGCGCGGCGCGGACGGGTCGATCAGGGCGGGGTCGACCGTGAGGTTGGCCAATACCGCGAACAGCAGACCCAGCAGAATGCTCGTGACGGGGCCGGCGATCGCCATCCAGAACTCCGCCTTCCAGTCGCCCGGCTCGTCCTCCAGGTGCGCCATGCCGCCGAACACGAACAGGGTGATCCGCGGCACGGTCATGCCGTAGGCCCGGCCGACCAGGGCGTGCGACATCTCGTGCACCAGGATCGAGACGAAGAACAGCACGGCGGCCGCGAGCGCGGTGCCCCAGACAGTGGCCGGCCCCCAGTCCGGGTGCCAGGTCGGCAGCAGGCCCAGACCCAGCGCGGCCATGATCAGGAAAAAGATGATGGCCAGGCTCCAGTCCAGGTAGATGTCGATGCCGGCCAGGCGTCCGACCCGCAAACCGCTCGTCATCGCGATCTCCTTTGATTGTCATCCGCCCATACGGGGGGTGTTCGCCGTCTCGTCCCGAAGGGTACCGTCGAGGTTTTAACCGATTATTCGTGATCCGCCCCGGATTCGACATTCACCGGATGGCTCTTGGCCGGCCTATTGTTTCACGGCGGCGCCGAGTCAGGGGAGCACATGCTTCGTTTTGCCGCCCCCGAAAACGGCTTCTTTGTGGTGCACGGCGCAATAATGGATTTCGCGTTCGTTCGCCGTCATCCGGCTGTAAAGGCCGGTGCCGTCCCACTCGGCTATAGTGCCGGTCTGCGCGATACCCGCGAAAGGCTGTCTTTCCGGGCTCCTACACATCGTAGGAGAAAGCAGGTATCCGTTGCCGACATGATTTTGGTACATAAATTGCTCGGGTATCGGCTAGTCTGTGGTCGGTTGCTGCTCCCCGCACAATCCGGGTGCGTGACGTAAGCCGTTCGGCGCCGACCCACATAGCCTGGAGTATTGGCCATGGAGCAAACCACGGACACGGAGGTCGGGCCACCGGGCGATGGCGCGTCGGACGCGCCGTCGACGGGCGAGCGTCTGGCCCGGCTTTACGGCCGGCTGCGCAGCGGTGGCCGGGCGCGTCATGTCTATGCACTCGCCTACGACTCGGAGAAGCTGGCGACCGGCGGCAACGCGGGACTGCAGGAGGAACTGCGGCGTTCGCCCGCCTGTTGCCGTCTGCTCGACCGGGTCTGGGGCGTCGCCAGCTCGGAGTCGGCCGACGAGCTCTATCGCCGGGTCATTCGCTACTTCGACGGCGACGACAGTATCCTGATCCTCCGGCTCACACCCGAGTACTGCGCCTGGCTGCCGGTGAACGCCGAGGCGCGTACCTGGCTGCGTCGCCATATGTGATCCCGCACGCCGCGGTTGCTTGCCGGCCGCCGGCATGGTCCAATCGGACGCCTGCGAGGGGATCGGTGGGCCGGCACGGTGTCTCCGCCAGGGGATGCGCCGCGGCCCGGCCCGGTCATGGGCGATGCCGCCGTTGCGCTGTTGCAATCCGGCCGGCGTGGCCCTTTAATGGCCGGCTTTTCCGACAACCACGCAGGTAAAACGACTATGTGGCAACGCATCCTGATCGCGGCGGCCCTCGCCGGCACCGCCGGCCATGCCGCGGCGATGGACCTCGACCTGAGCCTGAGCGACGAGACCGCCGAGATCGGCGTCGTCGGCAATCCCCAGACCGGCGCCAGCGACCGGGCCGAGGCCGGGGCGGCGCTGTTCTTCACCGACGACAGCGACTTCGTCGGCTCCGGCTTCTGGCATATCACCGGCCGTCTGCGCGAGGGCTTCGAGCCGCTGAAATTCGGTGCCGGCGTGAAAGTCTACGGCGCCGATCTCGACGCCGCCGACACCACCGTGGGGGCGCTCGCCCTGGGCGGCTCGTTGCGGTACGACATCCCGAACCTGCAGGTGCCGCTGGCCGCCACCGTGCAGGGCCACATGGCGCCCGACATCACCACGACCGGCCGCGGCGACGGCATGACCGAGCTGGTGGGCCGTGTCGAGGCGCGTTTCGCGCGCACCGCCTCCGCCTACGTGGGTTATCGCTATCTGCGCTTCGACGTCGAGCACGCCCGCGACGCGCGGCTCGACACCAACTTCCACGTCGGCCTGCGCATGCAGTTCTGACGAGTCCGGGGGGCGCCCGCGCCATCGGCGCGGGCGCTCAAGCCCCGGCGGGTCGGGGCGCCAGCCGGGCGAACACCCAGCCGCCCAGCGCGCCGCAGGCCGCCAGCGCCGCGAACCCGAACACGCCGCGCGCGGCCGCGATCGGCGTGATCTCGAACAGCCAAATCATGCTCTGGATGGCGACGGCCACGGCCGTGGCGCCCGCCAGGGCGTGCAGTGTCGTGCGTGCGCCCGGGCGTAGTCGCGCGAGCAGGCCGCTGACCACGAATGCCGCGAGGAAGCCGGCCGCCACGATGGCGGCGAAGTTGGGGCCGAAACCCACCAGGTCGGCGCCGGTGGCGCGCAGCCGCACCTCCGGCGGCATGGGCGCGTCCAGGGCCTGCAACGCCGCCAGATTGAACTGGGTCTGCACCACCGAGCCGAGCAGGGCGGTGGCGAGCACCGCCGCCGCGTAGGCCGCCGTCAATGCCAGTATCTTGCGCATGGAGGTCCCCCGCTCCGGTATGGTTTGTGTCTGGCAGGATCGATCGATTGCCGGACAGGGGGAACATAACCGATGGGACGGATCATGCGCAGCGCCGCCGTTGCCGCCGGACTCGCGCTGGCGTGCGTCGCGGCGGCCGCGGATCACCGGATCGAGACCGTGGCCGAGGGCCTGGACCACCCTTGGTCCCTGGCCTTCCTCCCGGACGGCCGCATGCTGGTCACCGAACGCGCCGGGCGCCTGCGGGTGATCGCCGACGGGGCGCTGCGGCCCGAGCCGGTGGCCGGGGTGCCGCCGGCCTACGTCGCCAGTCAGGGCGGGTTGTTCGAGGTACTGTCGGACCCGGATTTCGAGTCCAACGGCCGGCTCTATCTCACGCTGGCCCACGGCGGCCCCGACGCCAACGCCACGCGTCTGGTGCGCGCCCGGCTGGCGGACGGGCGTCTGCACGACGTCGAGGTGCTGTTCACCGCGAAGCCGCCCAAGGACACGCCGGTGCACTACGGCGGCCGCATGGCCTGGCTGCCCGACGGCACCCTGGCCCTGGGCCTGGGCGACGGCTTCGACTATCGCGAGGCGGCGCAGAGGCGGGACAGCCACCTGGGCACCATCGTGCGCCTGAACGCCGACGGCTCGGTGCCCGCCGACAATCCCTTCGTCGGCGAGCCCGCTGCCCGCGACGAAATCCTCAGCTACGGCCACCGCAACATCCAGGGGCTGGTGTACGACCGCGGCCGCGACGTCCTCTGGGCGCACGAGCACGGTCCCCGCGGCGGCGACGAACTCAACCGCATCCGCGCCGGCGCCAATTACGGCTGGCCATTGGCGACCCACGGCGTGGACTACAACGGTGCCCTGGTGAGCCCCTATACCTCGCGGCCGGGCACCGAGCCGCCGGTGGTCCACTGGACGCCCTCCATCGGCCCGTCCGGTATGGCCCTCTACCAGGGCGACCTGTTCCCCGAATGGCGGGGTGATCTGCTGGTGTCCACGCTGGTGGAGCAAAGCGTGCGCCGGCTGGTGATCGAGGACGGTGCCGTGGTCCGCCAGGAAATCCTGTTCCGGGATCTGGGCGAACGTATCCGCGACGTCCGTGTCGGCCCGGACGGTGCCGTCTGGCTGCTCACCGACGCCGCCGACGGCCGCGTGCTGCGGGTGACGCCGGCGGGGGAGTGACGGGCCGAGGCAGCCTTCTGTCGTGGGCAGCGATCCATGTAAGCCTTCTCCCCTCGGGGGAGAAGGTTCGGATGAGGGGCCGGACCATTCGTCAAGGGTTGTTCCCCAACCCTCACCCCGGCCCTCTCCCATGCTTGGGAGAGGGGGAAGGAGGTCTTTGCCATGCTCGGGGGAGGGGGCGAGTGAGGGTTGCCCCGTCCCTTCGCTCACGCCAGGCAGTTGTGCACCACCGTGCGTCCCGGATCCGCCAGTAGGGACGGCGCGATATCCAGCATGCGTTTCACGGTGCGGGTGAAATGGGCCTGGTCGTAGAAGCCGGCGGTCACCGCCAGGTCGCTCAGGGAGCGGCCCTCGTCCCAGAGCGCGGCCGCCTGCCGCAGCCGCCGCCATAGCAGGTACTGGCGGACCGGCAGACCGAGCTGGGCCTTGAACAGGGCCATGAAGCGGGATTCGGACACGCCCGCCACCGCGGCCAGCTCGGCCACCGGCGGCGGCTCCGCCAGGCGGTCCTCCAGGTGCGACAGGACCGTCCGTATCCGCGGGTCCAGGGCCGGCGGCCGCGGCCGGTAGTCGCACAGCGCCGCCAGGATCGCCTCGACCCGCGCGAAGGCCGTGCCGCAGTCCAGGGTGCCCGCGAGCATCGCACGCAGGTCCGGCTCGAACCCGGTCAGGCGCTCGCGGGGCGGGGCGATCACCGGCGCGTCCCCGAGCAGCGGCCGCAGGCAGGCGAAGGCCGCGCTTTCGGGGTCGATCAGGATATCCACCAGGGGCCGGCCGCCCGTATCCACCGCCGAACGGGCGTTGGGCGCGATCAGGGCGAGCCGGTAGTCGCGTGGCCCCACGCCGTCCACGTCGAGGCGGAAGGGGCCGTCCACGGCGATGTGCAGCGAGGCCGGGTGATGGCGGTGCTTGCCGTTGCGCAACGACGGCGTGGCGTACAGCAAGAGTCCGTCCCAGAGATAGGCCTGGCTGCGGGGCGGGTCGTTCATGCGCAATAGATTCGTACAAGATTCGTGTTCGCAATAGGCGCAGAATGCCATGGCATCGGCTTCAAGAGGAGACACGAGACATGCGCGACCTGACCGAGCTGATGCGGGAATACCGCAAGACCCACCAAAACGCCACCAACCGGCGTATCCACATGATCTGTGTGCCGTTCATCGTCGCCAGCACCATCGGCCTGGGCTGGCTGGCGGGGCCGGCGCTGTTCGGGCTCGGCGGCGAGGTCGGGCGCTGGCTGAACGCCGGCACCGTCGGCGCGGCCCTTACCCTGATCTTCTATGCCCGTCTCGGCATCCGGCCGCTGATCGCCATGGTGTGCTTCTTCGCGGTCGCCATCGCCGCGGTCTGGGCGGTGGACGTCTCGCCGGCGCCGCTCTGGGCGGTGGCTGCCGGTATCTGGGTGGCGGCCTGGGCGGCCCAGATCGTGGGTCACGAGATCGAGGGCGCCAAGCCGTCGTTCACCGACGACATGGTGTTCTTCCTGATCGGTCCGCTGTTCATTCTGGAGGAGCTGGGCCTGCGTCTGCGCGGGCCGCGTGTGGAGAGCGCCACCGCGCGCGTCTAGGAGGGTGTTTACAAAACGTGGCGAGCAAAGGCAGATCGTAGGCCGGGATAAGCGAAGCGTTTCCGGCATCTCCCTGTCGAATATCACGACGGCGGAAAGCGTCTCGGCAAATAGCCAGCCAGAAAATTAACCACAGAGGCGCACAGAGGAACGCAGAGGAAACTGATTGTTGTCCCGGAAGCCGTAAAGAAGCCTGCCCCGGACACGATCACGGGTTTCAAGCGGAAGAGGCGGATAGCCCGCCAAGGTCCGTTGCCAACCCGGCAATTTGGTCGCCGGGGTGCTGCGCGGTCGGTGCCGTGCCGAGTCAAGGCATTTGTTTTTATCCGCAGATGGACGCCGATTAACGCAGATTGGTTGGAGACGCTCTTTAATCTGCGTATATCTGCGTAATCTGCGGATTATTTCTTTCAGGAACCACCCGCCAAGGTCTGTTGCCAATCCGGCAATTCGGTCGCCGGGGCGCTGCGCGGTTGGCGCCGTGCCGAGCCAAGGCATTTGTTTTATCCGCGGATGGACGCCGATTAACGCAGATTGGTTGGAGACGCTCTTTAATCTGCGTATATCTGCGTCATCTGCGGATCGTTTCTTCCGGGAACCACCCGCCAAGGTCCGGTTCTGGCTCGGCGTTTCGGTCGTCGGAGCGCTGCGCGGTCGATGCCGTGCCGAGCCAAGGCATTTGTTTTATCCGCGGATGGACGCCGATTGACGCAGATTGGTTGGGTTGTTCTTTAATCCGCGTACATCGGCGTCATCTGCGGATTCTTTCTTCCGGGAAGCGCCTCGGCAAGCGGCCAGCAAGAACCTCTGCGCGCCTCCGTGCGCCTCTGTGGTTTCATGTCCCGCGCCGATCAAGCATGCAAGTGCTTGGTGGGCGAAGCCGGGACCGGATCTGCACCGGGCTCGGCGTGCTGAAAGATGACAGGATAGTCCTTTTCCGGCATCGGCCTATGGCGCGCCGATCGCCCTGGGCTTCGCGCCATCACCCTATCCCCTTATAGTAGGAGGTTTGCCGAACCCGAAGGCGCGAATTGAGCCCGGACCTCCTGCTGCATCCCCTTTTCTGGCTGGCCTTGGCGATCGCCGCGGCGCTGGGCGCCGCGGGCGCCTGGGTCTGGGCGCGGCCCGCGCGCGCCGACCTGGCGGCCAGGCTCGCGGCCGCCGAGCGCGAGGCGACGGCGGTCGGCGAGCGGGCCGAGGCCGTGGCGGCCGAGCGCGATGCGCTGCGCACCGAGAACGCCCGCCTGGAGGAGCGCCTGGCGGCCGAGCGCAAGCAGGCCGAGGAAAAGCTCCAGCTTCTGACCCGGGCGCGCGAGGACTTGACCCACCAGTTCAAGGCGCTGTCCCAGGACATCCTGGAAGAGAAGAGCAAGCGCTTCACCGAACAGAACAAGAGCAGCCTGGAGCAGTTGCTGAAGCCGCTCGGCGACAAGATCGGCAACTTCGAGAAGCAGGTGCGCGAGGCCTACGAGAAGGAAGGCAAGGAACGCTCGGCCCTGGCCCAGCAGGTGCGCCAGCTCGAAGAGCTCAACCGGCAGATCGCGGACGACGCGGTCAACCTGACCAAGGCCCTGAAGGGCGAGTCCAAGACCCAGGGCAACTGGGGCGAGATGATCCTGGAGACGGTGTTGGAGCGCTCGGGGCTGCTCAAGGGCCAGCACTACGACACCCAGTTCTCGGCCTCGGGCGAGGACGGCGGCCGGCGGGTGCCGGACGCCGTGATCCACCTGCCCGAGGAACGCAGCATCGTGGTGGATTCCAAGGTCTCGCTCACCGCCTACCTGCGCCTGCAGGAGGCCGAGGACGAGGGCGGCCGCCAGGCCGCGCTCAAGGAGCACCTGGAGTCCGTGCGCCGCCATCTCAAGCAGCTCTCCGACAAGGATTACCACGCGTTGCCGGAGGTGGCGACGCTGGACTACGTGTTCATGTTCGTGCCGTCCGAGGCGGCCTACGTGGAAGCCCTGCGCGGCGATTTCTCCCTGCAGCGCCACGCCCTGGAGTCCAACATCGCGATCGTGTCGCCGACCACGCTGATGCCCATGCTGCGCGCGATCGCCAACCTCTGGCGGCTGCAGAGCCAGGAGGAGAACGCCGCCGAGATCGCCCGCCGGGCCGGGCAGATGTACGACAAGTTCAAGTCGTTCCTGGACGACATGGACAAGCTGGAGCGGGGTCTCAAGAGCGCCACGGGCGCCTACGACGAGGCGCGGAAGAAACTGGTCTCGGGCCGCGGCAACCTGGTCAACCGGGCGGAGAAGCTCAAGGGTCTGGGCGCCTCGGCGGGCAAGCGCATCGGCCGCGACTGGCGCACGGCCGCGGCGATCGGCGCCGGCGAGGATGCCGCCGACAACGACGAGGAGACGGGAGACGATGGCGACGCATGACATCCAGACCCTGCGCCTGTCCGGCAACGGCCTGCGCTTCACCGCCCGCGCCTGCGGCGAGGGACCGCTGGTGCTGTGCCTGCACGGTTTCCCCGATTCCGCCCATACCTACGACGAGTTGCTGCCGCGGCTGGCGGACGCGGGTTACCGCGCGGTGGCGCCCTTCATGCGCGGCTACGCGCCCACCCAGGTTCCGGCGCGCGGCGACTATTCGCCCGCGACCCTGGGCCGTGACGTGCTGGGTCTGGCGGATGCCTTGCGGGCCCGACGCTTCCGGCTGATCGGGCACGACTGGGGCGCGGCGGCCGCCTACGCCGCCGCGGCGTTCGCGCCGGACCGCGTCGAGCGTCTGATGGCCGCCGGCCTGCCGCCGCTGCGGCGTTTCCTGCTGAACATGAACCCGGCCCAGATCCGCCGCTCCTGGTATATCGGCTTCTTCCAGTTGCCGTGGCTGTCCGAGGCCCGGCTGGCCCGCGACGACTGCGCCCTGGTGGAGCGCCTGTGGCGCGACTGGTCGCCGGGCTGGCACTTCGACGCCGACGACATCGCCCCGGTCAAGGCGATCCTGTCGCACGCCCCCTCGCGGCGGGCGGCCCTGCGCTACTACCGGTCGCTGCCGGCGGCCATCCTGAGCCCGCGGCGGCGCCAGGACCGGCGGCGCGCACTCGGCCGCATGGAGACACCGGCGCTGGTGGTGTCCGGCACGGCGGACGGCTGCATCGGATCGGAGATGTTCGCCGGCACGGAGGACTGTTTCACCGGCGATTGCCGGTTGGTCTATCTGGACGCCGGGCATTTCATGCACCGCGAGGTACCGGCGCAGTTCACGCGTCTGGCCCTCGATTTTCTGGCCTGATATGGACGCCCCGCGAAGCGGGTATTAGGCTTGTCGGGCCATGCCCGAGATCAGCGACCGACCCCTGGACCTGGACGCCCTGCTGGCGGCCACCGCCGACGACGAATGCGGCGCGCTGGTGGTGTTCGGCGGCACGGTGCGCCGCCACAACCACGAGCGCGAGGTCGCCGGCATCGAGTACAGCGCGCACGGCCCCCTGGCGGAGAAGACCCTGGCGGAGATCGAGGCCGAGACCGTCGAGCGCTTCGACGTGCGCCAGTGCCGCCTGGTGCACCGGGTGGGCGACCTGGCCGTGGGCGACGTGAGCGTCTACGCCGTGGTCCGGGGCATACACCGGGGCGAGTCATTCGACGCCGCCCGCCACGCCATCGAAGCCCTCAAGCACCGGGTCGCCGTCTGGAAGCACGAGCGCTACACCGACGGCAGCGACGCCTACCTCGAGGGGTGCAGCCTGGTATCCCATCAGGAACCTGAGTCTTGATCCCACAGTGAAGGACGTCGGCGGCAAACCCGAGACCCTGCGCACGGCCCGTGCGTCGGCGCGCCTGTACGTGCCGGCGCACTGCCTGGAGCTGATGCGCACGGGCGAGACCGAGAAGGGCGATCCCCTGGCCACGGCGCGCATCGCGGGCATCCTGGCCGCCAAGCGCACCGACGAGATCCTGCCGCTGTGCCATCCGCTGCCGCTGCAGCGGGCGGATGTCCGTTTCGAGTTGACCTCGGAGGCAGTGGACATCCGCACGGAGGTCGAGACCATCGGTCCCACCGGCGTGGAGATGGAGGCCCTGACCGCGGCCGCGGTGGCCGGCTTGACCCTCTACGACATGCTCAAGCCCTACGCCGAGCCGCCCGAGTTGACGCTGACCGGGATCAAGCTCGACGAGAAGACCGGCGGCAAGTCGGAATACCCGCGCCACCTGGACAGCCCCGTGCCCGCGGCCGTGATCGAGCTGCCCGGCGCGGAAGCCGGGGACGCCGTGGCCGGCGCCCTGTCGGCCGCCGGCTTCGGGCCGCTGGAGCGGATCGAGCCGGGCGGCGAGGGCGAGGCGCTGACGGCGGCGCTGGAGCGTCGGCTGGCGGGCGGACCCGGCCTGATCGTGACGGTCGGCGGCACCGGTCCGGCGGGCGAGACCGCCGCCAGGGTGTCGCCGTTTTTGACCACCGAGCTGCCGGGCCTGATGGAGACCGCCCGCGCTTTCGGCCAACGCCGCCGACCGCAGGCGATGCTGTCGCAGGGCGTGGCCGGCCTGGCCGGCGAGAGCCTGATCGTCACCCTGCCGGGCGACGCCACCGGCGCCGACGACAGCCTCGCGGCCCTGCTGCCGGGGCTGGTCCAGCTCTTCGCGATGCGCTCGGGCTGAAAGAGCGAGAATCCACCGATTTCACGGATTACACGGATTTCCTTTTTGAATTCCCCGTCTGTGTAATCGGTGTAATCCGCGGATCGCTTCGCTCTCCGGTGATGTCGCCACAGTCCCGCATGAAGAAAGCGATCCGCCGATGAACGCCGATTAACGCAGATAAAAAGACCGGCAATTCGTTCTTGCCGAATCTGCGTTAATCGGCGTCCATCGGCGGATTAATACTCTTCGCGGAATCCGGTCGTCGGACGACGGTTAAACAATCCACCGATTACACGGATTGCACAGACTGTTGGTCTTTAAATCGGCGCAATCGGTGTAATCCGTGGATTATGTTGTTCCCTGACGGTGTCGTCACGGCCCGAAGAAGGTGATCCGCAGATACACGCCGATGGACGCAGATGAGAAAAGGCTCTTGCTTCTGAATCGGCGTTAATCGGCGTTCATCTGCGGATTAGTACGCTTCGCGGAACGTGGTCGTTGAGCGACGGTTAAACCATCCACCGATTACACGGATTACACAGACTGTTGGTCTTTGAATCCGCGTAATCGGTGTAATCCGTGGATTTTTTGTTTCCGCATAAATCAGCGTTAATCGGCGTCCATCTGCGGATTAATACGCTTCCTGCTTGTCTGTAAACCTGTGCGATCCGTGTAATCGGTGGATTATCCCTCACTCCACCACGATCTTCGGGAACTTGCGGGCGTAGTCCTTGCCGCGGCGGGCCAGGGTGGCCGTCATGCGCAGGGCGATCTCGGTGTAGCGGCGGGCGGCGTCGCCCTCGGGGTCGGCGACCACGCTCGGACGGCCGCCGTCGGCGTGCTCGCGGATGTCCGCGGCCAGCGGCAGCGACCCCAGCAGCGGCACCCCGTAGTCGTCGGCCACCCGCTGGCCGCCGCCCTCGCCGAAGATGTGCTCCTCGTGGCCGCAGTGCGAGCACACGTGCAGGCTCATGTTCTCGACGATGCCCAGCACCGGGATGTTGACCTTGCGGAACATCTGCAGGCCCTTGCGGGCGTCCAGGGTGGCGATGTCCTGCGGGGTGGTCACGACCACGCCGCCGGCCACCGGCACCTTCTGCGCCAGGGTGAGCTGGATGTCGCCGGTGCCCGGGGGCATGTCCACGATCAGATAGTCCAGGTCGCCCCAGTTGGTGTCGTAGAGCAGTTGCTGCAGGGCCTTGGTGACCATCGGCCCGCGCCAGACCATGGGCTGCTCCTGGTCGATCAGGAAGCCGATCGAGATCGCCTGCAGGCCGTGGCCCTCCAGCGGCTCGAAGGTCTCGCCGTCATGCGATACCGGCTTGCCGCTGATGCCCAGCATGCGCGGCTGGCTGGGACCGTAGATGTCGGCGTCGAGCACGCCCACCCTGGCGCCCTCGGCGGCCAGCGCCAGCGCCAGGTTGGCCGCCACCGTGGACTTGCCCACGCCGCCCTTGGCGGAGGACACGGCGATGATGTTCTTCACCGACTTCAGCCGGGAGGCATCCTGGCTGACTTCGTGCGCGGTGATGCGGCTGGCTACGTTCACTTCGGCCCGGTCGACGCCGGGCAGGGCCTCCAGCGTGCGCGTCAGGTCGTCGGCTAGCCGCCGGCCGTAGCGCGCGGCCGGGAACCCCAGGGACAGGTCGACCGCGACACGGCCGCCGTCGATCCGCAGGTCGCGCAGCGTGCCGCGTTCCGCCAGGACCGGGCCGAGCAGGGGATCCTCGTGGGCCTCAATGGCCGCCTCGATCTCTTGCCGCGGGGTGTCGTCGCTCATGGTCGGTGTTCCAGCGTCGTCGGTATGGGTGTCGGCGGGCCCCATTGTACGCCCCCGCCGGCAGTGGCCGCCCCGCGGAACCGCGTGAGATAATGACCATCCGCCTACGCCCGGAGGGCGACCCCCGAATGTCCGTCCAGCAACGTCTGCAGGAACTGCGGGAGCACATCCCCGAGATTGCGCCGGCGGACGCGCGCGAGCTGCGGGACGCCGGGGCCGTGCTGATCGACGTGCGCGAGCGTCACGAGATCGCCCAGGGCACGCCGGAGGCGGCGCACGCCCTGGGGCGCGGCTACCTGGAGATGCGTATCGCCGAGGTCGCGCCCGAGCGCGGGCGCACGGTGTTGCTGATGTGCGCCAGCGGCAGCCGCTCGCTGCTGGCGGCCGACGACCTGCGGCGGCTGGGCTATACCGATGTGCGCTCCGTGGCCGGCGGTTTCGACCGCTGGAAGGACGAGGGCCTGCCGTACACCGTGCCCGAGCTCGCCGATCCCGACGCCAGCCAGCGCTATGCCCGCCAGGTCGTGCTGCCGGAGGTGGGCGAGGCCGGCCAGGCCGCCCTGGGGCGCGCCCGGGTGCTGCTGATCGGGGCCGGCGGCCTCGGCTCGCCCGCGGCCCTGTACCTGGCCGCCGCCGGCGTGGGCACCCTGGGGCTGGTGGACCACGACCGGGTCGACCGCAGCAACCTCCAGCGCCAGGTGCTGCACCGCGACGATCGCGTGGGCCTGTCCAAGACCGACTCCGCGCGCGCCACCCTGGAGGCGCTCAACCCCCGGGTCGCGGTACGCACCCATGCCCTTCGGCTGGCCGCGGACAACGTCGAGTCGGTGCTGGGCGATTACGACATCGTGGTCGACGGCAGCGACAATTTCCCCACCCGCTACCTGGTCAACGATGCCTGCGTGCGCCTGGGTCTGCCTAACGTGTACGGTGCGGTGCAGGGCTTCGAGGGCCGGGTCGCGGTGTTCGGCGCCGGCGGCCGCCCCTGCTACCGCTGCCTGCACCCCGAGCCGCCCGCGCCCGGCACCGCGCCGCCCTGCAGCGAGGCGGGCGTGCTGGGGGTGGTGCCGGGCGTGATCGGCCTGCTCCAGGCCAACGAGGCGCTCAAGCTGATCCTGGGCTTCGGCGAGCCGCTGGTCGGTCGCCTGCTGCTGTTCGATGCCGGCGCCACCCGCCTGCGCGAGGTCCGGCTGCGGCCCGACCCGGATTGCGCCTACTGCGCCCCGGGCCGCGAGTTCCCCGGCTACGTCGACTACGAGCGCTTCTGCGATGCCGTGGCCGGTACCTGAGCGGGACGCGATCACCGGCGTCGTGCTCGCCGGCGGCGAGGGCCGGCGCATGGGCGGCGTCGACAAGGGCTGGGTGGACCTGGCCGGCCGCCCGCTGGTCGAACGGGTCCTGGCGACGCTGCGGCCGCAGGCCGGCGCGTTGTTGATCAGCGCCAACCGCTCGCTGGCGGCCTATCGCGGGCTGGGGGTGCCGGTGGTGACGGACCGGCTGACCGGCGGGTTGGGCCCGCTGGCCGGCATCCACGCGGCGCTGGCGGCGACGGAGACCGACTACCTGCTGGCCGCGCCCTGCGACACCCCGTGCCTGCCGCCGGACCTGGGAACGCGCCTGGGCCGGGCGCTGGCCGCGGCCGACGCCGCGATCGCGGCGGTCGAGGTGGAGGGGCGGCTGCAGCCGCTGCACGCCCTGATACGGGCGGATCTCGCGGACGACCTGGCGGCGGCCCTGGCGGCCGGCGTGCGCAAACCCTCGGACTGGTACGGCCGGCACCCGTGGGTGCGGGTACCCTGCGATGATGTCGCGCCGGCCTTCGCCAACCTCAACACCCCGGCCGAGTGCGCGGCGCTGGCCGCGGAGATGGAACGGAACCGGAGCGGATCATGCGCGTGACCATCGAATGCCACGGTGTCTTCCGGAGCCTGTGCGGCGCCGAGTACACGGTCGAGATCGGGGGCGGTGCCGCGACCGTGGCCGACGCCCTCGCGGCGCTGGCCGACGCGGTGCCCGAGACCGCCGGGCATCTGCCGCGCACGGCCTGCGCGGCGGGCGACACGCTGGTCGATCGCGACACGCCGGTCGAAGACGGCGACCGTCTGGCGTTGATTCCGCCAGTGAGCGGCGGACAGAAATAAGGGGACGGTATACTTAATTCATAAATATTAAGTATACCGTCCCCTTATTTTTCGGTTGGACCTGATTCCGACGGTCAGCGGCGGTCAGCCGCCGATATAGGACATCTCCGCCTTGCCGCGGCGGGCCGCGGACTCGGCGGTGCGCTCCTCGGAATAGCGGTCGCGCCGGCGGCCCCAGATGCCCGCCAGGGTCTCGGCGACGGCGTCGTCGTCGGCCCCGTCGCGCAAGAGCTGCCGCAGGTCGTGGCCATGGCCGCCGAACAGGCAGGTGAACAGCTTGCCTTCGGCGGACAGGCGCGCCCGGGTGCAGCCGCCGCAGAAGGGTTGGGTCACCGAGGCGATCACGCCGATCTCGCCGGCGCCGTCGGCGTAGCGCCAGCGGTTGGCGGTCTCGCCGGGGTAGTTCGCGGGCAGCGGCAGCAGGGGCCAGCGCTCGCCGATGCGCTCGACGATCTCGCGCGCCGGCACCACGTCCTCGAAGCGCCAGCCGTTGCTGGTGCCGACGTCCATGTATTCGATGAAGCGCGGGATGCAGCCGCTGCCGCGGAAGTGCCCGGCCAGCGGCACGATCTGGTCGTCGTTGAGACCGCGCTGGACCACGGCATTGACCTTGACCGGCGTCAGGCCGGCGGCGCGGGCGTTGTCGATCGCCGCCAGGACGCGGTCCACCGGGAAACCGACATCGTTGATCCGCCGGAAGGTGGCGTCGTCGATCGCGTCCAGGCTGACGGTGATGCGGGTGACGCCGGCGTCGGCCAGGGCCCGCGCCCGGTCACGGTCGAGCAGGGCGCCGTTGGTGGTGAGCGCGATGTCCTCGATGCCGGGGATCGCCGCCAGGCGCGCGATCAGCGTCTCGATGTCCCGCCGCAGCAGGGGCTCGCCGCCGGTCAGGCGCAGCTTGCGCACGCCTAGTTGCGCGAACAGCCGGGTCAGGCGCTCGATCTCCTCGAAACTCAGGATCTCGCGGCGCGGCAGGAACTCGTGCGCGCTGCCGAACAGGTGACGCGGCATGCAATAGGTGCAGCGGAAGTTGCAACGGTCGGTCAGCGAGATCCGGAGATCGCGCAGCGGCCGGCCGAGGACGTCGGCGGGCGCCGTGCTGGCTGTGGCGTGCGTGGGCATTGCGCGGTGTGGCGGCAATGAATGCCCGCCCATGGTATCGCATTGCGCCGGGGTTGAAGAGTGATCCACGGATGACGCGGATGGCACGGATTGATTGATAAGAATTCCCTTGAAAACAATCCGCAGATGAACGCAGATTGACGCAGATTCATAAGAAAGAATTTCCAGTTCTTTTATCGGCGTCCATCGGCGTTCATCCGCGGATAAAATTCTTCAGTAGAAATCCGTGCCATCCGTGCAATCAGTGGATTCCTGAAAAAGTCAGGCGCGGATATGGATGCCGTGCGGGGCGTCGGTGGTCGGCGGCATCAGCTCGAACAGGGCGCGGTGTTCCGTGGTCAGGGTGGTGGTGAGCCCGTTGCGCTTGTCATTGATGCGCAGTTCGCACTGGCCGATCTTGGTGTTCAGGCAGTGCTTGTCGCCGCCCGGCGGGTTGTAGTAGCGGAAGCCGATCACACGTTCGCGCGGCGCCGAGATGCGGCCGATGAGCCGCACGTCCCGGTTCTCGGTGACGAAGTGCCACTCGAAGAAATCGATCGAGGCCGCCGCCCGCAGCATGCGCCAAGGGCCGTTCAGGCGATGCTCGCGGCCGTCGTGGCGCAGCACCAGCATGGTCAGGAACGGGGTCCACAGACCGCCCAGGCGCAGGCGGGCCGTGGCCATCTCCAGGAAGCTGTCCGGGGCGTTGTCGAAGCCGGCGACCTGGCCGAAGGCGTAGTGATCGGTGTGCTTCACGCCCCAGTTGTGATTCTGGCTGCCGGTCCAGTCCTCGACCGCCAGGGTTTCGCCGTCCACGGTCAGGCTGCCGGCGAAGCGGGCGAGGGGCCGCGGCACGAGGCTCTGGGCCTTGGCCAGGCGGCCGTCGTAGGCCCAGTCCGGCAGCAACAGCAACGGCTCGCCACCGCCTTCGTAGCGCAGGTCCCAGGCCAGGCGCCGGCCGCCGGTCGCCGCCTCGCCGGTCAGCGTGGTCCCGGTCAGGCGGGCGTCGCCGACGGTCACGTCCGGCCCGTCGCCGAAACGGCAGCCGGCCATCGGTTCCTCGCGCTTGACCACGCAGTGGTCGTTCGTCTCGCCGTCGAAGAACACGCCCCAGAGCTCGCCGATGGCGTCGTCCGGGCGGCCACGCGGCACGAAGACGGTGTAACGGATCCAGAACGCCAGCGGCCGCGTCGGGTGGTTGGCGCGCAGGTAGAAGCTCTCGTAATGCCCTCCGGTCATGCCCGGCCGGTAGCGGACCCGGTTGGCGCCTGCGGCGACATCGTTCATCGTCGGTGCTCCTCCCCTTGGCGTCGATCTTTTGGGCACAGTGCCGATTGCCGACGGCAAATGAAACCACAGAGGCGCACGGAGGCGCACAGAGGTCCATGTTTGTTGTCATGCCCGACCGACGCTTCGCGCCGGTCAGGGCATACGGCAAGTCGGCCACGAAGCCTGTATCCGAACCCCGGATAGCTGCTCGGCCATTTCCGGATCGGTGTCCGAACAATCTTCTCCTCGGTGCGCCTCTGTGCGCCTCCGTGGTTTATTGAACACCGGTGAATCTTGGCGCAGGCTAAGCGCCTTCGGCAGCGGCATGGAGGAGGTTGATGCCGGCGATCGCGATCGCGGTGGGGTGCCTGGTCGTGTTCTGGCTGGGTTACCGCTGGTATTCCCGCTATCTCGCGGAACGGGTCTACGCGCTCGATCCGGATTTCCGCACGCCCGCGCACGAGCTGCGCGACGGCGTGGATTTCGTGCCCACCAACCGCCACGTGCTGCTGGCCCATCATTTCACTTCCGTGGCCGGCGCGGCGCCGATCGTGGGGCCGGCGATCGCGGTCTACTGGGGCTGGCTGCCGGCACTGCTGTGGGTGGTGCTGGGCACGGTGTTCGCCGCCGGCGTGCACGACTTCGGCTCGATCGTGGTCTCGGCGCGCAACCGCGGCCGCAACATCGGCACTTTGGCCGGCAGCGTGATCGGGCCGCGGGCCTCCACCCTGTTCCTGCTGATCATCTTCTTCCTGGTGACCCTGGTGAACGCGGTATTCGCGGTGGTGATCGCGATCCTGTTCGAGAGCCATCCGGGGGTGGTGATCCCGGCGCTCGTGGTGATCCCGATCGCGGTGTTCATCGGCCAGTGGGCCTACCGCTGGCGGCGGCCGATCCTGGTGCCGTCGTTGCTCGGCCTGGCCCTGCTGTACGCCGCCATTCCGGTGGGCCAGGCCTTGCCGCTGCACCTGGACGGGCTCGCCGCATGGGCCGGCCTGGAGGTGCGCACCACCTGGATCCTGCTGATCTTCGCCTATACCTGGGTCGCCTCGCGGCTGCCGGTGTGGCTGCTGCTGCAGCCGCGCGACTACATCAACGGCCACCAGCTCATCGTGGCCCTGGCGCTGATCTTCCTGGGCGTGGCCGTGGGTTTCGACCGGATCGCGGCGCCGGCGGTCAACACCGATCTGGCGGCGGACGCGCCGCATTGGTTCCCGTTCCTGTTCGTGACCATCGCCTGCGGCGCGATCTCGGGGTTCCACAGCCTGGTCGCCTCCGGCACCACCTCCAAGCAGTTGGATCGCGAGACCGACGCGCGCTATGTCGGCTACGGCGGCGCCCTCGGCGAAGGCGCCCTGGCCGTGGCCGCGATCCTGGCCTGCACCGCGGGTCTGGGCGGCGCCGGCGAATGGGCCGCGCGCTACGCCGATTTCGGCGCGGCCTCCGGCGGCGGCCTGGGCAACTTCGTGGACGGGGTCGGGCACTTCCTGGGCAACCTCGGCATCCCGGCGTCGCTGGGCGCGATCTTCGCCGCGGTGGTGGTGATCACCTTCGCCGGCACCACCATGGACACCGGGGTGCGGCTGCAGCGCTATATCCTCCAGGAGATCGGCGAACTGGCGGGTTTCCGCGGCCTGGCCCGGCGCCTCAACCTGCTCACCACCCTGGCGGTGGTTATCCCGCTGGGGCTGGCGCTGGCGCCCGGCGGCGAGGGCAAGGGCTTTGCCTTCGGCCGGCTCTGGACCCTGTTCGGCACCACCAACCAGCTCACCGCCGGTCTGGCGCTGGCGGTGATCGGCGTGTGGGTCGCCCGGCGCGGGCGCAATCCGCTGGCGGCCCTGGTACCGCTGGTCTTCCTGCTGGCGATGACCGCCTGGGCCCTGTTCCTGAATCTGGGTACGTTCCACGACAAGGGCGATTGGCTACTGCTGGGCATGGACCTGGCGATCTTCGGCCTGGCCCTGTGGCTTATGGCCGAGGCGCTGGTGGCCCTCGGGCGTTTCCGGCGGACGCCGGACGGGGGCGGGGATGAGTGAGCGCGAGAGCGTCTGGCGCCGGATCGAGCGCTTCCACGACGAATTGTTCGTGGTGCCTTGGCGCGCGTCCCTGGCGCGCGAGACGCGGCGCGAGGAAGAGGTGCTGCTGGCGCTGCTGTTCCTGGAGGGCCTGGGCGTGCCGGGCCCGGCGGACTACTACGCCCTGGAACTGTACCCCGACCTGATCCAGGCCTTCCACGACTGGCACCGCCGCCAGGGCATCGACCGCTTTCCCGGCGTCTGCTGTTGAAGGGGGACATGATCCGCAGATTGACGCCGATGCACGCAGATTGCGAAGGCATCCCCGGTCCATGGGATTCTCCAACAGCTTCTTGGGACCGGCTATTCACGATTCGCTGAGGTGTGACTTGCAACGCCCAAAACCAACAAATCAGCGTCCATCTGCGTTCATCGGCGGATCGCCTTTCTTTCCAATCGGCTTATCGAGGATCGGGTTTGGAACGGGCTAGGCCGATACGGTTGTTCGGCGGCAAGGGCGGGGTCGGCAAGACCACGCTGGCCGCGGCCACCGCGCTGCACCTGGCGGAGGGGGGCGACGGCGACGTGCTGCTGGTGTCCACCGACCCCGCGCACTCCACGGCCGACCTGCTGGGCGTGGTCCTGGGCGGGGCGCCCACGCGGGTGCGCGATCGTCTGTGGGCGATGCAGATCGATCCCGAGGCCGACGCCGCCGCCTATGTCGCGGGCATCCGCGAGGACGCCGAGGACGCGGTGAGCCCGGAGGTTCTACCGTCCCTGGAACGGCATCTGAAGCTGGCGGCGCAGGCGCCCGGCACCGCCGAGGCGGCGCTGTTCGACCGTTTCGCCGGGATCATGGACTGGTGCCCGGACCGTTTCGCCCGGATCGTGTTCGACACCGCGCCCACCGGGCACACGCTGCGCCTGCTCACCCTGCCGGACATGCTCACCGCCTGGGTCGAGGGCCTGGCCGCGCAGCGGCGGCGGGTGACCCGGCTGCAGGGCATGTGGCGCAATCTCGCCGGGGTGTCGGAACCGGCGCGCGAGGACCGGGTGCTCGCGCGGCTGCGCCGTCGCGCGGAGCGCTTCGGCATCGCCCGCCGCCGCCTGCGGGACGAGGCCCTGTTCCACCCGGTGCTGGTGCCCGAGCGCCTGGCGGTGCTGGAGACCCGGCGTCTCTGCGACCAGCTCGACGATGCCGACGTGCCGGTGGGGGCGGTGCACGTGAACCGGCTGCTGCCGGCGGACGCCGGGGCGGGCGGTTTCCTGGCCGAGCGGGTGGCACAGCAGCGCCGCTACCTGGACGAGATCGAGACCGCCTTCGGCGGGCGCGGTCTGGTGCGCGTGCCGCAGATGGCGCGCGACGCCGAAGGCTACGACGATCTCGCGGCCCTGGCCGAACGGTTGCCCGCCGATGCCTGAGACCGGGGCGCCGCTGTATCGCCGTTTCGCCGATGCCGCATCGGCGTACCCGACGCGGCCGGCCTTCGCCTTCGGCGACGGCGACCGGACCTATGGCGAATTGCATGCCCGGGCCGAGGCCCTGGCCGCGGCCCTGATCGTTAAGCGTGGCATCGCCGCCGGCGAGCCGCTGGCCCTGGTCGGCGAGGACTGCGCGGACTGGCCGACCGCCAGCCTGGCGATCCAGGCAGCCGGGGCCGTCGAGGTGCCGGTGTCCGGCTTCGGCGATGCCGATGCCGCCAACGCCTTCCTGGAGAGCGAGGCGCCGCGCCTGGTTTTCGTCTCCGGCGACGGACTCGCCGGCGCCGGGGCAGCGGACAGCGTCCGGCTGGATGCCGGACACGGGGCCGGTGACGGCCTGGCCGCGCTACTGGAGTCCGGCCGCGCCGCGCTGGCCGCCGATCCCGACGTGGTCACGCGCCGGCAGGCCACGATCGGGCCGGACGACCCGGCCGCGATCATCCGTACCTCCGGCACCACCGGCCCGGCGAAACGGGCGCGGCTGTCCGGCCGCAACCTGGTCCATGCCTGTAGGCACCTGCCGGACCTTCTGGCCGTCGGCCCCGAGGATGTGTTCCTGTCCGTGTTGCCGCTGTGGCACCTGTACGGCCGGCTGGTGCTGTACACGGCGCTGGGCAGCGGCGCGCGGTTGGTGCAGGCGCCGCCGCGGGACCTGACGCGCCTGCTGCCCGTGGTGCGGCCCACGTTGCTGCCCGGCTTTCCCCTGATGTGGGAGCGGGTGCATCACCAGACCCTCGACCGCCTGGCGACCCTGGGTTGGCGCGGGCGGATCGTGCGCGCGGCGATCGCGCTGGCGCGCGTTTACCACGCCGGCCGCGACCGCGCCGCCCGGGGCGGCATCCCCGTGCGCGCGGCGGCTTGGGGCGCCGCGGCTTTGCTGTACCCGCTCTGGCGCGCCGCCGACGCGCTCCTGCTGCGGCGCCTGCGGGCGCCGTTCGGCGGGCGCCTGCGGGCCGCCATCATCGGCGACGCGCCGCTGCCGCGGGCGATCGATGTCGACCTGCGGGCCATGGGCTTCACCCTGCTGGAGGGCTACGGTTCGACCGAGCAGGGCGTGTCCACGATCCGTACGCCGCATCGCAATCGACCGGGCACGGTCGGTCGGGCGCTGCCCGATGTCATGTTGCGCCTGGTCGACGACGACGGTCGCGCCGTGACGCCGCCGGGACCGGGCGAGATCGCGGTGGCGGGGCCCCAGGTCTTTCCCGGCTACGCCGGCGACTCGCGGCCGGCCCGGTTCGCCGAGATCGACGGGCGCCGCTTCTACCTCACCGGCGATATCGGCTGCCTGGATGACGCCGGCGACCTGAGTTTCGTGGGTCGGCGCGCGAATCGCCTGAGGCTGCGCGGTCACGAGGCACCGGTGCAGCCGGAGCCGGTCGAGAGTACCGTCCTCGCCAGCCGCTACATCGCCCACGCGATGCTGGACAAGGGCCCCGACGGCTCGCCCTGGCTGCTGGTAGTGCCGGATTTCGCCCAGCGGGCATTGGCGCAGCCGGGCATGCCGCCGGGCGATCCCCGCTGGGTGGCCTTCTACCGGCGTCTGCTGCGCCGGCTGCTGCGGCGCCAGGAGCGGCAGCTACGGGTCCGGGTCGCCGGCTTCTGGCTGGCGGACGCACCCCTGGTGTCCGGCGAATCCCTGACGCCCACCCTCAAGCTCCGGCGCGGCCACATCCGTGCCCGCCTGCTGCCGCGGCTGTCGCCGCATCCGCTGTGATCCGTCGGGGCTGGGCTATCATGACCGCGGACGTTGCGGAAATGCGGACATGAGCGATTGGGACGAGCAAGACCGGCGGGCGCTGCATGCCTCGCACACCCCGGCGGCGGTGGCGCGCCGGCTCGACGGCAACACCACGCCCCGGTCCACCGGCGATGCCGTGCTCGGCGGTATCGACGGCTGCGTGACCACCCTGGCCGTGGTGGCGGGTGTCTACGGCGCCGGTATGAGCGCGACCGCGGCCTTCGTGCTGGGCTGCGCCAACCTGTTCGCGGATGGTTTCAGCATGGCGGTGAGCAATTACGAGGCGGTGCGCACCGAGCACGACCGGCGCGCGCGGCTGCGCGAGATCGAGCAACGCCACATCGACGCGGTGCCGGAGGGCGAGCGCGAGGAAATCCGCCAGATCTTCCGGGGCAAGGGCTTCGAGGGCGAGACCCTGGAGCGCGTGGTGGATGTCATCACCCGCGACCGCGAGGTCTGGGTCGAGACCATGCTCACCGAGGAGTATGGGCTGCAGCGCGAGGACCGGCACCCGCTGCGGGCGGCTTTGGTCACATTCGGCGCGTTCGTGGCGGTGGGCGCGGCGCCGTTGCTGGCCTTCCTGATCCCGGCGATCACGGTCGGGACGCGCTTCGCGGTCAGCGCCGCCCTGGGTGCGGCGATGTTCTTCGCCATCGGCATGCTCAAGGGCACCCGGCCCGGCGAGACTCGCGTGGGCGCCGGTTTCAAGACGCTGCTGACGGGCGGCGCGGCCGCCAGCCTGGCGTTCGCGGTGGGTCGCGGGCTGAACGCCCTGATGGGCGTGGGCTGATCAGGGCGCGTCCATCGCCCGTCGCAGCTTAAACAGCAGAACCGATCCCGGTAGCGGTTTTTCCGCGTAATCGGCGGCGCCGGCGCGCATGGCATGGACCGCGTCCGTCAGGTCCGGGTCGTAGGCGATCAGTACCACCGGTGGCCGGTCGCCGGCCGCCGTCACGCTCAGAAGCTTCAGCCCGAGCGCCTCCGGCGGACTGGCGTCGGCGACGATGCCGTCCGGACGCCGCTCCGCCAGGCGCGAGAGCAGTTCGGAAAGGGAATCGAAATCCGCGACCTCGTAGTCGGCCTCGATCAGCAGGCGCACCAGATAGGCGCGCGTGTACGCATGCGGCTCCAGTACGAAAACGTACCTCGGCGCCGCCGGTTCCGTAACGGTTCTGTCGGTTTGCACATGCCTCTCGATCTCATGACGCGGCCATGATGTGGTTGTGTTCGTTGTAACCGTCCCGCCTCATCCTCGGTCCGATGACGATGAGTTGGAATACGCAAATGTACCTATGCGGTCGGCCGGACGGACGCCGAGTCAATCGGGGTGGTCCGTGTCGCCGGACAGGGCCTGGCGGACGCGGTCCAGGAGGTCGTCGTCGTCGAAGGGTTTCTGGAGGAAGTCCACGGCGCCCTTGCGCATGGCGTCCACCGCCATGGGCACGTCGCCGTGGCCGGTGATGAAGATGATGGGCGTGGTCAGGCCGTCCGCCTCCATGCGTGCCTGGAGTTCCAGACCGCCGGTGCCCGGCATGCGCACGTCGCAGACCAGGCAGCCGGGACGGCCCCGGTCCAGCCCGGCCAGGAATGATTCGGCATCGGCGAATATCCGCACCGGCATGTCCACCGACTTGAACAGCAGCCGCAGGCTGTCGCGCACGGCGTCGTCGTCGTCGACCACGTAGACCAGGGGGCCGGTCTCGCCGCCGCTCATGACGTGTGCCCGGCGCCCGCGGGCAGGGCGGGCAGCACGAAGCGGGCGACGGTGCCGGCCGGTTCGTTCTTCTCGAAGGCGAGCCGGCCGCCGTGGGATTCCACGATCGAGCGGCAGATGGACACGCCCACGCCCAGCCCCTCCGGCTTGGTGGTCAGGAAGGGCTCGAACTGGCGCTCCACGACATGCGCCGGAATGCCGGGCCCGCTGTCGACGACCCCGATCTCGACGCAGTCGTCGGCGGTGAGACCGGATGTCACCACGATGGTGTCGTCGGCGCGCCACTCGCCCATGGCGTCGACCGCGTTGCGGATCAGGTTCAGGACCACCTGCTGGATCTGGATCGGGTCGACCTCGATCGGCGGCAGGCGTTCGGCCAGATCGGCGCGGATCACCAGTCCCTGAGCGCGGCTATCCACCTGCGCCAGGTGCAGCAGATCCCGGATCAACTCGTTGACATCCGTCACCTCGGTCTCGCTGTCGCGCTGCTTGACCAGGCGCCGCAGATGCCGGATGACTTCGCCCGCGCGGCGTGCCTGGACCCCGATCTTGCCCAGGGTGTCGGCGAGTTCGGCGTCGTCGCTCGTGCCGGCCCGCAGCATCCGTTCGCATGCCTGGGCATAGGAACTGATCGCGGTCAGCGGCTGGTTGATCTCGTGGGCGATGGCGGTGGTCATCTCGCCGATGGTGCCGAGCCGGGTGAGATGGGCGAGCCGTTCGCGCTGCTCGACCATCTCGTGCTCGGCGGCCTTGCGCTCGGTCAGGTCGCGCAGGATGCCGACGAAGCGTGCCGGGCCGGTGTCGTCGGCGATCTCGCCCACCGACAGATCGATCGGGAAGCAGGTGCCGTCCTTGCGCCGGGCGGTGACCTCGCGGCCGACGCCGATGATCCGCGGCTCGCGGGTGCGACGGTAGCGCTGGATGTAGCTGTCGTGCTCGGCCCGGTAGGGTTCGGGCATGAGCATCCGGACGTTGCGGTCCATGACCTCGGACGAGGTATACCCGAACAGCCGCTCGGCGGAATGGTTGAAGCCGACGATCAGACCGTCCCGGTCGATCAGGACAATGGCGTCGACCGCCGCGTCCAGCAGCGCCTGGAATTGGGCGCGCGCGCTGTATACCTCGCGCGCGAGCCGGTCGTCTTGGGGGTCGCTCATACCGTTCCCCCGGCCGGGTGCGTCCGCCGGCCGGGTCGTTGGGTTCTGCGGATGACGGCAAATATAACGCGCTCTCGGTCACGGCGCTAACGGTGGGCCGGCAGTGCCGCGCGCCTGGATGTCGCCCGGCTATTGCTGGTGCCTGCGGGAGCGGGAACCCCGTGCTTCACGCGCCGCCGCCGCGGCGCTGTCCCGGTCCGGGTGGTCAGCGTCCGGGACCGTTGCCTCCCGACGATTGGCGCTTGGCGCCGCCGCGCACGGCCGGCGGTTCTTCCGGCAGGGATACGCCGCGTTCCGCGGCGCGCTGTTGCATCCGCTCGTGATGTTCCCGGCGCAGGCGCTCGCGCTCCTGGGCGGTGGCCGCGTTGCGCATGCGCTGACGGTGTTCGGCCCGTTCCTGCTCGGTCATGAGTTGCCAGCCGTACACTTGGCCTTCGCCGCCGCCCTGCGGTCCCGGCTGCGCGTTGACGGCAATCGCCAGGCCGAGGCCGAGAATGCCGGCGACCGCGATGATCAAGACGTTTCTCATGGTGTCTTCTCCCGGAGTGGCGGGCCGGCCGGCCCTGCCCGGAGGCGGCGCCGGCCCGTCGGCTTCTGTCTGTCGGAACGATGGCGAAAGGGACCGTCCCTGGTCCCTCCCGGCATCACCTAGTGCGAGACGTCATCCAGCGAGTCGGCGGGAATCTCGTACTCGTGGATGTAGTTGATGACCGCGCGGGCGTCGTCGGCCGCCTGCGTGAAGCTGGCGATGCCGCCGTCATCCTCGAAGTCCTGACCGCCGAAGATCGCCTCCAGGACGTTGACCTCCTCGGCCTCGTAGCTGCCGTCGTCCTGTTTGATCAGCACGGTGACGGTCATGTCCCCGTACAGGTCGGAGCGGTCGTAATCGAAGCCCGAATAGTCGATGTAGGTATTGCCATCAGGACCGTTGATATCACCCTCCAGACCGAGGATGGCGGCGTAGTAGGCGATCATGTCGATAGTGATCGTGCCGGACTTGTCGGCCGCCGCCGCCAGCAGGGACGCAGCCGATTGATAGTCCGCCTCCGTCAGCTTGCCGTCGGAGAGATGCGCCAGGTCGCCGCTGAACGAGACACCCTCGATACTGCCGTCGCTTATCAGCGAGACGTACAGCGCGAGGTTTTCGAGCGGGGAGTCGACGGTCTTGGCGACGCCGTCGATGACGAACACCAGCCGGCCCGCGGGATCGAGGTAGATTTCCTCCGCTGCGTTCAGGTTGGCGATCACCTCGCTCGTGCGGCGGTCGAGGACGCTGGAGGGCGACCGGCCGACGTTGAGCCGTCCGAGTTCGACTTCCTGCACCTGATCCTCGTACTCGGTCGGCAATTCGCCGTCCTCGGTGAGCTGGATCACGGTGCCGTCGGCCAGGATCGGCTGGACGTAGCCGTTGTTATCGAGCACGGGCACGCCATTCTCGTCGCGGAGGATGACCCAGAGATCGCCATACAGGTCGCCCCGCTTCGATCCGGCGCCCGCCGGCTGGCCGGTGCCCGGCTTGCCGCCGCCGCCCGCCCAGTCCGGGCGGTCGGAGTCTTCCTCCTCGTCCTCGCCGTGGATCACTTCGTCCAATGTGCGGCCGCCCCAGGCGCCCTTGCCCTCGCCGTGGGCGCCTTGTCCGGCGCCGCCACCGCCACGGCGGGCACCTTCGCCGCCGTGCCCCTCTCCCTGGGCCGCGTGCGCCGTGCCGAGTACGCCGAACGCGCCGTCACCGACGGCGTCGAGCGCGGCACCGCCCATGATCAAGGCCGTCGCGCAGGCACCGGATATCCCGGCGCGGCGCACGATCGTCTCCAAGGTCTTGCTGGTCATGTCCTCGTCTCCAGAATGTTGTATTCCCATCGGCATGCCATGCATGCCGTATCTTGTTACGCCGGTCCGATAGTGACCGGGTTTCGCGCGCGCGTTTGTGATCCAGATCAATCGGGGACGGCGCGTGCCTGCCGGTGGTCGTTGACCAGCCGCACGAAGCCCTCGATCCCGGTCGCGGATGTCTCCGCGGGCGCGTCCGAGGCGCGGTAGGTGAAATCGGCGAATGCCGCGTGGCCCTCCGGCGAGACCGCGTTGATGCCGAGCACGTCGTTCAGCAGGACGACCTGGTCGACCGTGACCGGGTCGCTCGCCGCGCCGGCGAGGAACCGCGCGGCCTCGTCCCGGCCGACACCGTCCGCGACCATGGCATGGGTGTAGAGCACGAGGCTGACGCGCCGGGTTGCCGGGGCGGGCTGCTGCTGCCGTGGCGGCGTGCCGGCGGTGGCCAACACCGTTTCGAACTCGGCCCGTAGAACCGGCGTCGAGGCCAAAGCCTCCCCGAAAGGTGCCAGGGTCACGCGGCTGACGCGTCCGATACAGTCGCCGGGGAGCCGGCCCGTGGCGGTCAGGTTCGCGATCCGGCCGGTCTCCAGCACCGGCCGGACGTGACCGTTGGCATCCAGCACCGGGACACCGTCGGCATCGCGTGCCACCGCCCAGGAGGTTACCGCGGAGGCCGGTGCGGCCCCCGCCGCATGGGCGTCGTGGCCGTCATCCCCGCCGCCGTGGTCCGAATCCAGCGCGTCATCGCCGTGGCCGCTTCCGGCCCAGGGCGGACGACCGCGATCGAGGCTGGTCGGATCATGTCCGCCGCCCGCGTGATCCTCGTGTCCGTGCAGGACTCGATCCTCCAGGTGTCCGCTCGGACCGCCCCCGCCGGCATGGCGCGGCGAACCGCGACCGCCGCCGCGCATGCCGCCGCCACCGCTGTCATGTCCGCCGTCCTCGTGACTACCCTCGTCGTGGCCGCCGCCGCAGGAGCCGCCGGGATGATCGCCCGCGGCGTACGTGCCGACCGGCATCGCCAGGACCGGGATCAAGACCAGCGTGCCGGCTGCCGTGATCGCGGCGAGTCGGCTTTTGGCACTCCCTCTGATTCGCGTCATGTCGTCGTTCCTCTTCTGCGGACGGAGGGACGGCTCAGAACCGCAGTCCGAGTCCCAGCCGGAACAGGGTCTCGGCGTTGTCGAATGCCACCTCGTCCGTCTGGCTGTGGGCCGTCGTGAATCCATAGCTGTCGTAGTCGGTGTGGCTGTACTCCATGCGCATGAAAAGGTGGGCCAGTAGCGGCATCTCCGCCCCCAGGGCGATGCGGTCGCCGTCGATCTTGTCCTGCCGGTCCACCCAGTTGTCCGGGTTGTTGCCCTTGACGTACTCGGTGTCGAACTTCGTCTGGATTTTCCCGCGACGGACATAGACCAGGGTGCCGTCCTGGAAGGCCCAGCCCACGCGGACGGAGGCGCCACGGCCGCCTTTCTTGCGGACGCCGAAGTCGCGCCCGCCGGGATCGCGCACATGCCGCCAGTCGGAGCTGCCCGAGTCGTCCTCCAGCTCCACGCCGAGATAGAGGTTTTCCAGGGAGATGCCGTAGCCCGCGAAGTAGCCGGCGGAATAGCCCTGGGCGGCGAACGGCGCGTCCAGGTAGGTGGGGGACGGGGGGTTGGGTTGCCGGTGCACGGCATCCAGGTCCGTGACCAGCAGGCCGTAGCCGACGGCGGCGCCGGCGTAGAAGCCGTCCGGCGACTGCCGCCGCGACGGCGCGGCGCCGGGCCAGTGTTCGCCGGCGCGCCATCCGAAGCCGATGCGGAACAGCGTCTCGCGGTTGTCGAAGGTCTCGACGTCCGAGCCCGTGGCGATGTCGAAGTCCTCGTAGTCGGTGATGCTGTAGTCGAAACGCCAGAACGTCTCGTCGTTCACCGGTATCTCCAGGCCCAGGCCGTAACGCAGGCCGTCCAGGCGATCGGTCTGCTCGACGGCGGGCGTCGCGTCGTCCTCCTTGTAGTAGGTCTCGAATTCGCCGCGGGCATATCCGAGCCGGGTATACAGCAGCGACTGGTGCCCGGCGAGCCAGCCCAGGCGCAATCCGGCGCCGAAACCGTCGCCGCGCTCGTGCGAGAAGACGCGCCCGTCCGGCGTCTTCGCGTGCCGCCATTCCTCGCCGCCGACTTCGGCCTCCAGTTCCACGCCGGCATGGAAACGCTTGCCGCCGATGCCGTAGCCGATGAAGGGGCCCGCGACCGTGCCCAGGTCGCCGAAGTCGCCGTCGTCCGTCCCGCTGCCGCGGGCTCCTTCGGTGTGCGTGGCGAGGGCGCCGTGGCCTATCTGCATGCCCATGTAGAAGCCGTCGAAATCGGGCGTCGGGCGGATGGCCGCGGCCACCGCCTCGGCCAGCGTGGGGCTGTGACGGGGCGGCAGCGGGTAGAGCATCGCCCGCACGCCCAGCAGGACGCGGTTGCGGAAGTAGTCGGCCGATTCGACGCTGGAGTCGCGATGCCGGAAGTCATAGTCGGCCTCCAGCACCAGATGCCGCGTCATGCGGTATTGCATGCCGAGCCCGGCGTAGACGATCTCGTCGCGGCGGTCGATGCCCTGGTAGTCGGAGTCCGCGTAGCTGACGTAGGCGTCGGCCGCGAGGTTGGGCGTGAGCCGCCGGTCGAAGCCGACGGTATAGGCCGTGTTGAGATACGAGGAGGCGGGGGTCCCGGTAGCGGGATCGAAGACCGTGGTCTCCTCCAGGGTGCGGTCCACGCTCGCGGACAGGCGCGTGAGCGGCGTCGCCCACCAGTGCAGGCGCCCGCCGATATCGAAGGCGTCCACGTCCTGCAGCCGGCTGTCCTCGTAGTTCTGGTCCAGGCGCCCGGCCAGTATCTCGGCCCGGCCGCCGCGGAATTCGAACTCGGCGCCCGCGGCCAGCCGCTTGCCGGCGGAATCGCGGTCCACGCCCAGGTCGTCGACCGAGGCGTCGTAGCTGCGGACATCGCGGGCCGCCTGCAGGAACAGCGTCGTCCCCGGGCGCACCTCGACGTTGCCGCGCACGCCCACCGCGTGCTGCCGGCGGTCGCGATCGTCGTTGTTGATCCGGCCGTTGGTGGTCGGGACATCGTCGAAATCCAGCTTGGAGACGGTGCCTCCCAGACGGGCCGAAAAGGGACCGAGGCCCGCCTCGCCGCCGAGATGCGCGGTAGCGTTGTCGAACGTGGTCGGCTCCTTGCCGTCGACGTCGTCGGGCGAGAACCGCTCCTCGTGCCCGCGGCGCCATCCCGCCCCGCCGAACAGGTTGACGGCCTCGGAAACGTCATAGCGGCCGTCCGCCTCGGCCCAATAGTCCTCGTAATCCTCGTTCTCGAAAATATGATGGCGCGCCACCCGGGCGCCGGTGCGCGCGGCGAGCCGGTGCCGGGACCAGTCCGATTCGAGACCGAGCGTCGGCGAGAACAGCAGGAGGGTGTCGTCCTCCTCGTCGTCGGGTGCGGCGAACAGGTTGTCGTCGTAGCCGCCCCGCAAGGTCGCATCGGGATAGAGCAGGAACCCGCCGAGGGGAATGCCGGCATCGGTGGGCGCGGTATCCGGCTCCCCGGTCCCGGCCGGGCTGGCCGGGGTCCGCGCATCGTCCGCCATGCCGGTGCTCTTGCCGGCGTCGGGCGGCGTCTGCGCCCAGCCGGCACCGTGCCAGCCGGCGAGCCCGAGGAGCAGGGCCAGGGTCGCGGCGCCGGCCGTGCGCCGGGACGGGATTCGAATCGTTTGTCGCATCACAGTGTCGCCGCGTTTCCTGGTGTGTGGGTGCGCTCGTAACGCCGTTGGCAGTCGATGCAGCGCTTGGCCGTGGGATAGGCTCGCAATCGCTCGACCGGAATGGCCTCGTCGCAATCGATGCAGATGCCGTAGCGGCTCTCGGCGATGCGCATCAGCGCGGCGTCGATGTCGCGGATCTCCTCGACGTCGCGATCGATTTCGGCGAGATCCAGGTCCACGATCAGGTCCGCCAGCGCGGCGTCCTCCATGTCGGTGACCTGGCCCGCGATGTCCGCGTAATGTTCGTCGTCGTTGCGCAGCAGCGCATCCTGGATCTCGCCGCGCAGCGTGAGGAAACGATCGTTCAATAGCGCCTTGAACTCCCGGAGCTGTTGACGGGTGAGGGGACTGGTCATGGCGAGGCTTGCGTCGTTTGTCTGGAGCGCCAAAGTTAGTCTGGCGCGGGGGCGGGGCTATTGATCTGGATCAGTTCCCGACCGCGCCGCCTTCGCCCGCCGTCGCGGTCACCTGCGCCGGTAGGTCTCGCGCCAGAGTTCCTGGCCCAACACGGAGCGCAAGCGATCGGTGAGCTCGGCGTAGCATTCCAGGATGTCGTCGAGCGAGACCATGCCGACGAGGTGGCCGCGGGCGTCGACCACCGGCAGCCGGCGCGCGCCCAGCTCCGCCATTTTCACCAGGGCCTCGGAGAACCCTTCATCCTCTTCGATGACGCCCACGTCCTGCGTCATGACGTCGCCGATCGTGAGCTTGTCGTCGGACACGTCTCCGGCCAGAACCTCGATCACCAGATCGCGGTCGGTGACGATACCAACGGGCCGCCCGCCGTCGACGACCACGAGCGCGCCGACATGATGCGTGCGCATCGATCGGGCGGCCTCGCGGATCTCGGTGTCGCGACGGACGGTGACCGGGTCGCGGTTGCAGAAACTACCCACTTTCATGATCGATGTCTCCGCGTCGGCGTTGCAGTCGGCTCGTTTCAAGCGGCACGGCGGCCGTCGTTCTACAGAAAGTCGGGCAGGTGGGCCCGGATCGTCTCGGCGGAACGGGCGCTCAGGTCCTTGTCCACCTCGCCCGCCACCAATGTCCGCGTGGTGGTGTCGAGGGCGTCCCGCAATTGCCCCAGCAGGCGCGGCTCGGCGAGTAGGTACAGACGCGTGTAACGTCCCTCACGGCGGCCTTCGTCGAGAACGTCCGCAATCTCGGCCGCGAAATGCCGTGCCCGTTCGCGTGTGGGGTCTTGGCGCGGGACCATGGCGTGACGGCCGGGTCCGCGGCGGTCGAAACTGCGCCCGGGGGCGTCGGCCTGGATGTCGCCGCTGCGCTGGCGCACCGCGGTATCGGTCAGGGTCCGAATTTCATGCAGCGGCGCGTTGCGGCCGTCGGCCTCGAACAGCCGTGCCTTGCCGCCGCCCGCCGCCAATATCCAGATGTTTCCCATCACAATTCTCTCTCGTTGTATTCCGGGCCAGCCGAGACGGTTGTGATAGCCACGGCCGCTTTGGGGTGCCAGGGATGATCGTAGTTCGAGAATCGCCGTTATCGGTTGATTTGGGTCAATCCGGATTACACCGGGATCAAGTCCGGGACGGATTTCTCCGCGGTTACGGGGGTGGCTGTCGAGTCGGCTGGAACAACGGACGTGTCCGGCGGATGATCGCCATGAGAAAGCCCCGGGCGTACGGCCCGGGGCGGAGAGCAAGACCGGCGACGATCGTCAGTTGCCGCTGTTGCCGCCGGCGCCGCGCTGGTCCTGGTATTCCCACATGTGACGCATCATGTTGTGCATCTCGTTCATGCGGTTTTCCATGTGTTGCATGCGCTCCTGCTGGGTGGCGTTGGGACCGGGGCCGGACCGGTTGTCGAGATTGCGCATGCCCTGCTGGATGCGGTTGTGGTACTCGTTCATCAGGCGGCGGCGTTCGGCCGGATCGTCGGTCTGGTGAATCCGGTCGCGCAGCCGGTCCATGTCCTGCATGCGGTCGCGGGCCTGGTCGCCGGACTGCATGCCCTGGCCCTTGCCGCCCATCATGCCCTGACCCGATTGCATGCCGGCGCCCTTGCCGCCGCCCTGCTGGGCGAGTGCCAGGGGCGAGATCGCCATGATGCCCGCGAGCAACGGGATACCGAGCCAAAGAGAGAAACGGTTCCGGGTCTTACATTCCGTTTTCATGAATGCCTCCATT
The DNA here is from genome assembly GCF_040361335.1 of Salinisphaera sp. PC39. Taxonomy (NCBI): domain Bacteria; kingdom Pseudomonadati; phylum Pseudomonadota; class Gammaproteobacteria; order Salinisphaerales; family Salinisphaeraceae; genus Salinisphaera; species Salinisphaera sp. PC39. The sequence continues at coordinate 189,101 of NZ_APNM01000004.1, read as the reverse complement.
GTCATCGTGGTCGAAGGTATCCCTATCGCAGCATGAAATCCGGCATGCGATCCTGATCCAGATCAATCCGGACGGCGCCGGGCGGCGGCCTCGGGGGTGGGGGTGCGCGGCTGCCGTCCCGATCCGGGTCAAGCCGCGAATTGGATTATCCTGTACCCCGCGACGAGGCATCAGACGACCGCAGCAGGCAGATCATGGACCCGACCCCGGACAAGCGTATCGACCGCGTGCTGGTCGCCACCGACCTTTCCGCGCACGGTGACCGGGCGCTCGCCCGGGCGGCCGCGTTGGCACGGGGCTGCGGCGCGGCGCTCGCGGTGGTGCACGCGGTCGAGCGAGAGTCCGCCAAGGCCGGGGCCGAGAGCCTGATCCGCGAGCAACTCGCCGACCTGCCGGATTCGATCGCTTCCGAGGCAGCGGTGCGGCTGGGCGCGGGCGAGGCCCACGAGGTGATCGCGGCGGCCGCCGACGACCTGGAGGCCGATCTCGTGGTCCTGGGCCGGCATGCCGACGAGGGCATCGCCGACCTGTTCCGGGGCGGCACCGCCGAGCACGTGATCCGTCGAGTCCGCGGTGCCGTGCTGCTGGCGCAGGCGCCGGCGGCCCACGTCTATCGCCGGGTCCTGGTCGGTATGGATTTCTCGACCGCCTCCCGCCGCGCCCTGGCCGTCGTCTCCGGTCTGCTGCCCACGGCCGAAGTCACGCTGGTGCACGCCGGTCGGCCGGGCGCTGCTGACTGCGATCCCCTGGCGGAAACGTTTCCGGGCGTCGGACATGTCATCCGCGAGGGCGACAGCCGCAGCGTCCTGCGTCAGGAAGTCCGCGACCGGGAGGCCGACCTGTTGGTGATCGGCAGCCACGGCCGCGCCGGCATTGCCTATGCCCTGCTGGGCAGCGTGGCCGAGGATCTCCTGCGGGATCCGCCCTGCGACGTGCTGGTGGTCAAGCCCGTGCCGAAAACGGGTCCGGTGTGATATCGCCGGCACCGACGGTGGCCGGCGCCGGCGGCCGGGTCACTTGACCTCGATGCGGGTCTGTTTCTCGGGAGCGGGTTCCCGCTTGGGGACGCGAATCTCCACCACGCCGTCCTTGCTCTTGGCCTCGATGCGGTCGGCGTCCGCGTTCTCGGGCAGGCTGAAGCTGCGGGAGAAGCGCCCGTAGTAACGCTCGCGGCGGTGGTGGCGGGCGTCCTTCTCCTCGCTCTCCTGACGGCGCTCGCCCGCCAGGGTCAGCACGCCGTTCTCGGTGGTGACCGCAATATCCTGCTTTTCCACGCCGGGTAGCTCGGCGGTGATCAAATAGGCCTTGTCGGTCTCGCGGATATCCACCGCCGGGCTCCACTCCTCCTCGCCGGGGAAGCGCATCGCGCCGCGACCGGTGCGCCCGAACAGGCTGTCCATCTCGCGCAGCGGGTTCCAGGTCATCAAATCCATGGTTGTCTCCTTGATCGGTGCCGAACAAGACCGGCCGATGCCGGATGGCGCCAGTTTTCGGTACGAATGACGGCGGCGTATTGACCTGGATCAAGACGCCGTCGGCCGGCCTGCGAAACGATGGACGGCGATGGCTTGTCCATTGGGAGGCATGTCGGCCATGGAAAGCGTATTCGAGGACCGCGTCGACGCCGGGCGGCGCCTGGCCGCGCGGCTCGCCGCGTTCGGCGGCGCGGACACGCTGGTGCTCGGTCTGCCGCGCGGCGGCGTGCCGGTCGCCTATCAGGTGGCCCGGGCGCTCGGGGCGGAGCTGGATGTGCTGGTGGTACGCAAGATCGGTGTGCCGGGTCAGCCGGAGTTCGCCATGGGCGCGATCGCCAGCGGCGGTGTCGAGGTGCTGGACCACAAGCTCATCCGGGCGCTGGGCGTCGACCGGGCGCAGGTGGACGCGGTCGTCGAGACCGAGCGCGCGGAGCTGGCGCGGCGCGAGCGGGCCTACCGGGGCGACCGGCCACCGCCGCGCGTGGCGGGGCGCACGGTGCTGGTGGTCGACGACGGCCTGGCCACCGGCGCCAGCATGCGCGCCGCCTTGAGCGCGGTGCGATCCCTCGGTCCGGCACGCCTGGTGGTCGCCGTGCCGGTCGCGCCGCGGGGTATCGAGGACCAGTTCCGTGATCTGGCCGACGAGGTCGTGTGCGTGTCCCGGCCGGCCGACTTCCGGGCCGTGGGCGCGCATTACCGCCATTTCGGTCAGACCGGCGACGCCGAGGTGCAGTCGCTGCTGGCGGCGGCACGTGACGGGGAGGCTTCGTGACCGCCCGGGTGGTCACGCCGTTCACCGCGGTACGCGATGCCGCGCTGCGGCTGTCCGGCGGCCCGGCGGACTACGATGCCCTGCTGGCGATGGCCGAGGGACGCGACTTGATCCTGCTGGGCGAGGCGAGTCACGGCACTCGCGAGTTCTACCGCATGCGCGCCGAGATCACGCGCCGCCTGATCGCCGAGGCCGGGTTCGAAGCGGTGGCGGTGGAGGCCGATTGGCCGGATGCCTACCGCCTGAACCGGCACGTCCGCGGCGGCGACGCCGCCGGCACCCTGGCGGCATTCGATTCGTTCGAGCGTTTCCCGCGCTGGATGTGGCGCAACCGCGAGGTCTACGATTTCATCGTCTGGCTGCGGGATCGCAACGCCGCCCTGGCGGCCGGGCAGCGGACCGGTTTCTACGGTCTCGATCTGTACAGCCTGTACCGGTCCGCCGACGCCGTGATCGCCTATCTGGAAGAGCGGGATCCGGCACAGACGGCGGAGGCGCGCCGCCGCTATGCCTGTCTGGATCATGTCCGGGATCCCCAGCGCTACGGCTACGAGGCGGCGTTCCATCTGCGTCCGGACTGCCGCGAGGCGGTGACGCGCCAGCTCGCCGAGCTGCGGCGGCGTCCCGATTCGTCGCTATCGGAACCGGCGCGGCCGGAGGCCGCGGACGAGGCGTTCTGCGCCGAGCGCAACGCGGCGGTCGTGCACAATGCCGAGCAGTATTACCGCGCCATGTTCGGAACCACGGTGAATACCTGGAACCTGCGCGACGCACACATGGCCGAGACCCTGTTCGCCCTGCGTGAATACCTGCGCAAGCGCGGCGGCCGCGGCCGGATCGTGGTCTGGGCCCACAATTCGCATCTCGGCGACGCCCGTGCCACGGGCATGGGCCGGGCCGGCGAATGGAACCTGGGGCAACTCGTGCGCGAGCGGGCCGGGTCGGACGCGGCCCTCTTGGTGGGCTTCACCACCTATACCGGCTTCGTCTCCGCCGCCCACGATTGGGACGGCGAGGTGGAGCGCATGCGCGTGCGGCCCGCGCTGGAGGGCAGTGTCGAGCACCTGTTCGAGCGGACCCGGCTGGACCGTTTCTTCCTGCCGCTCACCGGCGAGGCCGGCGAGCATCTGCGCGAGGCGCGGCTGGAGCGGGCGATCGGCGTGATCTACCGGCCGCGGACCGAGCGCGCCAGCCACTATTTCGATACCTGCCTGACGGCGCAGTTCGACGCGGTGTTCCACCTCGACGAGACCGAGGCCGTGGAGCCGCTGTACGAGGCGCCCCGCTGGTCGGGCCGGGACGAGCGCGACGCGCCGGAGACCTATCCCTTCGGGCTCTGAGTCCGCTCCCGTTCCAGGATCGGGCGCAGCACGAGCGGCGCGGCGGTGCAGGTCAAGGCGCTGACCACCACCATGCCGGCGTAGACCGCGTCCGGCACGATCGCGGGGCCCAGAAGCTGTGCCTGATGCACGATCACCATGGCGATCTCGGCCCGGGGGATCATGCTCACCCCCAGCGCCGGGCCGGCGCCACGGCCGTCGAGCAGTGCGGCGACGCCGCCCGCGCCGAGCAGCTTGCCGGCCGCCGCGGCCACGAACAACACTGCGCCCAGGCCCAGGCCGGCGGTCAGGGCGCCGGGTTCGATGGCCATCCCGATGCCGATGAAGAAGAAGGGCGTGAAGAATTCGTAGAGCTTGTCGAAGCCGGCCTCGCTGCGGACCGCTTCCGGGTCGCGGCTGAACAGCAGGCCGGCGAACAGGGCCCCCACCGCCAGCGAGAATCCCAGCCAGCCGGCGAGCGCCGCGATGCAGAAGCCCAGGCCCGCGACCGTGAGCATGCGCCCGGGGGCGGGCTCCAGGCGGCGCGCCCAGGCGGTGATCCGGGGCTCCAGGTAGCGCGTGAACAGATAGCAGAACGCCAGAAATCCGATCAGCTTGAGCGCGAAGGCGCCGGCCGCCGAGGCCAGGGGACCGGCGAGATCGCCGCCCCCGCCGGCCAGCACCGGCATCACCGCGAACAGCAAGGCCATCAGGGCGACGCCGGAGATGTCGTCCAATTCGGCGACGTCGATCAGCAGCTTGCCGCGTTCCGATCCCAGCAAGCCGGCATCCTCCCACACGCTGACGGAGACGCCCACGCTGGTGGCGGTCATGGCCGCCGCGATCACCAGGGCGGCGATCAGGTCCAGGCCGAGCAGGGCGTGGGCGGCGGCGAAACCGAGCGCGGCGGAGGCGATGACATCCCCGATCCAGACCAGGCTGGCGGTGGGCAGCTTCTCGATCAGGCCGCGCAGGTCGCTACGCAGGCCGACGTGGAACAGCAGCGCCACCAGGCCGAGGTTGGCGAGCAGGTCGAAGGCGGGTTGCACGTCGTCGCGCAACAGGTGCCAGCGGGTGTCCGCCAGCCGCAACAGGAAACCGAGCAACAGGAACCCGACCAGGGCCGGCACCCCGACCCGGCGGAACAGCGCCTTGATCAGCGGCGCCAGGACGATGGTCAGGCCGACCAGCAGGACCATGAGGGCATGCAGGTTGGCGACCTCGGTCATGGGACTTTCCTCGCGGGACGGTGATCGGATCGGCGCGAACCGCGATCTTACATGCGTCCGCCGTTACGGGGCGTGGCGTGCCGTCCGGGTCTTTCCCTCAGCCGCCGTCGCCGGCGGCGGCGCGGATATAGCGCTCGGGGGCCGTGCCCAGGAGCACCTGCAGTCCCGACCAGGCCGCCTGGGCCGCGGCCCGCGCGCGGGCGACCTGGTATGCCGCCGCCAGCCAGTCGCGCTGGTGGCGCAGCAGTTCCTCCAACGCCATCGCCCCGAGGCGGTGCTTTTCCTCGGCCAGATCCAGTACCTCGCGGCGCTGGGCCACTTCCTCGCCCAGCGCGGCGGCGTCGGCGACGGCGGCGTGGTAGGCGCTCTCCAGGACGCGGATGCGATGGGCGGCTTCCCGCTCGGCGGCGCGCGCGTCGGCGGCCGCGGCCTCGCCGGCGCGCGTGCCGGCGGCGCTGCGCCTTCGTGCCGACCAGTCCAGGGGGATGCTGGCCTGGATACCCAGCGCCCAGTCGTCCGGCGATTCGCCGCCGCCCTCGTACTGCGATGCCTCGGCGGTCACGTCCAGGCGCGGCAGCAGGGCGCGGCGGGCCGCGCGGGCGTCCGCGCGCGCCGCGCGCGCCCGGCTTTCGGCCATGCGCACGGGTAGGGTGTCGCCGGCGGCGGCCGGATCCCAGGCGGGCACCATGATCTCGTCGGCGGTGACCTCGGCATCGCGGCCGGCGGCCTCGGCCAGCCGCGCCCGTGCCTCGGCCACGGCGCCCTCCAGGCGGGCGGCTTCCGCGCGGTGGGCGGCCAACTCGCTGGCGACGACGCGGGCGTCGAGCTTGGCGGCCTGGCCCAGCTCGATCTGGGCCATCACCCGCCGCTCCATGCGTTCCAGCGCCGCCGCGCGCGTGCTCAGCGCCCGCGCCTGTCGGCGCAGGGCCTGCAGGTCGGCGTAGGCGGTGGCCACGCGATGCAGGGTTAGCAGGGTCTCCTGGCGCCGCAGCAGACGCGCGGCCTCGAGATCGCCCCGCGCGCGCTCGCGGGACGCCGCGATCACCCCGAAGACATCCACCGGCAGGCGGTAACGCACGCCGTAGCGGGCGAATTCGCGATCCGCGGGCAGGGCGGCGAAGTCGTAGGGCACGAACGGGCCCACGATGCGTCGGTCCTCGAAGCGCGTGGCGCTGGCGAACGCCTCGCCGCCGCCGAGATAGCGCGCGGTTTCCGCGCCCAGCGTGGCCTCGGCGGCCTCGACGCGCCGCTCGCGCGCGGCCACCGCCGGATGCGCCAGGGCGTCCTCCAGCAGGACGGCCAGCGGTTGTGCCTGTGCCGAGGCGGTCGCCACCAGCCCCGCCACCAGGCCCGCAAGGCGGATCGCGACCCGGCTCATGCGGCGTCCCCCGGCCGGCGCTTGTAGTGGTAGGCGTAGTACACGACGGGGATCACCAACAGGGTCAGCAGGGTGGACACGAAGATGCCGAAGATCAGCGAGACCGACAGGCCGCTGAAGATCGGATCGTCCAGGATGAAGGTCGCGCCCAGCATGGCCGCGACCGCGGTCAGGGCGATCGGCCGCGCGCGCACCGCGGCGGCGTCCACCACCGCCCGCTCCAGGCTCTCGCCCTCGCGCAGCCGCTGCTGCACGAAATCCACCAAGAGGATGGAGTTGCGCACGATGATCCCGGCCAACGCGATCATGCCGATCATGGAGGTGGCGGTGAACTGCTTCCCGAGCAGGGCGTGGCCCGGCAGGATGCCGATCAGGGTCAGCGGGATCGGCGCCATGATGATCAGCGGCACGCCGTAGGAGCGGAACTGGGCGACCACCAGCAGGTAGATCAGCACCAGGCCGACGGAATAGGCCAGGCCCATGTCGCGGAAGGTCTCGTAGGTGATCTGCCACTCGCCGTCCCATTTCATGCTCCAGGCATAGGGGTTGTCCGGCTGGCCGAGGAAGTGCTGGTCCAGGATGTGACCGCCGGCGACCCCGGTCTCGCCCAGGGTCGAGGCGATGGCGGCCATGCCGTACAGCGGGCTGTCCAGGCGACCGGCGGCGTCGCCGGTGACGAACACCACCGGCAGCAGGTCCTTGTGGTAGATGGTCTGGTCGCGGGTGGTCCGCTCGAAGCGGGCGACCTCGCTGATCGGCACCAGCCCGCCGCCCGCGGCCCGCACGCGCAGGGCGCCGAGCACGTCCGGGTCGGCCTTGCCGCCTTCGGTAAGCTCCAGCCGGATGGGCAGGGGGTACTTGGTGTCCTCGCGGTGCAGGTAACCGGCGTCGCCGCCGCGCAGGGCGGTGGCCAGGGTGTCGGCCACGGCGGCCTGGCTCACGCCCAGGCGGGCCGCGCGCCGGCGGTCGACCGCGACCACCAGCTTGGGCTGGGGCGCCTCGACGAAGGTGTCGACGTCGACCACGTCGTCGGTGTTCTCGAAGACCCCGCGCACGGTCTCGGCGACCCGCTGCTGGCCGGCGTAGTCGGGCCCGTAGATCTCGGCGACCAGCGGCGCCAGTACCGGCGGACCGGGCGGCACCTCCACGATCTTGACGTTGGCGCCGTGCCGCTCGCCGATGGCCTGCAGCGGCCCGCGCACGGCGCGGGCGATGTCGTGGCTGGGCCGGTCGCGCTCGCCCTTGTCCACCAGATTGACCTGGATGTCGCCCTGGTGGGGCTCGCCGCGGAGATAGTACTGGCGCACCAGGCCGTTGAAATTGATCGGCGAGGCGGTGCCGGCATAGGTCTGCCAGTCGGTGACCTCGGGTATGCCCGCCAGATACGCCGCGAGTTCACCGAGGACGCGGTCGGTGGTCTCCAGCGGCGTGCCCTCGGGCATGTCCACCACCACCTGGAACTCGGATTTGTTGTCGAAGGGCAGCATCTTCATCACCACCCACTGCATGCCCACCAGTGCGAACGAGGCGCCGATCAGTCCGATCAGGCCGGCCAGCAGCAGCACCCGCGGGCCGCGGCCCGCGCGGCCGCGCAGGAACGGACCCATCAGGGCCTGGAGGATACGGCGCAGGCGCGAGTCGGCGGCTTCCGGGTCCGCCTCGTGGCCGTGCTCGACGTTGCGGAACACCCGGCGGTAAAGCCAGGGCGTGAACACGAAGGCCACGATCAGGGAGATCAGCATGCCCATGCTGGCGTTGATCGGGATCGGCGCCATGTACGGGCCCATCAGTCCGGAAACGAAGGCCATGGGCAGCAGGGCCGCGATCACGGTGAAGGTGGCCAGGATGGTGGGGCCGCCGACCTCGTCCACCGCCGGGGGGATCGCCTCGGTCAGCGATTTGCCGCCGATCTGCATGTGGCGGTGGATGTTCTCGACCACCACGATGGCGTCGTCCACCAGGATGCCGATGGCGAAGATCAGGGCGAACAGCGACACCCGGTTGAGGGTGAAGCCCCAGGCCCAGGAGGCGAACAGGGTGATCGCCAGGGTTACCACCACGGCCGCGCCGACCACCACGGCCTCGCGCCAGCCCAGCGAGATCAGCACCAGCAGCACCACGGCGGTCGTGGCGAAGATCAGTTTCTCGATCAGCGTGACCGCCTTGTCGTTGGCGGTCTTGCCGTAGTCGCGGGTGACCGTGGCATGCACCGATTCCGGGACCACCGTGCCGTGGAGCTGCTCGAAGCGCTCGAACACGGCGTCGGCGATGTCGACGGCGTTCTCGCCGGGCTTCTTGGCGATCGCCAGGGTCACGGCCGGCTGCGAGGGTGTCGCCGGCAGATCCTTGGTCTCGCCGCCGGCGCCGACGCCGAAGCGCACATAATGGGCGGGTTGGTCGGGCCCGTAGCGGACTTCGGCGACGTCGCGCAGGAACACCGGCGCGCCCTGCCGGCTGCCGACCACCAGATCGGCCAGCTCCCCCGGCGCCGACAGGAAGGTGCCGGCCTGGACCAGGACCGCCTCGCCGCCGTCGACCACGGTGCCGGCGTCGCGGGAGACATTGGCCGCCGCCAGGGAACGTTTCAGGGCCGCCAGGTCGATGCCGTGGCCGGCCAGGCGCTGCGGGTCCAGGAGTACATGGGCCACGCGTTCGGGCGCGCCGATGGGGATGATGTCGCGGGTGCCCGGCACCCGTTGCAATTCGGTGGCGGCGCTGTGCGCCACCCGCGCCAGCTCGTGGGCGCCGATGGCCGGGTCCTCGCTCCAGAGGGTGATCGCGGCGATGGGGACGTCGTCGATGCCCTTGGGCTTGATAATGGGCTGGCCCACGCCGATATCCGGCGGCATCCAGTCCTGTTCGGAGTAGAAGGCGTTGTAGAGACGCACGATGGTGTCGCGGCGTTTCTCGCCCACCTCGAACTGGACCGTGAGCATGGCCATGCCGGTCCGCGAGGCGGACATGACGTGCTCGACCCCCTCGATCTCGGCCAGGATCTGTTCGGCCGGGGTGGTCACCATGGTGGCCACCTCGCGCGCCGAGGCGCCGGGGTAGGGGATGAACACGTTGGCGAAGGTGACATCGATCTGCGGCTCTTCCTCGCGCGGGGTCACCAGTACGGCGAAAAGCCCGGCGAGCAGCCCGACCAGCGCCAGCAGCGGCGTGATCTCGGTGGTCAGGAAGCGCGCCGCGATACGTCCGGAGATGCCCATGCGGCGTTCGCTCATCGGGCCGCCGCCTGCTTGGCGCGGGCGATGCCGGCGGCGATCGGGTCGAGAGCGACGCGTTCGCCCTCGGACACGCCGGCCAGAACCGGCAGGCGGCCGTCGGCGCGCGGTTCGTCCAGGCGCACCTGCCGCAGCGTGACGCGGCCGTCCTCGCCGACCACGTACACGGCCACCACTTCGCTGCGGCGGACCACGGCTGTCGCCGGCAGTAGCAGGCGTCGCGTCTCGCCGCGCACGAAGGCGATCTTCACCAGCGTGCCCGGAAACACGCCATGGTCGCCCTCGGGCAGGCGCACCAGCACGCGGAAGGTATGGGTCTGCGGGTCGGCGCCCGGCGGGATGCGCAACGAGGCCGCGGGCACGCTGGCGCCGTCCGGCAGGATCGCGCGCGCGCTGCGGTGCTCGCGCAGCGCCGCGATGTAGGACTGCGGGATGTCCACGACCGCGCGCAGGTGTTCCAGCGAGAGCCCGGTCATCAACGGTTGGCCGACGGTGGCGGTCTCGCCGAGCTCGACGTGGCGTTCCAGCACCACGCCGCTATAGGGCGCGCGCACCACGGTATGCTCCAGGGCCTCTTGCGCCCCGCGCACGTCCGCCTCGGCCGCCGACACCCGCGCCTTGGCCGACTCGTACGCGGCCACCGCGTTCTCGAGTTGGGCCTTGGCGATCAACTCTTTCTCGTACAGGGCGCGGGCCCGGCGGTAGGTCTCGGCCACCTCGGCGAGACGCGCGCGGGCCTCGTCGAGCCCGGCCTGCGCCGCGCGCAGCCTTGCCTGCTGGGAGGTGTCGCGGAAGCGCGCGATCACTTCGCCCTGCTCGACATAGTCGCCGACGTCGAACGGCAGCTCGGTGACCCGGGCATTGACCTCGGAGGCCACCGTGGAACGGTTCAGGGCTTCCAGGTTGCCGTCGAAGGCGACCTCGTCGACCACCGTTTCCGGCGCCAGGGTGACGGTTTCCAGCCCGGTTGCCGGCACCGTGGTGCCGCGGTCGGCGGGCGGTGACTCGCCGCAGCCCGCGGCCAGGGCGGCGGTCGCCGCGGCGAGGATCAGGGCGGGCACTCGCATCGCGATCAGCCGGTCCGGCCGCCCCGGAAGGCGGCGCCCGGCGCCACGCCCAGGCGCGCCAGGATGCGGGCCATGGGGCAGAAGCCGGTGAACGAGGCCTGCAGCATGTTGGCGCCGACGAAGGCGGTCAGCCACAGCCAGTAGGTGCTGTGGAAGTAGGCCAGCAGCAGCGATATCAGCACCATGATGCCGGCCACCCGGAACACCAGCGTGTCGATGTTGACGTTGCTCGAGGTCATTTCGCGATCCTCCGTGCTAGATGGCCGGGCCGGCCGTGCCGTGACGGCGCGTCGGCTCCGGAGTCGGCTATGAGCCATTGCGATCGATTCTGCCGCGTGTCCGGATGCCGCCTTTTGATCTGGATCAATACGCCCGGCCCGCCGGGGGTGCAGGCTCGTCGTCAACGACCGTCGGATCGGAGAACGGACAATGGCGCATATCGTGGTGGTGGGGGCCGGTATCGGCGGCTTCTCGGTGGCCTACGAGCTCCAGGCGGAACTGGAGGGCGGTCACGAGGTGACCCTGGTCAATCCCGTGCCGGCGTTCCAGTTCACGCCCTCGAACCCCTGGGTCGCCCTGGGCTGGCGCGAGCCGGGCCGGGTCCAGGTGCCGATCGCGGAGCATGCCGCGCGCAAGGGCATCCGTTTCCGACAGGGGACCGTGACCGGCATCGATCCGGCCGCCCGCCGGCTGGATTTCGACGCCGGCGACCCGATGAACTATGACTACCTGGTGATCGCCACCGGCCCGGAATTGGCCTTCGACGAAGTGCCGGGGCTGGGTCCCGAGGCCCATAGCCACTCCGTGTGCACCACGCCGCACGCCGTCGATGCCCACGAGGCTTACGAGCGTTTCCTGAAGGAGCCCGGCCCGGTGGTGGTGGGCGCCGTGCAGGGGGCGAGCTGCTTCGGTCCGGCCTATGAGTTCGCGCTGATGCTGGACACCGATCTGCGCCGCCGCCGGCTGCGCGACAAGGTGCCGATCACGTTCGTCACCAGCGAGCCGTATATCGGCCACATGGGGCTCGGCGGCGTCGGCGATTCCAAGGGGCTGCTCGAATCCGAGCTGCGCCAGCGCCATATCCGCTGGGTGACCAGCGCCCGCGTCGACGAGGTGGCCGCGGACGAGGTCCGGATCACGCCCCTGGACGACGAGGGCGAGCCCAAGACGCCGCAGACCCTGCCCAGCCGCTACACCATGTTCATTCCGCCGTTCCGCGGCATGCCGGCCTGGCGCGGGGTGGAGGGGTTGAGCAACCCGCGCGGGTTCATCCTGGTGGACGACCAGCAGCGCAATCCCGCCTGGCAGGATATCTATGCCACCGGCGTGTGCATCGCCATCCCGCCGGTGGAGCCCACGCCGGTGCCCACCGGCGCGCCCAAGACCGGTTACATGATCGAATCCATGAACGCGGCCATCGTCAAGAACATCGCGGCCGCCATCGACGGCGACCCGGTCACCGCCCAGGCCACCTGGAACGCCCTCTGCCTGGCCGACATGGGCGACTCCGGGTTCGCCTTCGTGGCCCAGCCGCAGATCCCGCCCCGCAACCTGACTTGGTCGAAGAGCGGGAAATGGGTCCACTGGGCCAAGATCGCGTTCGAGAAGTACTACCTGCACAAGATGCGCAGCGGCCGCACCGAGCCCTTCTACGAACGCTACCTGCTGCGTCTGATGGGTCTCGTACGGCTGGTCGGCAAATGACGGGGACGGCGATGACCAGCGTGGAAACCGTCTGCCCGGCCTGCGGGCGAGTGAACCGGGTGCCCGCCGAACGGCTGGACGCCGGCGGCAAGTGCGGCGCCTGCCGCGAGCCGCTGTTTTCCGGCCGGGTGCTGGCGCTGGAGGACGGCGGTTTCGACCGTTACCTGGCGCGCGAGCAACTGCCGCTGGTGGTCGATTTCTGGGCCGCCTGGTGCGGGCCCTGCAAGGCCATGGCGCCGGTGTTCGAGGCGGTCGCGGCGGCCACCGGCCCGGCGGCCCGCTTCGTCAAGGTCAACGTCGAGGCCGCGCCCGGGGCCGCGGCCCGCTACGGCATCCGCAGCATCCCGACGCTGATGGTGTTCAAGGGCGGGCGCCCCGTGGCGAATGCGGCAGGCGCGATGTCCGCCGAACAGCTTCGGCGCTGGGTCGCCGAGAATATCTGACGGCGACCCCGGCTCAATATTTCACGAACAGCAGCGAGCAGGGCGCGTGCTGCAACACGCGCTCCGAGGTGGTGCCCAGCATCGGTCTCAGGAAACGATGCACGCCGGAAGACCCGAGCACGAGCAGGGCATTCGGATTCTCGCCGGCGGCGTCCGTGATTGCCCGGGAGGCGCGGTCCGCCCACAGCAGGCGATGCTCGACCCGCGGCAGACCCTCGACGTTGAAGCCCTCCAGGAAATCCTCGAAGGCGTTCTCGATCCGGTTGCCGGCCGACTGCCGGGCCTCGACGCGCTCGCGCTCGTCCATGGCGACGGTCACCGGATCGCCGTCGGCGGGCGGGTGCGCCGCCCGCACGATGCGCAGGCGCGCGCTGTAACAGCGGGCGAGCTCGATCGCGGCCTTGAGGGCCTCCGCGCTGGCGCGCCGCTCGTCCACGGCGCAGATGACGGTCTCCAGCTCGGCGGGGGTGTGCGGCTTGGCGATCCAGACCGGGCGCCGGGCGTTGCGGGCGATCGCCTCGGCCTCCACGCCGGTGTGGCGGACATCCTCGCGCGCCTCCGGTCCCGCCGGCATGAAGATCATGGCGGCGTCGTCCTCTTCCGCGCAGCGCAGCACGGCGTCGGCGAGGTTGCCGTCGACGATGTGGCGCGCGGCGACCGGCGCGCCGAGGGCGTCCAGCCGCCCGGCCACCGAGTCCAGCAGACCCTCCGCCTCGCCGGGTTCGCGCGACAGACGGCGGGTGAGCAGGGCCGGGCTGTGGCCGGTATGCGCGGCCAGTGCCGCGAGCTGGTGCTCGGCCTCGTGGCCGTCCGCCGGGAATACCGGGAACAGAATCCGTCCGGTCAGGATCATCGCGCTACTCCGGGGACCTCGGAAAACCGCGTCCCCTTGGAGATTAATTGGACAGCGAGGGTTCCGCGATCTCCCGGAGTCCGTCGATATCGACGACGCGCACCGAGCGTCCCCGGCATTCGATCAGGCCCTCGCGGCGGAAGCGGGTCATCAGGCGGCTGACGGTCTCGGTGGCCAGGCGCAGGTAGTTGGCGATGTCGCGGCGCGCCATCGGCAGCCGCGCCTCGGCACCGTCGCCGCCGATCTCCAGGATGAAAGCGGCCATGCGCACTTCCGCCGGGTAGTCGCCGGCCAGGGTCTCGGCATGCACCAAGTCCCGGCTCAGGCTCCGGAACAGGTCCGTCTGCAGCGACGGGGCGTGCAGGGACAGGGTGAGCAGGCGGTCGAACGGCAGGGCGCACACCGTGGCATCCTCCATCGCCTCCACGTGGCAGCGTTGGCGGCCGCTCTCGATGCCGTCGAAGCCGATCAGGCTGCCGGGATAGTGGAAGCCGCGCACGCGCTCGTTGCCGTCGAGGTCGACGTTGTAGCTCTTGAAGCTGCCCCCGGTCACCACGTAAAGCGCGCTGAAGCGGTCGTCGCGCCAGTACAGGTGCTCGCCCGCCGCGAACCGGGCACGGTCGCCGGCGATCTCGTCGCGGGCGCGGGGCTCGAGGGAGTCGAGGGCGCAGGCGGCGATGCACTTGTCGCGCACGCGGCAATCCATGCAGGCGTTGCGGCGTACCGCGGTCTCGGCCAGAGGGCGGGACTGGGCCAGGATCTGCTGCTGCATTGTTCTCCCCGTCGTTGGCAATGCTGGACGCCAGTGTCCGGCAACGGCGTTGCGGGGAAAATTCGGAATCGCCGTAACCGGTGTACGGGGTACTACGTATGCCGGCTGCGGCGGCCCGTCATGGCGCGGCGCAGCCGCCGGTGCCATTCGCCGCGGCCGACGGTGGTCTCCAGATAATCGGCGGCACCGGCACGCATCCAGGCGACCACCTCGGCCACGTCCGGATCGCCGCCGTAGAGTACGACCGGTATCGTGGGCGGGAGACCGGCGATGGTCGGCACCGTTGCCAGGTCCGAGTGGAGCAGCACCAGGTCCGGACGCAGGGCGTCGATCTCGCCGATATCCGCCACGGGATGGACGGCGTAGCCGAGCGCGGCCAGGGCCGCGCCCGCGTCGGGCGTGGCGTCCGCCGCCGCCAGCAACGCGAGCCGTGCCGTGCCGGCCGTGTCGCCGGCGAGGCCTTGCGGCTCCGATCTGGGTAGATATTCCGCCGGGATCAATGTCGCTCCGGGAAACCGATCTTCGCGGCCATGTTACGGCCGGACGATCGCGGCCGGAATACGCAAATCTACTTACGGATCGCCGGTCTATGACGCCTGCGTCAGATCGCCTTCCTCGGCCAGCCGCAGCAGATCGGTGAGGGTGCGTGCCTCCATCTTGGCCAGCACGCGCGACCGGTGCAGCTCGACCGTGCGCGGACTGATCCCGAGTTCGATCGCGATCACCTTGTTGGCGGTACCTTCGATCAGATAGCCCATGATTTCCCGCTCGCGCTCGGTGAGCGACTCGTGACGTTCCCGGATCTCGTCGCGCCGGCGGTTGCCGGCACAGCGGTGACGATGCGTGTCCAGGGCTTCCTGGACCCGCTGCAGCAGCAGATCCTCGTTGAAGGGCTTCTGCAGGAAGTCCACGGCTCCCTCGCGCATGGCCGAGACCGCCATCGGCACGTCGCCGTGGCCGCTGATGAATACGATCGGGATGTCGCTGCCCAGCTCGGTCAGGCGCTCCTGGAGCTGGAGGCCGCTCATGCCCGGCATGCGTACGTCGCATACCAGGCAGCCCGGCCGGCCGGGCTGCAAATCGTCCAGGAAGCTCAGGGCGTTGGGGTAGGCGCGTGCCTCCAGGGAGATCGACTTGAACAGCAGCATCAACGATTCGCGTACCGCCTCGTCATCGTCCACCACGTGGACGATGCCGGCATCGTCGCCCTGTTGCGAAGAGGTTGCCATGACGTGAGGTGGGTCCGGACTTCCGTTATCGGAATATTCTGCCCCGCCCGCCGTCGGTCGCGCCACCCCGGCCGACGTCGGGACAAACGGACCGGTGTCAGATCAAATAGGTCGTGGCGATACCCGCCGCGCCGGCCAGCGCCAGGGGCAGGGCGGTCGAGCGCCACATCCGCGGGCCGCCGATCGCGGCCGCGATCACGCCCTTGGTCAGGGTGTTCACCGCGGCCGAAAGCACGATGGCGCGCCGGGCCACCTCGGCGTCCAGGTCGCCGCCGGCGGCCCGTGCCAGCGCCAGCGTGATGGCGTCGACATCGCTCAGGGCCGCGATCGCCGCCACCAGATACACCCCTTCGTCGCCGAAATGGATCCGGCCGTAATGGCTGAGCAGCATGACGCCGGCCAGGAGCACGCCGAACTGAAGCGCGGTGCGCAACTCGAACGGGTTGGCGAGGGTCCGCGCGACATCGCCGGGGCTGTCGCTCCGGCCCGGGCGGCGCCACAGCAGCGCCGCCGCCGCGACCGCCGCCATGACGACCAGGGGCGCGGTCAGCGCCGGGGTCAGCGACGGGCGCACCAGCGCCGTCTCCACCCAGATGCGCGGGAACATCATCGCGCAGGCGAGCAGGATGCCGGCGCTGAGCGGCGCGTGCAGACCGGCCGCCCGCCGGTGCAGACGGGCGAAACTGAGCGTCAGCGCGGTGGACGAGGCAAGACCGCCCAGGGCCGCGGTGAGCATCAGGCCGCGGCCGGGGCCGGCCAGGCGCATGGCGAAGTAGCCGGTGGAGGACAGGGCCGCGATCAGGACCACCAGCCACCAGATCTCGTAGGGATTGAGAACGCCGCCGGGGCCGTAGCCGCGATCCGGGATCAGCGGCAGTGCCACCAGCGAGATCAGGAGCAGCTTGAACACCGCCCGCAGCTCGTCCTCCGATATGCGCTGCAGGGCCGCGTGCAGGCGCGGCTTGGAGCCCAGTATCAGACCGGATACCACCGCCGCGGCGGTCGCGACCTCGGCATGTCCGGCGACGGCGAGCGCGCCCAGCAGGAAGGTGAGCAGGGCCGCGACCAGCGTGGTGATGCCGGCATCGCGGTCGCGCAGCGATTCCAGGGCGTGCGCCACCAGCAGGATCGCGGCCAGTGCCGCGAACGCCACCGGCAGTGTCGCGGGGCCGGCGCTGCGCCCGAGCATCTGCGCCAGCCCGCCCAGGAGGCCGATAAGCGCGAACGTGCGGATGCCGGCGATGCGCCGGCCCTCGGCGGCCTCGCGTTCGTGCCAGCCCCGTTCCAGGCCCACGAGCAGGCCCAGGGCCAGGGCGATGCCCAGTGCCCAGAGGTCCGTCAACGCCGTCGTGCTATCCATCACGGCGGCATGGTGCCGCAGCTCCGGTCAGCTTGCGAGCGCCGTGGGGCCGTTCGGGGGTGCCGGGGCGTCGGCGAGCAGGCGGCCGACGAGCCGGGCCGCGCTCTCCAGGCGGTTCCGGTCCGCCTCCTGCCAGGCGCGACCGCCGCGCTCGCGCAGCACCAAGCGGCCGACCGGCCCGTCGGCGCCGGGGATGGCGGCCGACACCGACCACGGCAGGGCGTAGGCCGCTGCCGGTGGATCGCCCGCGGCGCACCGGCCGGTGATCACGCTCTGGCCGCGGCGTTCGTCCACTACCTCGACCAGCGCGACGTCGAACTCGCGTGCAATCCATTGCGCGAGCCGGTCGAGCGGTGTGGCCAGGCGCATCTCGCGCACCCTGGAAACCGTGCTCTGCGGGCCATCGGTGCGATGCAGGACGGCGGGATAGGGCAGCGCGTGCATGGGGATGGTGAACATGATGGCTCTCCTTGCGTCCTCCCGCCTACTGAAACCCGCGACATGCCCGACTGCATTGATATGGATCAAATTCCGAGAATCTGACCTGCATCAAGGCCGGTCGCGGGGAGACGCGCGAGACTGCCCGCAAACCCAACAGGATCGCGTTCGATGACCAATCGGGAAGCATGCCGTCTGCGGGATATCGCCACCGGACTGGCCGAAACCCATCGGCGGGCTGCTGCGGCCTACCGCGAGATGGCGGGGCACGCCGACAGTACGCTGGCGCACTGCCTGCTGGAGTGCCTGGCCAAGCGCGAGGATCAGCTCGCGGGGGAGGTCGCGGTGCTGGCGGGCCGCGTCGATCCCGGAGCGCGCGTGCCGCGACCGGTGCCCGCCCCGCCGGAGGTGCCGCCCGTTACCGGCGAACGGCTCGATGTCGATGCCGTGATCGCGAAGGCGACCCGGCTCGAGAAGGCGATCGAGACCCTGTTGCATGCCGTGGCCTCGCCGCCCGTGCACGAGCCCGCGCTGCTGGCCGAGTTGTTCGCGATCCATCGCCGCGAACTGCTCGGCCTGGGAGCCGAGGCTAGCCGGCTGCGGCAGTCCCTGGAATGATGGGGATACGTTCATATCGAGGAGCCGGACAGCGATGACGGAACGCGCCAGCGCGGACACGTCGGCGGTCGTCCATCGTATCGAGGGCGGCGACTCGCCCGATCTCGCGGCCCTGCCGACCGCGGTGCCCGCGCCCTACGCCGACCGCGCCGATTACCGCGCGCGCATGCGGCAGTACCGGCGGCGCTTGCGGCGCCTCCAGCGCAAGCTTTACGCCGACGGCGGGCATGCGTTGCTGGTCGTGGTGCAGGGTATGGACGCGGCCGGCAAGAACGGCCTGATACGGCGCGTGTTCGGCGGCATCGATCCGGCCGGCCTGCATGTGTGGTCGTTCCGCGGCCCGGATGCGTCGGAGCTGCGCGAGGACTGGCTGCGCCGCTACCAGCGGCGGTTGCCGGTGCGCGGCGAGATCGGCGTGTTCAACCGTTCCTACTACGAGATCGCCCTGAGCGCGCGCGTGCATCCGGAATGGCTGGCGGCGCGGGGCGACGATCCGGCGGGAGCCGAGGACGACGGCTACTGGTCGGCCTACTATCGCGATATTCGCGATTTCGAGCGTTATCTCGCGAACAATCGCATCGCGTTGGTGAAGCTGATGCCGCACGTCTCCGCGACCCAGCAGCGGCGCCGTCTGGCGGCGCGCCTGGAAAGCCGCGCCAAGCAGTGGAAGCTGACCGCGGCCGACTGCGAGGATGCCGCCCGCTGGCACGATTTCGAGGCGGCCTACACGGATTGCATCCGGGCCACCGCGACGCCGGCCGCGCCGTGGTATGTGCTGCCGGGCGACGACAAGCGCACCGCCCGCCTGCTCGCCGCGGACGCGGTGGTCACGGCGTTGGAGGCGCTGGCGCTGGACTGGCCGTCGCCGGACAGCGCGCGCGCCGCCGAGTTGGCCCGGATCGAGGCCCATCTTGAGGCCGGCACCGACGAGAGGGGACATCGCCATGGATGAGTGCTACCACGAGGCGATCGAGAAACTGCGCGACCGCATGCGCGAGGCCGATCATCGCGGCCAGCCGGACGCCAACGCCTGCGCGCTGGCGACGTCGGGGGACCGCGGCCTGCCCGCCGTGCGCATGGTCTACCTGCAGTTCACCGACGACCACGAGCCGATATTCTTCGTCAACGGCAACAGCGGCAAGGGCCGGGACCTGGAGGTCAACCCGCATGCCGCGGTGTGTTTCTTCTGGCCGCAATTGCAGGAGCAGGCGATCCTGGAAGGCGGCGTGACGCCGTTGCCGGAGGCGGAGGCGGACCGTTATTGGCGCCAGCGCTCGCGCGACAGCGCGCTGGCGGCCTGGGTCTCGCGCCAGGACCTGCCCCAGGGCGACACCGAGGAAGTGCGTCGCAAGGTGCGGGAGGTCAAGCGGCAATTCGATTTCGAGAGCGTGCCGCGTCCGCGGCAGTGGGTGGCCTACCGGCTCGACGCCGAGCGCATCGAATTCTGGGTCTCCAGTTGGCGCCGCCTCAGCGGGCGCCAGCTCTATCGCCGCGACGCCGACGGCCGTTGGACCACGGCCACGCAGGAGCCGTAGTCGGGGGCTCGTTGCGCGCCGCCGCGGCGACACGTTTTGATCCAGGTCAAGGTCGCGATGCCGCGCCGGGCATAGGCTGGCGGCCGAATATTCCAGTGGAGCACTCATGACCGCGTTCTTCGACGAGACGCCGCGCATGCGCGAGTACCGGGAACGCCTGACGGCGTTCATGGACCATTATGTCCTGCCGGAGATGCCGCGCTGGCATCGCGAGGTCGAGGCCGGCTACCGGCCGCCGCCGCTGATCGAGGAGCTCAAGCCGCTGGCGAAGGACGAGGGCCTGTGGAACCTGTTCCTGCCGGGCCTGAAGGACGACGAGCCGGGATCGCGCCTGAGCAACTTCGAGTATGCGCCCCTGGCCGAGATGATGGGCCGCGTGCCCTGGTCCTCCGAGGTGTTCAACTGCAGCGCGCCCGATACCGGCAACATGGAGTTGCTGCACCTGTTCGCGACGCCCGAGCAGCGCGAGCGGTGGCTGGAGCCGCTGCTGGCGGGCGAGATCCGCTCCTGCTTCGCCATGACCGAGCCCGACGTCGCCTCCTCGGACGCCACCAACATCGCCACCGGCATCGTCCGTGACGGCGATGACTACGTGATCAACGGCCGCAAGTGGTTCATCTCCGGGGCGGCCGATCCCCGCTGCCGTCTCGCGATCGTGATGGGCGTGACCGACCCCGACGCCGAGAGCCACCGCCGCCAGAGCATGGTCCTGGTGCCGATGGACACGCCCGGCGTCGAGGTCGTGCGCAACATCCCGGTGATGAACCACGAGTCCGTCGAGGGGCATTGCGAGATGGTGTTCCGCAACGTGCGCGTGCCCGCCGCCAACCTGCTGGGCGAGGAGGGCGCCGGCTTCGCGCTGGCCCAGGCCCGACTGGGGCCCGGCCGGGTGCACCATTGCATGCGCACCATCGGCCAGTGCGAGGTGGCGCTGGAGTTGGCCTGCGAGCGTGCCCTGGAGCGCAAGGCCTTCGGCCGGCACCTGCACGAGCACGACAACGTCAGCGAGTGGATCGCCCGCTCCCGCAACGAGATCGATCAGGCGCGGCTGTTGGTGATGAAGACCGCCTGGTTGCTCGACCGCGGTGGCAACAAGGCGGCGCGCAAGGAAGTCGCCATGATCAAGGCGGTGGTGCCCGAACTCCAGAACCGCGTGGTCAATCGCGCCATGCAGGTGTTCGGCGCCATGGGCCTGTCCGCGGACACGCCGCTGGCGGCCTTCTGGACCCTGGGCCGGGTGCTGCGCATCGCCGACGGCCCGGACGAGGTGCATCTGCGTACCATCGCCCGCCAGGAGATACGCGCCGCGCGCGAACGCTTCGGCACCGGCGAATCCTTCCTCATGGCCCCGGAGAAGCTGGCCCGCGCCCGCGGCGTCGGCGGGGGCTGAGTCCGGCGCCACGTTCTCGGTTTTCCTGCGTTCCGGCGCCGACCAACCTGCCCTCGCTCGTGACGTTGTGCAGAGGTTTCGTTCCCTCTGTGCGCCTCCGTGGTCCATGTTCTTGCCGGCCGCTTGCCGAGGCGCCGCTTTCCACCGTCATGATCCTCGGCAGGGGGATGCCCGCTTATCCCGGTTCACAGGCTTTGGTTGGCGGAGCTGAAACCACAGAGGCGCACGGAGGCGCACAGAGGTTCTTGATGGGCGCCTTGGATCGTGCCCGGGGCAGACTTTCGTGCCGGATCCGTCATCCGGACCATCCCCGGCCTGACGAACGTCGCCCTGGGGCCCGGATAGCCGCTGCCGGGGCTTCCGGGACAACAGTCAGTTTCCTCTGTGACCCTCTGTGCGCCTCTGTGGTCCATGTTCTTACCGGCCGTTTGCCGAGGCGCTTTCCGCCGTCGTGCTCTTCGACAGGAGGATGCCGGGAACGCTTCGCTTATCGCGGCCTACGGGCTTTGGTTGGCGGGGTATGAAACCACAGAGGCGCACGGAGGCGCGCAGAGGTTTTTGAGGGGGCTCTGGATCGAGTCCGGGGCAGGCTTCTTTGCGGCGTCCGGGACGACAGTCATTTCCCTCTGTGTGCCTCCGTGCGCCTCTGTGGTTAATTTTCTGGATGGCCGTTTGCCAAGACGCTTCCGGCGAGTCGCCGGGGATACCGGGAACGCTTCGCTTACCCCGGTCCATGGTCTGCGTTCGCTCGCTACGTCTTGTAGGCACCCTCTGAGCTGAGTTGATCTGGATCAAGGATGTCCGCGCGGGCATCTATATTCTCTTGTGCTCCATTAACATGCTTTTATATTCACTAAATGAATAACGATATGACGCAATCGCCTGACGATCGGCACCACCGGGTCGTGGTGGTCGGCGGCGGCGCCGCCGGCATCGGGTTCAGCGCCGCCCTGCGGCGGCGGGCGCCGGACCTGGACATCGCCCTGATCGAGCCGTCTGACCGGCACTGGTACCAGCCGGCGTTCACCCTGGTGGGCGGCGGCTGCTATCCGCTCGAACGCACGGTGCGGGACCAGGCCGACCTGATCCCGCCCGGCGTGACCTGGATCCGGGCCGCCGCCGAGTCCTTCGACGCCGATAGCCGGGCGGTGATCCTGGCCGACGGGCGCCGCGTCGGTTACGACCGGCTGGTGCTCTGCCCCGGGTTGCAGCTCGACTGGGACGCGGTCGAGGGTCTGCCCGAGACGCTCGGGCGCAACGGCGTCGCGAGCAATTACGATCCGGCGACCGCGGCCTACACTTGGGACTGCCTGCGCGATCTGCGTCACGGGCGGGCGCTGTTCACGCAGGCGCCCATGCCGATCAAGTGCCCCGGCGCGCCGCAGAAGATCGCCTACCTGGCCGCCGACCACCTGCGCCGCGTCGGTCGCCGGCACGCGGTGGATATCGAGTTCGCCACGGCCGGCGAGGCGCTGTTCTCCGTGCCGGCCTTCGTGGCGCCGCTGCAGGCCGTGGCCGAACGCCACGGCATCGGCTTGCGCTATCGCAAGAACCTGATCGCGGTGGACGGCGAACGCGGCCGTGCCCGATTCCGGGTCGCGGACGACGCGGGCGGCACGCGCGAGGTGGAGGAGGCGTTCGATTTCCTGCATGTCACGCCGCCGCAGAGCGCGCCGGATGTCATCAAGCGCAGCCCCTTCGCGAACGAGGCCGGTTGGGTGGATGTCGATCCCCGCACCCTGCGGCATCCGCGGTATCCGGAGGTGTTCGGGCTCGGCGACGCCGGCTCGACGCCCAATTCCAAGACCGCGGCGGCGGTGCGCTCCCAGATCCCGGTGGTGCGCGACAATCTGCTGGCCGGTCTCGACGGCGACGATGCGCCCGCGGCCTACGATGGCTACGGGGCCTGCCCGGTGACCACCGCCCGGGGCCGCGTGCTCCTGGCCGAATTCCGCTACGGCGGCGAGGTCACTCCCAGCTTCCCGCTCGATCCGACGCGCGAGCGGCGCAGCATGTGGCATTTCAAGAAGGACTTCCTGCCCTGGTTCTACTGGAACTGGCTGCTCAAGGGACGAACCTGGGATATCGGCCACCGACCGTATTGATCCAGATCAACCACGCCGGGCGGCGAACGCGCTAGCCTGCGGCCACGTTCAAGGGGATTCGACGCCGTGACCGCACAGGCCGCCTTCGATATCGATCTGATCCGCCGGTACGACCGCAACGGGCCGCGCTACACCTCGTATCCGACCGCACCGCAGTTCCGGACGGATTTCGGCGAGGCCGAGTACCGCGAGCGCGTCGCCGCCGGCAACGACGCCGGCGGCCCGTTGTCGCTGTACCTGCACCTGCCGTTCTGCGCCAGCCCCTGTTTCTACTGCGCCTGCACGCGGGTGGTCACGCGTCAGCCGGAGGTGATCGCCGGTTACGTCGACAGCCTGCGCCGGGAGATCGCGCTCCAGGGCGCGCTGTTCGACGCCGGGCGCACGGTCTCGCAGCTCGCCTGGGGCGGCGGCACCCCGACCTACCTGACGCCGGCCCAGACGGCCGGACTGATGGAGGACCTGGACAAGCATTTCGAGCTGGACACGGGGGCGGGCCGCGAGTTCACCATCGAGATCGATCCGCGCAGCGTGGACCCGGCCGCCGTGGCCCAGCTCGCCAGCCTCGGCTTCAACCGGGCCAGCCTCGGCGTGCAGGATTTCGACCGCGACGTGCAGCGGGCCGTGAACCGCGTGCAGTCCGAGCGCCAGGTGACGCTGGTGCTGGACGAGCTGCGCCGCACGGGTTTCCAGTCGGTCAACTTCGACCTGATCTACGGGCTGCCGCGTCAGACGCCGGGACGCTTCGCCGCCACCCTGCGCGAGGTCCTGCTGCTGCGTCCGGATCGCATCGCCCTGTACAGCTATGCCCATCTGCCCGAGCTGTTCAAGCCCCAGCGGCGTATCCGGGCGGAGGATCTGCCGTCGCCCGAGGTCAAGCTCCGGCTGCTGGGGCAGGCGATCGACAAACTGGTGGGGGCAGGCTACGTCTACATCGGCATGGACCATTTCGCGCTGCCCGACGACGATCTCGCCGTGGCCCAGCGCGAGGGCCGCCTGTACCGGAATTTCCAGGGCTATTCCACGCACCGCGGCTGCGATCTCGTGGGCATGGGCATGAGTGCCATCTCCAGTGTCGCGGACAGTTACAGCCAGCACGACAAGCGGGTGCCGGATTATCGCGAGGCGGTGGACGCGGGCCGGCTGCCGGTGCTGCGGGGCGTGCGCCTGACCGCGGACGACCGTCTGCGGCGGGACGTGATCCAGCGCCTGATGTGCGACAGCCGCCTGGATTTCGCCGAGATCGAGCGCCGCCACCATATCGTCTTTCCGGACTATTTCGCGGACGAGCTGGATGCCCTGATGCCGATGGACGAGGACGGCCTGGTCGCGGTGGACGAGGGCGGCATCGACGTGCTGCCCCGCGGGCGGCTGCTGCTGCGGGCCATCGCGATGGTGTTCGACGCCTACCTGGCGGCGCCGGCGCAGCCGGCGCGGTTCTCGCGGGTGATCTGACACTCGCCTGACACGATGGGCGTCCAGACTGGGGAACGCCGGGTGGGTTCCGGTGTCCCCGTTGACGGAGACGGTGCGTCCCACCGACGGTTTCGGGAATAGACATGGAGACGGCCATAACGGCACCGCAACGCATACGGGAAGAGATCGCCAACGCCGTGACCCACGGCATCGGCGTGCTGCTCAGCATCGGCGGCGGCGCCACCCTGGTGACCCTGGTCGCGATCTACGCCGGCGCCCGCGAGGTCGTCGGCAGCCTGGTGTTCGTGATCAGCCTGGCCCTGCTTTACTCGGCCTCGACCCTCTATCACGCCATCCCGCACCCGCGCGCCCGGCACCATCTCAAGGTGCTCGATCATTGCGCGATCTACCTGCTGATCGCGGGGACCTACACGCCGTTCACGGTGGCCGCGCTGCGGGGCGGACTGGGCTGGTCGCTGTTCGGCGCGGTCTGGGGCCTGGCCCTGCTGGGGATCGTGTTCAAGCTGTTCTTCACCGGCCGCCTGCGGGTGCTGTCCACCGCCGCCTATGTCTTCATGGGCTGGCTGGCGGTGATCGCCTTCGTGCCCATCAGCCGCGAGCTGGAGCCGGCCGCGCTGCAGTGGCTGATCGCCGGCGGCGTCGCCTACACGGCCGGCACGTTCTTCTACCACAACGAGCGCCTGCGCTATTCGCACGCGGTGTGGCATCTGTTCGTGCTCGCCGGCAGCATCTGCCACTTCAGCGCGGTGGTGGCGCAGTTCGTGGTGCCGGCGGTAGCGGCTGCCTGACGGCGGATGCGGGCCGGCGAATCGCAGGCATCCACGGATGACGCAGATTTCACTGATTCCAATACGTTGCGTTCTTGGCCTGCGTCCATCCGCGCAATCCGCGGGTTAAAGTCTTCGGGAACAGGGGCCATGCCTGGCATTCCGGGAAGGCTTCGATAGCATTTTCCGGCCTACGCTTACCCTGGTCCTGTACCCATGATCTCCGGCCAGAGGGCATCCACGCGGGCGCTGACCTCGAGGTCGGGGACGATCTCCCGGCCCCATTCGCGGTCGGTCTCGCCCGGCCATTTGCGGGTGGCGTCGATACCCAGCTTGCCGCCCAGGCGGGGCGCGGGGCTGGCGAAGTCCAGGTAATCGATGGGCGAGCGGTCGACGATGGTGCTGTCGCGCGCCGGGTCGGCGCGGGTGGCCAGGGCCCAGATCACGTCATCCCAGTCGCGCACGTCGATGTCGTCGTCGGTCACGATCACGTACTTGGTGTAAGTGAACTGACGCAGGTAGCTCCACACGCCCATCATCACGCGCTGGGCGTGGCCCGGGTAGCGCTTGCGGATGCTCACGCAGGCGATGCGGTAGGAACAGGCCGCGGGCGGCAGGTAGAAATCGACCACTTCCGGGAACTGCTTCTGGAGCAGGGGAATGAACAGCTCGTTGAGCGCCTGCGCCAGCACCGAGGGCTCGTCGTGGGGCGACCGGCCCATGTAGGTGCCGTGGTAGATCGGGTTGTCCCGGTGGGTGATGCAATCGATGGTGAGAACGGGGTAGTGGCCCCGGGCGTTGTAGTGGCCGGTGTGGTCGCCGAACGGACCTTCCAGGGCCTCCTCGCCGGGCGTGATGTGTCCCTCCAGGACGATCTCGGCGGTGGCCGGCACCTGCAGGTCGCTGGTCAGGCAGCGCACCAGCTCGCTGCGGGTGCCGCGCAGCAGGCCGGCGAATTCGTACTCGGAGACCGTGTCCGGGATCGGGCTCACCGCGGCCAGGGTGGTCGCGGGGTCGGCGCCGATCACCACGGCCACCGGGAACGGCTGTCCGGGATGGCATTCCTGCCAGTCCCGGAAGTCGCCCGCGCCGCCGCGATGCGCCAGCCAGCGCATGATCACCTTGTCGCGGGCGATCACCTGCTGGCGGTAGATGCCCACGTTCTGGCGCGCGGCCCGGGGCCCGCGGGTGACCACCAGGCCGAAGCTTATCAGCGGCCCGGCGTCTTCCGGCCAGCAGGTCTGGATCGGCAGCCGGCCTAGATCGATCTCGCCGCCGCGCAGGCGGTTGTCCTGGCAGGGGGCGTGCCGCACGAGCCGCGGCGTGGTGTGGAGCACGTGGCGCAACTGCGGCAGTCGCTCGACCGCCTGCGCCAGGCTGCGCGGCAGGTGCGGCTCGCGCAGGAACGCCAGCAGCCGCCCCAGCTCACGCAGCTCGGCCGGGGAGCGCCGGCCCATGCCCAGGGCCACGCGCTCGGTGGTGCCGAACAGGTTGCCCAGTAGCGGGATATCGTGGTTGCCGGGCCGTTCGAACAGCAGGGCGGGGCCGTCCGCCACCAGGGTGCGCCGGCAGACCTCGGTGATTTCGAGCCGCGGGTCGACCGCCACGCCGACCCGGCGCAGTTGTCCGCGCCGCGCCAGGAACGCCAGGAATCCGCGCAGGTCGGCAAAACCCGTGCCCGGCGGCCGCAGGCCGGCGAGCGGCGACGCCGCCGGGTCGCGGTCGCCGGGGATGGCATGCGGTGCCGGCGCGGAATCGCCCATCGTTTGCGTCAGAGCCGGTCCTCGTCCATCAGGTAATGGCCGCCCTTCAGGGCCAGGACGTCGTTGGAGCCGTCCTCGATCATGGCCGCGCGGCAGTCGCGGAGGATCTTCTCGATCGGATACTCGTGGGTGAGGCCGTTGCCGCCGAAGAGCTGCAGGGCGTCGCTGGCGACATCGAACGACATCTGCGTGGCGGTGATCTTGGCCGCGATCGAGGCCTGCACCGCGGGCAGGTCGGCCGCGTGGTTGTAGTGCACCACCCGGCGGCTCAGGGCCGCGGAGGCCTCGATGCGGCGGAACATGTGGAAGAGCTTGTAGGCCACGAGCTGGTGACGGACGATCGGGACGCCGCCCTGCCGGCGTTCGTGGGCGTACTCGTACGCCAGGTCGTAGGCACCGCGGGCGACGCCGGTCCAGGTCGCGCCCATCAGGGCGTTGGCCTCGGTCAGGATGCAGTAGACCGCGCGCTGGTAGTCCTCGGGGCCGGCCAGGACATAGTCCAGCGGCACCTCCACGTCTTCGAAGAAGAGTTCGCCCTGGGGATTGCCGCGCTGGCCGTGCTTCTCCAGGGGCTGGCCGCGCGAGATGCCGGGCAGGTCGAGCGGGAGCACCAGCACGCAGCCGTGGGCCGGGTCCGGGCCGTCGCCGGTGTCGGCGGCGCAGTACAGGATGCAGACCTCGGCCACGGTGCCGTTGGAGACCCAGGCCGATTTCTGGCCGTTCAGTACCACCCGGTCGTTGTGGAACCGGGCGACGGTGTTGGGACGCCCGTGCCGGCCGTCCGGGTGTCGGAGCATGCCCGCCGGATCCAGGGTGTCGCTGCCGTGGTCGGGCTCGGTGATGGCCCAGCAGCCGAGCGTCTCCTCGGGGAAGCGTTCCATCAGGAAGCCGTTGCCGAACAGCGCCGAGAGATAGTGCGGCAATGTGCTCGCGCCGGCCGAGATCGCCAGGCCGCCGTCGCCGTAGCCCAGCTCCTCGTAAGCGATGCAGAACATCCGCGCGCGCTGCTCCGGCGGCAGGGCCAGCAGCATCTCCAGGCGGACCCCGAGATCGAGCAACTGGCGCCGGAAGTCCCAGTACGGCGAGTCCTCGGCGATCACCCGGGCGGCGCTCATGCGGTCGAGGCGTTGGCCGATGGGTCGCATGACCTCCAGCGCGAACTTGCGCAGGGTCTGCTGGAACATGCGTTCCATGTCGTTCAGCGGCGGCTCGATCCCGAATCCGCCGAGCCGGGCCCGGGGGTGCGCGGGCCAGCCGTGGATCGGGCTGCCGCCCCCGCGGCCGGTGTCGCCGGCCGCCCGCGTCGCTGCCATGGCCATTCGTTCTCCTCCTGCTCCGCGTCTCGCGGCGAAGCCTTGGTGTCGTATCGTCCCGCCGGACGGGCAGGGCCAGATTGGCCGTGCTCCCCGGCACCGTCCTTGATGAAGATCAAGGCCGCGCGGGGCCGGCGCGACTAGGGTCGTCGACGGTTTCACGGTTGCGGAGCGTCATGGAACTGGTCTGTCCCGCCGGTAATTTCCCCTCGCTGCGGGCCGCGGTGGACGCGGGCGCGGACGCGGTGTACATCGGCTTCCGCGACGAGACCAACGCGCGCCGATTTCCGGGCCTGAACTTCGATCCGGAGACGGCCCGGCGCGGCGTCGCCTATGCCCACGAGCGCGGACGGCGGGTGTTCGCGGCCATCAATACCTATGCCCAGGCGGGCCGCTGGCCGGAATGGGAGGCCGCGGTGGACACCGCGGCCGCCGTCGGGGTGGACGCGCTGATCGTGGCCGACGTCGCGGTCCTGGATCACGCCCGCCGGCGGCATCCGGACCTGCCCCTGCACCTGTCGGTGCAGGCCTCGGCCACCAATCCGGCCGCCCTGCGTTACTACCGCGAGCGCTTCGGTGTCCGGCGGGCGGTGCTGCCCCGGGTGCTGTCGCTGGCCCAGATACGCCGGGTGGCCGGCGAGGGCGACCTGCCCCTGGAGGTGTTCGGCTTCGGCGGGCTGTGCATCATGGCCGAGGGACGTTGTCACCTGTCGTCCTATCTCACCGGGGAGTCGCCCAACCGCAACGGCATCTGCTCGCCGGCCTGGGCGGTGCGCTGGTCGCAGACGGATGACACCGTGGAGGCGCGGCTCAACGACGTGCTGATCGACCGTTACGGCCCCGGCGAGCAGGCCGGTTACCCCACCCTGTGCAAGGGGCGCTTCCGGGTGCCGGGCCATGCCGGCGGGCGGGCGTTCCACGCGCTGGAGGAACCGACCAGCCTGAACAGTCTCGCCTGCCTGCCGGAGTTGCACGCGGCGGGGGTCGCGGCGGTCAAGATCGAGGGCCGGCAGCGCAGTCCGGCCTATGTCGCGCGTGTGACGGCGGTCTGGCGGCGCGCGATCGACCATCTGCTGGCCGCGCCGGCGCGTTTCGCCGTCAGCGGGGAATGGCAGCGCACGCTGGCCGGCTTGTCCGAGGGCACGCAGACGACCCTGGGCGCCTACCACCGTTCCTGGCAATAGAACCGCATGCGCATCTCCCTCGGCCCCGTTCCCTACCACTGGCCGCGCGCCGATCTGCTGGATTTCTACGCGCGCGCGGGCGAGTCGTCAGCGGACGTGATCTACGTCGGCGAGACCGTGTGCGCCAAGCGGCGCGAGCTGACCCCGGACGATTGGCTCGACATCGCGGCGCGCCTGGCGGAGACGGGCAAGGAGGTCGTTCTCTCGACCCTGACCCTGATCGAGGCGGCATCCGAACTGGGGACGGTCAAGCGCCTGTGCGGCCAGGGACGCTTTGCCGTGGAGGCCAACGACATGGGGGCGGTGCAGCTTCTGGCGGCGCAGGCGCGGAGCTTTGTCGCCGGCACCGCGATCAACATCTACAGCGGCCGGACGCTGGCCGTCCTGCACCGCGACGGCCTGCGGCGCTGGGTGGCGCCGGTGGAGCTGGGGCGCGACGCGATCGAAGGCATCCTGGACGAGGCCGGCGCCCTCGGCGTCCGCGACGGCATCGAAACCGAGGTGCTGGGCCACGGGCGGCTGCCGTTGGCCTGGTCCGCCCGCTGCTTCACGGCGCGCGCCGCCGATGTGCCCAAGGACCGCTGCGGCTTCCGGTGCATCGAGCACCCCCGCGGCCTTCCGGTGCACACGCAGGAGGGCCGGCGGGTGTTCACCATCAACGGCATCCAGACCCAGTCCGGTGCCGTCTGCGATCTGTGCGACCTCTGGCCGGAGCTGGCGGCCGCCGGGGTGGATATCTTCCGGGTCGCCGCCGAGGGTCGCCACAGCCTGGCGGTGGTGGAGGCGATGGCCGCGGCCGTGCGTGAACGCCGTGCGCCCGAGTTGCCGCCCGATGACGAGCCCGTCTGCCGCGGCTACTGGCTGGGCGCGGCCGGCATGGAACCACCCGCGTGAGCGCGGCCGACCTGGCCGCGGCGCTGGCGCGCCGGCTGCCGCCGCCGCCCGTGTCGGCGGTGCCGTTCCCGCTGCAGCGGCTGGCGCTGGAACGGGCGCTCGCGCTGGCTTTCCGCGAGCCGCTGGCGCGTGGTGAGTTGGCGTTCCTGGAAGGCCGGCGGCTGCGGGTGGCGGTCACCGACCTGGGACTGGCTTGGGACATCACGCATGTCCGCGCCGCCCTGCGGGTCCTGCCGCCGGGACCGGCGCCGGACGTCGACCTGCGTTCCGACCTGCGGGGCTTCGCGTTGCTGGCCACGCGCCGTGCCGATCCGGACACGCTGTTCTTCCGGCGGCGGTTGGCGATCGCCGGCGACACCGAGCTGGGGCTGGCCTGCAAGAACCTGATGGATGCCCTGGAGCCCGAGGACTGGCATCCCCTGGCGCCGGTCGTGCTGGCGGCCGTGGGGCGCTGGCTGGACCCGCCTCAGGGCGTCAGGCGCCGGTAGCTCAGTTCGTCCAGGGCCAGCGCCGGCGGTGCCCCGCTCACCGCATCGGCCACCAGCCGGCCGGCACCGGCGGCGAAGGTCCAGCCGAGATGGCCGGTACCGGTCGCCAGGTACAGGCCCGGTGCCGGGGTCGGGCCCAGCAGGGGGCGGCCATCCGGCGTGGTCGGCCGCAGGCCCGCCCAGGGCTCGGCCGTGGCCGGATCGAGGCGGGCCGCCAGGTCCGGGAGCACGGCCCGCAGACCTCGAAGCAGGGCCTGGCTGCGGCGCGTGTCGGTGCGCCGGTCGTAGCCGGCGAATTCGGCGAAACCCGCGACCCGGAGCCGGTCGCCGAGCACGGCGGCGACCACCTTGCGCTCGCCGTCGATCAGCGGCGCATGCGGTAACGGTGCCCCGGGCGGTAGCGGCAGGGTCAGCGAGTGGCCCTTGACCGGGTAGATCGGCAGGCGCAATCCGGCGGGCCGGGCCAGGGCGGGGCTGTAGCTGCCCGCGGCGAGCACGCAGGCGTCGCCGCGGAAATCCCCGGCGGGGGTGGCCGCGCCGGTCACGGCGCCGTTCTCGACCAGCAGGCGCGTGACCGGGGTGGCGAGCCGGAACTCGGCGCCCCGCTCGCGGGCCCGCGAGGCCAGGGCACGGGTGAACAGGCAGGCGTCGCCGCTCTCGTCGTCCGGGTACAGGAGACCGCCGGCGAAGCCGTCGGCCAGTGTGGGCTCGCGCGCCGCCAGCGCGCGCCGGTCCAGGATCTCGGAACGCACGCCGGCATCCGCCAGGATCGCGGCCTCGCGGCCGGCGGCGTCCAGGCCCGCCTGGTCGCGGAACACCGCCAGGCAGCCGGCGGTGCGCGCGTGGTAATCGAGCCCCGTTCTGTCGCGCAGTTCGCGCATCACGGCCAGGCTGTACACGGCGAGACGGGCGTTGGCGCGCAGCGAGCGCTCGAAGCGGTCGCGCCGGCTGTGGCGCAGGAAGCTCAGGCCCCAGCGGGCGAGGCCGGGCAGGGCCGAGGGCCGTACCGCGATAGGCGCGTCCCGCCGGCCGATCCAGCGCAGGGCCTGGCGGACGACGCCGGGCGCGTTCCAGGGGGCGGCGTTGCTGGCGTGGATGATGCCGCCGTTGGCGTGACTGGTCTCGTCGGCTATGGCGCGGGCACGGTCCAGCACCACCACATCGTGGCCCCGCTCGGCGAGGAAATAGGCGGTGCTGGTGCCCAGCAGACCGGCTCCGATGACAATGACGCGCACGGACGCTCCCGAGAGAATGCGGTGAGTGTCGCGCCGCGGTCCGGGGGCGGCGCATCCGCCGCCCATTCTACGCCTCTCGCGCCGGGAAACGGCCGTGCCGGCCGGCTCATGCCGCGGCGCGCGACCGGGTCAGGTGGTTGTAGGCGAAGCCGGCGATCACTGCCGCCAGTACCAGGGCCTGCAGCGCCAGACCCTCGAGATTGGGATGGATGCCCAGCAGCGGTAGCCGGATGAAGTCCACCGGGTCGACGGGCAGTGTGCCGGCTTCCTGCAGGGCGGCCACGCCCTTGCCGGTGAAGACCACCGCGAGGACCACGATCAGTAGCGCGCTGGCGGTGAAGAACTGTCCGATGGGCAGGCGCGCGCTGAAGCGGAAGATGGCCCAGGTGACCGCCGCCAGCGCCACGGCCGCGGCCAGCAGACCCGCCAGCAGGGCGGTGTGGTCGGCCTGCATCCACAGTGCCTGGTAGAACAGGATGGTTTCGAATATCTCGCGATAGACGGTGAGGAACGCCAGCAGCGTCAGCGCCCAGAGACTGCGACGGGCGAGTGCGCTCTCCAGCCGGTCCGAGATGAACCGCCGCCAGCGCTGGGCGTAGCTGCGGTTGTGCAGCCACCAGCCGACGTACAGCAACAGCCCGGCGGCGGTCAGCGCCACCACCCCCTCCGTGGTTTCGCGGCTGGCGCCGCTGATCGCGATGAAACGGCTGGCCAGGAACCAGGTCGCGATGCCGGCCAATACCGCGAGGATCCAGCCGCCATGGACGTAGGGCAGGGCCTCGTGCCGGCCGGAACGGCGCAGGAACGCGAACACGGCGGCCAGCACCAGAATCGCCTCCAGACCCTCGCGGCCGAGGATCACGAAACTGGCGGCGAAGCTGGCGACGGGCGACATGCGGTCGCCCGCCAGGCGTTCCTTGGCGCGCGCGAGGGCGTCCCCGATCCGGTCCGCCCCGGCGGCGACCCGAGCCACGGGTGCCGCGCCGGCGATCAATTGGCGGTGATCCTGCATCAGGCTCTCGATCTCGCGCATGAGATCGGGCGCGACGGCGCCCAGGGCGGGCTCGGCCAGTTCGAAGCCGTCGAGATACGCGCTGAGTCCCAGGCGTCGGGCCCGTTCGGTGTCGCCGCGGCGATAGGCCTCGAGACTGCGTCGGATCAGCTCGCCGGTCCGGGTCAGGTGTTGTGCGGGGCCGGCGGCGGCCACGGTCGACGGATGGTCGCGCAGGTAGGCGCTGACGGGGCGGGCACCCTCGCCGACCCGTTGCCGCAGGTCGGCCACGCTGGTCCGGGTCAGTGCCTCCAGATCCGGCAGGGCGCGACGGAAGCGGGGGTCGTCGCGCCAGAGATCGGCGCCGGTTTCGCGTTCCGCGTCGCTGTAGGCGAGTTGGCCGACATGGAAGGCCAGGGCCCAGCGTTGGTCCGTGTCGAGATCGGCGAAGCCCGGCATGGCGGTATCGTCCACGCCGAGCGTGATGGTGTTGAACAGCCCGAGCAGGGTGCGCCGCTCCTGGCGTGTCCGGTCGTGGAAGTCCGTGGGCGCGGGGCGCATGCCCGTTGCCGCCGGGCCGTCGCCGCGGCCGGTCTTGCCGTGACACGACGCGCACCGGGCTTGATACAACGATGCCGCGCGCGCGGTGTCGGGCGGGCGCGCCGGGGTCAGTGCCACCGGGTAATGGATCAGCACCTTTTGCTGCAGTTCGGTCGTGAGTGCGCTAACCCGCGCTCCCGCCGCCCGCCGCGAAATGGCCCGGGACAAGTCGGTGGCCAAGGATTGGAGTCCCTGCCGGGCGGGTCGCGCGGGCAGCGTCGCGAGCTTTTCCCGGATCAGGGCGGCGAATTCCACCTGTTCGGCGTATTCGGCCTCGTCCAGGACCCGGCCGTCGACCACGAACTCGGGATATTCCACACCGACATAGTCCAGCATCTGCAGGATCGCCTGGACCTCCGGCCCGGTGTCGTCCGGTGCGGCCGCGGCCGGTGCGGGACACCAGAACAGCCACGGCAGCAGGGCGAGCAGGCCATGGCACAGAAGACGTGACAGCGGTGCGGCATGCGTCATGATCGCCATTATAGTGCGAATGATTCTCAAAATATCTTATAGGCTGGCTCCGGGTGCCTTGACGCCGGTCAAGAGTGCGCCCGTCGCGCCGGGGCGCGGACAGCTTTGGTTTCATTGCCGGCGGCGTGAAAAAAATCCCGGGACTTGATCCAGATCAATGCCGGCCCTTCCGGTCCGGCACATACTGGACATCGTTTCCTCCCCCGGCGCATTCATCGCGCCAACCCCTTTCGCCCGGGCTCCCCTCGCTCTGCCCGGGCGACTTTATTTTCGGATGTCGGAAAACACGCACGGCCGGGCCCCGGTGGGTGCCCGGCCGTCGTCACGGCTGGAAAGGGACGGGGGTGTCAGCCGCTCAGTGCGGCCCGGCACTGGTCGCGCGCCGCAAGAAAATGATCGAAGGGGAAACGGATCGACACCCCCTCAAGGCTGGCCATCAGCATCTGCAGGTGGCTGTCCCAGCCCGCGCAGGCCTTGGCGATATCCTCGTCGGCCGGCAGGCGCAGGGTCAGGCTCAGCCGCGAGCCGTCATCCGCCGGCCGGATTTCCCAGCGCACCGGGCGCTCGGGGCCGGTGCCGTCGCTCCAGGAGTACTCCAGGAGGCGGGGCGGCTCGGCGGCGCGCACCGTGCTGTCGATGGGGATGCCGCTGTCCTGGAAGTCGATGCGGGCGCGGCCGCCCGGCCGCGCCTCGACGCTGCCCGGCGCCAGCCATTCGCCCAGCTTGTCGGCGTCGGTCAGCATCGACCAGACCGTCTCCGGCGGTTGATCGAGCCGGTAGGCGACGCGGAATTCGTAACCGTCCGCGCCACGCTCGATGCGGAATTCCTCGGGGGTCGGGGACATGTCTCGGCTCCGTGGCGATGTGTCGGACGCCGACGTTAGCCCCGGCGCCGGCGCCGTGCCTTGACGCGCATCAAGGGCCGCCGTCATGGGATTCGGCCGCCCGGCTCTCGCCCGCGTTCAGGCGCGACTGGAAGCGGTGCGTGCCGGCGACCAGGAACGGCCGCTTGCCGTCCAGGCCCAGCCGGCGCAGGTGCTCCGCCATGGGATGGCGGCTGTCGCCGACGGCCAGTCGCACGCTGCCGTCCAGCAGGACCGCCGCGGCGTCCGCCGGCGCATGGAAGAACGCGAGCACGTTGCTGGTGTCGGAGGGCCTGCTAACACTTCCCCCGTGTGCCGCGTTGCAGTCCAAAATCGTGCCAGACAAGGCGCGTGGCGCCGCGCCTTGGCCGGGCGCCAAGGTCAAGCCACGCAACGCCGGATGGCGCGATTTTGGGCGCAACCCGTTCGCCCCGAGAGGCGGAGCGGGGGCCCGCCGCGCAGCGGGGGGGTGCGACCCTCGGCGGGGCGACATCCGCCCGTACCGGGGCAAACGTCCGCCCGCCGGCGGTCGCATCCCGGCTTGCGCCGGGAACCCTGCTCCGCGCCTCGTGCGGATGGGACGGCGGCCATTTTCCCGCAATCCTGCGTTGCCGCTAGCTCGCGTATGCCCGCTACGCCACGCTCCCGGCGCCTTGTCTTGCGAAAAAATGGCCGCCGGCGCGGCGCACGGGGGAAGTGTTAGCAGGCCCTTTAAACGGTGCCGGCGCGGGTCTCGAACGAGGCCCGCGGCCCTCCGAAGAAGGGGTCTCTCTCGGCATTGCGGCGAGCGGTGACGGTCATGGCCGGCTCCTGCTTGGCGTCCCGGGACGTGCCGGCGGGACGGTATCGTTGTCGCCCCAGCTTCGGGCGGTGGACGCCGTGTTGCCTTGACGCCGATCAAGACCTGCCACGGAGGGTCAAGACCCGCCGGCCGGCTCTTGGGATACTCTAGGGCTCCCGAACATGGTGTGGAACGGAAGTTGACGGACAGACAGACCAGCTATTCGCGCGAGGAACTCGAGGCCTGCGGCCGTGGCGAGCTCTTCGGCCCGGACATGCGCATCCCCATCGACGAGATGTTGATGGTGGACCGGGTCACCCACGTCAGCGACAGCGGCGGCAAGTACGGCCGCGGCGAGCTGGATGCCGAGCTCGATATCCGGCCCGACCTGTGGTTCTTCCGGGTGCATTTCCCCGGTGATCCGGTCATGCCGGGCTGCCTGGGGCTGGACGCGCTCTGGCAGATGCTGGGGTTCTATCTGGCCTGGAGCGGCGGCAAGGGCCGCGGCCGCGCGCTGGGCGCGGGCGAGGTCAAGTTCTTCGGCCAGGTCCTGCCGGACGCCAAGCTGGTCCGCTACCACCTCGACATCAAGCGCGTGATCAACCGCAAGCTGGTCATGGGCATCGCCGACGGCACGGTCTCGGTGGACGGGCGCGAGATCTATTCCGCCCAGGGACTGCGTGTCGGCCTGTTCCAGAGCACCGAAGGCTTCTGAAGACCGCGCGTCACCCAAGAGCACGAGGAGCAAACGCATTATGCGACCCGTCGTCATCACCGGCATGGGCATCGTTTCCAGCCTCGGCAACGATGTCGCCGAGGTCACCGACTCCCTGCGGACGGTCCGCTCCGGGATCGGCTATTCCGAGGAGGCCGAGGCCGCCGGGCTCAGCAGCCACGTCTGCGGCCAGATCCGGCTGGACCCGGCCGAGCACATCGACCGCAAGCTGTATCGCTTCATGTCGCCGGCCTCGGCCTACAGCTATCTGGCCGCGCTCGAGGCCATCGAGGGCGCGCGGCTGACCGACGCCGATCTGCGCAGCGAGCGCACCGGCCTGATCACCGGCTCCGGCGGCGCCTCGACCTCGCAGGTGATGGAGGCGATCGACGCCCAGCGCGAGAAGGGCCTGCGCGGCGTGGGGCCGTTCCGGGTGCCGCGCACCATGGGCAGCTCGATCAACGCC
The DNA here is from genome assembly GCF_040361335.1 of Salinisphaera sp. PC39. Lineage (NCBI taxonomy): Bacteria > Pseudomonadati > Pseudomonadota > Gammaproteobacteria > Salinisphaerales > Salinisphaeraceae > Salinisphaera > Salinisphaera sp. PC39. The sequence continues at coordinate 152,222 of NZ_APNM01000004.1, read as the reverse complement.
TCGCTGAGCACGGCCTTCGGTATCACCGGCATCAACTACAGCATCACCTCGGCCTGCGCGACCAGCGCCCACTGCATCGGCCATGCCGCCGAGCAGGTGGCCAGCGGCCGCCAGGACATCGTGCTCGCCGGCGGCGGCGAGGAGGTGCACTGGACCCTGTCGGTGCTGTTCGACGCCATGCGCGCGCTCTCGCGCAAGTACAACGACCGCCCGGAACAGGCCTCGCGGACCTACGACCGTGACCGCGACGGTTTCGTGATCTCCGGTGGCGGCGGCATCGTCGTGGTGGAGGCGCTGGAGCACGCCGAGCGGCGCAAGGCGCCGATCCTCGCCGAGATCGCGGGCTACGGCGCCACCTCGGACGGTGCCGACATGGTGGCGCCCTCGGGCGAGGGTGCGATCCGTTGCATGCGCCAGGCGCTGGCGACCTGTGACGGCCCGGTGGGCTACATCAACACCCATGGCACCAGCACGCCGGCCGGCGACATCGTCGAGCTGCAGGCGATCCGCGAGGTCTTCGGCGACGACATGCCGGCGCTGGGGTCGACCAAGCCGCTGACCGGCCACGCCCTCGGCGGTGCCGGCGTGCACGAGGCGATCTACTCGCTGATCATGCAGCGGGAGCGCTTCATCACGCCCTCCGCCAACATCGACAACCTCGATCCCCAGGCCGAGGGCTACCCGATCGTGCGCGAGCGCCGCGACGACGTGGACCTGCCCTACGTGATGAGCAACAGCTTCGGCTTCGGCGGCACCAACGCCACGCTGATCCTGGGCGCCGGCAGCGACTGAGCGCGCGGCAGAAAGAAAAGTGCGATCCACAGATTTACACAGATTGACGCCGATTCAGGCGGTCAGGAGTCGCCGCGTTCGTCCGTGAAGGACGCCGGAGCGACTGGCGCGTGACCGTGCGCCCGGTTTCAGACAGAAATCCGTGAAATCGGTGTAATCAGTGGATTCCGAACTTGTTACCCGGAAGCCGCCCGCCGCGACAGGCGATACTGCGACGGGCTGCGGCCGGTCCAGCGGCGGAAGGCGCGGCTGAAGGCGCTTTGCTCGGAGAAGCCGAGCCTCAGGGCGATATCGGTCAGGGGGGTCTGGGTGCCGGCCACGTAGAGCTGCGCCGCCTGCTGCCGGACCTGGTCGAGCAGGGCGGCGAAGGACTGGTTCTCCCGCTTGAGCCGGCGGTGGAGGGTGTAGCGGCTCATGTCCAGGCGCTGCGCGATGGCGTCGGCGCGCACGCAGCCCTTGTCCATTTGCTCCCGTACCAGTTCGCGCACGATAGCCGCGAAGCTGGTCGGTCGCCTCCGATCCCTCCTGACGTCGTCTCTCATCCCGTCACCCTGCGTGCCAGGGCCCGGCCCACGAATCGGAACCGGTCGCCCAGCGGAAAGCGTTTCAGCACCGTGCGCACCACGCCCTGCGTGAAGCGAGTGTGCTTGCCGTAGTCGATGCGTACGTCGGCCACGACGGGGCGTCCGGTTGCCGCCGTTTGCAGCGCCTCCTCGATACCGCCGGGGATGGCGTCGTCGTCCCCGATGACGAGGTAGTGCGCGCCGGTGGCCCGCGCGATCCCGTCCGGATGGAATTCGCCGAGCACGGTGCAGACCTTGCGATTGTACGGGATTTTCTGACCCTGGGAGATCTGGGAGAGTTCCCCGTCGTGGAACACGAAGATCACCGGCGCCGCGCCGGCCGTGCTCGCGGTCAGCAGTTCCAGCCCGGTCATGAGGAAGGCGCCGTCGCCGACGATGCCCACGACCTGGCGCTCGGGGTTGGCGAGCTTGGCGCCGATCGCCGCCGGCACGCAGTAGCCCATGCAGTTGAAGTCCGTGGGCGAGATGAAGCCGCGCGGCGACAGATTCGGCCACAACTCGGCGGCCAGGAAAGTATGGTTGCCGTCGTCCACGGCCACGATGGCGTCGCGCGCCAGCCGGTCGCGCAGGACGTCGAAGAAACGGGCGGGATTCACCCGGTCGGTGCGGTGCCGGTACCAGGTCTCGCGATAGCCGCGCTTGTCCGCGGCGATGCGCTCGGCCGCCCGCGAGCGGCGTTTGGCGTGCCTGTCGCCCAGGTTCTCCAGGCGTTGCCGCAGGGCCGGCAGGGCGAGCCGCGCGTCCGCCGCCAGCGGCACCGCCGCCGGGTAGTTGCGGCCGGGCACGGCCGGGTCGATGTCGATATGGATCAGGTTGTCCGGCACCTCGCAGCCGAAGCTGCCGGTAGGGATCTCGGCGAAGCGCGTGCCCACCGCGAGCAGGCAGTCGCAATCGCGGAAGGCGTTGTAGGCCGCCGGCACCGCCGCCTGGCTGAAGCCCATGCCGGTGTGCAGGGGATGGTCGGCGGGGAACACACTCAGGCCCTGCAGGGTGGTGCTCACCGGCGCGCCCAGGCGGTCCGCGATGGCCACGAGATCGTCCACGGCGTCGACGGCGCCCCAGCCCGCGAACAGTCCCGGCCGTTCGGCGGCGGCGAGCCGGGCGGCGGCATCGTCCAGCCGGCGCTCGTCGTCCGCGCTCAGCGGCGCCGGTGCCGGTACCTCGAACGCCGGTACCGAGGGCACCCGCGCGCGGGTGAGCTGGAGGTTGACCGGAATCTCCACCAGCACCGGCCCCGGCACGCCCGACACCGCCTCGCGGTAGGCCTCGAACAGGGTCGGCACGATCTCGTCGTGGCGCTCGACGCGCCGGGCCCGCTTGGTCACGTGCGCGGCGAGCCCGAGCTGGTCCAGCTCGTGGATCTGGTAGCGGTAGGGCAGGTCGGTGCGCACGCCGCCGGAGATCACCAGCATCGGAATGCCGTCCAGGAAGGCCTCGCCGATGCCGCTCATGGCATGCGTGAGACCGGCGGCCGGCACGATCAGCATCACCCCGATGCGCCCGCCGCCGGTACGGCTCATGGCGTCCGCGATGAAGGCGGCACCGGCCTCGTGCGTCACCAGCACGGGCTGGATGCGCTCGGACTGGCCGAGTTCGTCGTAGAGCTCGGTGTTGTGCACGCCGGGGATGCCGAAGGTGTGGCTCACCGGCAGCCGTTCGAGCGCGTAGCGCGCCAGCCAGGCGCCGCTGCGGCGGCCGTTGAGGGGAATCGATGCGGTGTTCGTGTCGATGCGGGGTGCTTGTTCGGTCATGTCGCGATCCCTCCGCCGAGGTGTTGTCCGAGCCTGCGCCCGGTGAGGATGCAGCCGCCCAGGAAGGTGCCTTCCAGGGAACGCTTGCCGTTGATGCCGCCGCCGCCGAAGCCGGCCGCCTCGCCCACCGCGTAGAGGCCGGGCACCGGCGCGCCGCTTTCGGCCAGGACGCGGCAGTCGAGGTCGGTCTGGATGCCGCCGAGGCTCTTGCGGCTGAGGATGAAGGCGCGCACGGCGATCAGCGGGCCGGCGCGCGGGTCCAGGATCGCCTGGAAGCGGCAGGTGCGCAGCCGGTCGCCGCGGTAGGCGCGCGCCTGGGCGATCCGGCGCAACTGCGGGTCGTTGAAGAAGCGCGGACCGCGCCCGATCTCGTCGTCGTAGGCGCGGATGTCGGCGAGCATGCCTTCGGCGTCCACCCGCAGGCCGTAGAGATTGCGTCCGTCCATCGCCCGTGCGAGGGCGGCGGGCGTGTCGGCGGCGACGAGATCCTCGGGGCATTCGGCCAGCAGCCGCGCGAGCAGTTCGTCGTTGCCGAACAAGGCCTGCCGCAGCAGCTTGATCCGTCGTTTGTTGCGGAAGGCGTCCATGAAGTCGTAACCGGAGACCGCCAGCTCGCGCCGGGCGATGCGCCGGTTCATCACCAGCCAGGAATACTGGCCGGGCAGGCCGAGCACGGTCTCGACCAGGTGCCGGGTATCGGTGTTGGCGACCAACGGCGGCGGGCCGACGCGGCGGCCGCGGGCGTCCAGCCACAGGGCCGAGCGCGGCGGCACCAGGCTCAGGCCGTCGTCGGGGCGCAGCCGCCGCGGGTGGTGCACGCCGGCGGCGTAGTGCCAGTGGCGGTCGAGGTGGGTCAGGCGGGCGCCGGCGCCGGCGGCGGCCTCGTGCAGGCGGCCGTCGCCGTGGATGTGGCCGCCGTTGAGCAGCTTCGCGGGCGGTGTCCCCCAGGGCCGGTGCCAGTGGGCGCGGACCCGCGACAGGTCGCCGCCGCAGATGCCGCCGGCCGCGATCACGACGTGCTCGGCGCGCAGCCGGAAGTCCGTGCCGTCGTCCTCGCGCACGCCGTGCAGGCCGACCACCCGGCCGTTCTCGGTATCCAGGCCGGTGACGTCGTGGCCGAAGCGCAGGTCGAGACGGTCGGCACGCGGGTGTTCGGCCAGCGCCTGTCGCAGGCGCGTGACGATCTCCCCGCCCAGGCCCCAGACGACGTGCCAGCGGGGCACCGAGTTGCCGGGCCGGTCCCAGCCCCGTTCGGGCCAGTTGACGACCGGCAGGAAGCGGACACCGAGGCCGTGCAGGTAGCGGTGGATGGCTTCGACGGAGGTCTCGCAGTAGCACTCGGCCCAGGCCCGCGGCCAGTGGTCGTCGGGGCCGAACTCGGCGTAGCTCTCCCAGTCGCGCAGGGCCAGGCCGGGGTTGTCGCGTATTCGCGCGCGGCGCTGCTCCGGGGTGCCCGCCAGCAGGATGCCGCCGAAGGCCTCGCGCGCCAGGCCGCCGCAGCGCTCGGCCCGGTCCTTGTCCAGTACCGTGACCCGGCGGCCCCGCGCCAGCAGCTCGTGCGCGGTCACGAGACCGGCCAGGCCGGCGCCGGCGATCACCACGTCCGTGTTCTCCGGCGCCGGGGTCATGCCGCCGCCTCCGCGCGGACCCGCCCGGTGTCGAGGTCGTGACGGACCGCTTCGGCGACCCGGTCCGCGAGAGCCATGACCGTGAGATAGGGGTTCACTTCGACCGAGTCCGGGAACAGGCTGGCATCCGCCACGTACACGCCCGGCAGGCCGCGCACGCGCCCCCGAGGGTCGGTCACCGAGGTGGCGGGGTCGGCGCCCATGCGGCAGCCGCCCATCAGGTGAGCGGCGCTCAGGACGACGCGGCCCGCCGCGAGGCGGTCCGGGCGTATCCGGGAGACCAGCCTGTCGGCGTCGCGGCGATGGGTGAAGAAGTTCGGCGCCCCCGGCAGGTGGGCGCGTACCGCCCCCGCCGCGAAGAATAGCCGGCCCGCGGCCCGGATCGCCTCGGCCATGGTGCGGCGGAGGTCGTCGTCCACGCGGTAGTGGACCCGCGTGCGACCGGCGCGGTCCAGCTCGATGCGGTTGTCCGGCCGGGCGCGGTCGAGCAGCAGCGCCAGGATTTGCTGTTGGCGATCCATGCGCGCCATCAGCGCGTCCGGCTCCGGACCCAGGCCGACGAGATTGCGCGCCGTGGCGAAGGGCGGATAGAAGCAGGTCTCCAGCAGGAACCGGCCCCGGGCGGCGAAGCGGTCGCAGTAGTAGCTCTTGGGGTGACCCAGCGAGCCGTTCACCGCACCCCGGTGCTCGGCGACCAGTGTCAGCGCCGGATGGCAGGTGAAATAGCGCCCCAGGGCCGGCCAGCGGCGTCGCCAGTGCCGGTGGCTGCGCATCAGCAGGGCGGGGGTGTTCAGGGTGCCGCCGGCGAGCACGATGCGGCGCGCGCGGATGCGTACCGGCCCCGCGGGCAGGGGGCCGCCCGCGTCCGCCCGCCCGTGCAGCACGCCGTCCCCGATGCGTTCGATCCGGCAGTGCGGATAGACCGCGACGCCGGCGTGCTCGGCGGCCGGGATCTGGACCCGGGCGGTGCCCTGCTTGGCGAGCACGGCGCAGCCCAGGTTGCAGGTGTTGAGGCCGACGCAGCCGCGGGTATTCACCGGGAACTTGCGGACGTCCCAGCCGAGACGGTGGCAGCCGGCCAGGAACAGCCGGTTGTTGCGGTTGATCTCGGCGTCGTCGTGGTAGTGGACGCCGTTCTGGCGCGCGTAGCGCGCCAGGCGCGGCGCGAGGTCGGCGGCATCCAGCCCCGGTACGGCCCACTTGTCCAGGACCGCGGGCGGGGGCTCGAAGGTGACGCCGGTGTAGACGTTGGTGGAGCCGCCGACGCCGCGCGCCGCCGCCAGCGATATCTCGCCCGAGACGGTACGGATGCCGCCGCCGTCGAGGTAGTAGCGGTCGACCATCTCCATCTCGCGGCGGGTGTTGTCGGCGGCGCCGAAGCGGCCGCCCTCCTCGAACAGGGCCACGCGCAGGCCGTCGCGGCACAGCGGTGCCAGCGCCGCGGCCACGGTGCCGCCGCCGGCGCCCGAGCCCACGATGGCGATATCGACGTCGACCGTGTGCGTGCGGGCGTCAGTCACGCGGCACCTCCCGCAGCCGATAGCCCAGGTGCGGGTGCAGCGCCGTCTGGCCGTAGACGCCGAGACGGGCCAGCACGGTCAGTCCCTCGATACCCTGACGCAGACGGCCCGACCAGCGTGCCGTCGACAGCCGCTCCAGCGTCCGCCGTCGGCGGGCGGCGTCCAGGCGACGGAAGACGCGCCCGTGACGCAGCAGGCAGTAGCCGTCGATCGCGGCCAGCAGCAGCGCGAGCTGTCGGCGCACCGCCGCCGGTTGGCGGGACAGCGCGCGCGCCACCAGGGCGAGCGCGGCGGTTCGCTCCCGGACGTCGAACGCGGCGCTGGAGGGTACGAGGGTGTGTTGCAGGGCCTCGAAGCGTACCCGGGCGCGCGGCGACAGAGCCGCCGGCCGCGCATGCCCCGGATCGTTCTCCATGGTCGTGAGTGTGTTAACGGACATGGTCCCTTTTCTAATACGCGCGGCGGGACCTGGCCTTGATCCGTGTCAATTCGGCGCGTCGCCTGTATCGGTCGTTTCCAGGATGTCGGCGAGTACCCGCGAGACCGCGGGCGCGGGGAATTCGCCGGTGAGGCGGCGGGCGCGCGGCCGGCGATGGAACCGCCGCCGGTAATAGGCGCCGAAGCCCTCGTTCGCGCCGCCGCGGCGCGCCCAGTCCAGCAACAGCGGCCGTAGCGCCGGCACGATGTCCTCCGGCCGGATCCGGGAAACGTACAGGTCGCCCAGGCGCCCCTGGCCGGCGTCGCCGCCCAGGAATACGTCGTAGCGCCCGCGGCGCACGCCCACCACCCCGATCTCCGCGGAGTACGGTCGGACGCAGCCGATGGGGCAGGCGGCCAAACGCAGATCGAGCGCGGCGCCGGCGCGCCCGGTCTCGGCGAGCACCCGTTCCAGCTCGGCCGTGAGGCCGGCGAGCGCGCGCTGGGACTCGCACAGGGCGCGGCGGCAATGCGGCGGTCCCGTGCAGGTGACCGCGTGCACCGGTTCCGCCGCCGGGTCCGGCGGTGCCGCGCCATGACGGGCCAGCAGGCGTCGCGCCCGGCCCAGGGCCGGCGCGTCGAGACCGGTGAGCAGCAGGTTCTGGTCGGGGGTCAGGGCGAGGTCCGGCCGCAGGGCGGTGACCGCCTCGGCGATGCCGCGTCCGGGATTGGCGGCGGCCAGGCGGCCGCCGGGCACGGCCACGCAAAGGCTGTGGCGGCCGTCGTCCCCGCGACTGATGCCGCGCAGGTCGGGGGATTTCAGTGCGGGCCTCGGGCCGTCCCCGGCGACGCCCAGGTCCACGTATTCGCGCAGCCGCCTCCGGACCCAGGTGCCGCCGCGCTCGGCCAGCAGGTACTTCAGCCGGCAGCGACGGGCGTCGGTCGGATCGACGGCATCGCGTACCAGGGCCACGGCGGCGTCCACGGTGGCCTCGGCCGCGGACAGCGGCACACGGCCCAGCAACATGGCGGGGGTCGCGAAGCTGTCGGCGTAGCCCCGGTACAGGCTCATGCCGCCGCCGGCATAGACGGACGCGTACCAGATACCGTCGTGGTCGCGGTCCAGCAGGAGGCCCAGGTCCTGGCCCAGCAGATCGCCGGAATTGTCCTCGGGCAGGGCGACGCCGACGGTGAATTTGCGCGGCGGGTGTGCCGGCAGGTCGGCGGCCGCGTCCGGATCGTCGAGACAGGCGGCGACGCGTGCCGGCAGGGACGAGTCCGGGGTCGGGTAAAGCTTGTCGCAGAGGCGCTCCGCGAGGCCCGCAGCCACCTGCAGACGGGCGTTTCCGGCTCGCGGCACGGGCCCGGATACGTTATACTCCAGCCCGCTCGCGTCGCAGCCGAGCGCGAGTCCGGCCCGGCGCAGGGCCGCGATCGCCGCCGGGACGTCCGCCGGGTCGATACCGTGCAATTCGACATTACGGCCCCCGGTCAGACGCAAGTCGCCCGTCGGCGTGAACCACGCCGCCACCTCGATCAATCCGAGATAGCGCTCGGCATCGAGGCGACCGCAGGGAAGCTTGAGCCGCAGCATGCACCGCCAGCGTCGCGGACCGGGTCCGCGGCGCGCGTCGCGGTCCTCCTGCAAATGGATTCCGCCATAACGAAGCCGTGCCAGGGCGGTCCGGCTGCGGGCGGCTGCGGGCTTGTCGTTCGCGTCGCTCATGATGCGTCACCAGCGTCGCGCCTGCGGGTATGCGGTGTCCTTGATGCAGGTCAAGGAGCCGACGGGCCCGTCCGGATATCTTGATTACGTGAAGCGAACACCCACCACCACGGGAAGAGGAAAATGACCGCCAAACTGCGCCTGCTGCCGCTGCTCGTCTCGCTCCTCATGGTCATCGCGCTGATGATCACGGCGGCTCTGAGCACCCCCACGATCGCCGCCAACGGGCACGCCGCGCAGGGTACCGTGACCAGTTCCGCCGAGGGTGACGCGGCCGCCGGCCGTCACGGCTGACGGCGGCCGCCGGACGGACTCAGCGCTCGTCCAGCCTGGGGATCAGGGAGACGAAATTGCAGGGTTGGGTGCGGCTGTCGAGCTGCGCCCCCAGGATGCGGTCCCAGGCCGTGGCGCAGGCGCCCGTGGAGCCGGGCATCCCGAAGATCAGGGTGGCGTTGGCGGTGCCGGCGAAGGCGCGGGACTGGATTGTCGAGGTCCCGATCTCCTCCAGCGAGTAATACCGGAACAGTTCGCCGAAGCCGGGGATGTCGCGGTCCAGCAGCGGTTCCAGGGCCTCGGGCGTGTTGTCCCGGCCGGTGATCCCGGTGCCGCCGGTGACCAGCACGCACTCCACCCCCGGATCGTCGATCCAGGCCGACACCACCGCCCGCAGGCGGTAGATGTCGTCGCGTTCCAGGCGCCGGTCCGCCAGTTCGTGGCCGGCACCGTTCAGGCGTTCCACGAGCAGGTCCCCCGAGGTGTCGTTCGCGGCGGTGCGCGAGTCGGAGACCGTGAGCACGGCCATCTTCAGGGGGCGGAAGGGCTTGTCGCTGCATTGTCGGGACATGGGGATGCCTTTGTCTCGGTCAGGCCAGGAGGCTGTCCATGGCGTAATAGTCCAGCGGCATGCCGGCCGCCACCCGGGTCCCGGCCGGCACGTGGGCCAGGCCGTGCGCCCAGGCCGCGGAGCTGAGCACGCCCGAGCCCTGGCTGGGATAGGCGGCGAGCCGGCCGTTTTCCACCCGCACCCGGAGGAATTCGTCGCGCTTGCCGGGGCGGTCGCGCTCGAAGCCGGCGGGCACCGGCACGGGGGTCGCCAGGAGGGTGTCCCGGCCCTGCATGCGCCGGATGGCGGGCGCCGCGAACAGCAGGAAGGTCGCGAATAGCGACACCGGGTTGCCCGGCAGTCCCAGGAACGGCGTCTCCGCGACCCGGCCGATGGCCAGGGGCTTGCCCGGCTTCATCGCCACCTTCCAGAGGTCCAGGCGCCCGAGTGCTTCCACCGCCGCCTTCACGTGATCCTCGTCGCCCACGGAGACGCCGCCGCTGGTCAGTACGAGGTCGGCCGCCGCGGCCGCCCGCGTCAGGGCCTCGCGCGTGGCCTCCGGGGTGTCCGCGACCCGTTCGGGCGGCAGGGGCTCGCAGCCCAGGCGCCGCAGCAGGGCGGCGGCCAGCGGGGCGTTGGAGTTGTAGATGCCGCCGGGCGGCAGCGGCTGACCGGGCGGCACCAGCTCGTCGCCGGTGGCGAGTACGGCCACCCGCAGGCGGCGTCCGACGTCGAGGGCGTCGGCGCCGACCGAGGCCGCCAGGCCGAGGTCCTGCGGCCGTAGCCGGCGGCCGGCCGGGATCACGACATCACCCGCGCGGATGTCCTCGCCCGCGGCGCGGATGTTGGCGCCGGCGCCGGGAAAACGATCGATACGCACACTATCCCCGGTCTCCGTGCAGTCCTCCTGCATGATCACCGTGTCGGCGCCCTCGGGCACCGGTGCGCCGGTGAAGATGCGGGCGGCGGTGCCGGAACGCAGGGGTACCGGGCCGACGCCCGCGGGGATGCGCTGCGATACCGCCAGCTCGGTGCCGCCGTCGGCGGCCACGTCCGCCGCGCGCACGGCGTAGCCGTCCATCGCGCTGTTGTCCCACGCGGGCACCGACACCGGTGCGACCAGGTCGTGGGCCAGGATGCGATCGAGGGTCTCCTCCAGGGGCAGCCGTTCGCTGCCCGTGTCCGCCCGGGCGAGCCCGGCGAGCAGCCGCTCGCGGGCCTCGGTCACGCTGAGGGCGCCGCTCATAGCAGCGGGTTCTCGATACGGATCGGCTGGCCCTCGCGGTCGAAGCAGGCGAAACGGCTCAGGTCGCCGCCGGTGAGGATGGCCTTGGCCATGCGCTTGAGATGGGTGTCGCATTCGTCGCGGCCGGGCGCGCGGCCGTCGCGGCCGGCCAGCACCGCCAGCATCAGGAACTGCCAGGGCTGCCGGGTCTCGTCGGCGGCCGCGACCACGTCGTCCAGACGGAGCTCCGGGCTCAGCAGCAGGTCGCGGACCATCATCGGGGTCAGGCTGCCCTCGTTCTCGGCCGGGACCTCGGTGCCGTCGGGCCGGCGGTGGAACACCGGCTCCACGCCCACCAGGACCACCAGGAGCTTGGCCGGCTCCGGCTCGTCGGCGGCCATGGCCACCAGGTCGTCGAAGCTCTCGATTTGCGGGGTCGGTGAATTCATTGCATCAGCGGACTTGCGTCGGCCTCCAGGTCGATGCCGGAGATCTCGGCATCGGCGATCAGGACCTGCAGGTACTGGCTCACGGCGCGGCGCCAGGAGCGTTCCCGCAGGTAGTCGGCGATCATAAGGCGTACGTCGTCATAGTCCAAAGGCTCGCCGCCCGACCGCGCCAGGACCTCGACCACGTGGAAGCCGTAACGGGTCTCGATCGGGCGCTCGGCCAGGCCCGCCGGCAGCCGCAGGACCACGTTCTCCAGCTCGGGCACGGTCTGGCCGCGGCCGACGAGGCCCAGGTGGCCGCCGCGCTCGGCGGAGGGGCAGCGCGAATGCGCCGCGGCCAGCTCGTCGAAGCGGTCCGGGTCGGCCTGCAGCGCCGCCACCAGTTCATCGGCCCGGTCGCGGGCCGCCGTGCGCCCCTCGGCATCGTCGGGGGCCGCGGCCAGGAGGATGTGGCGCATCTCGATCTCGCGCGGGGAGCGGAAGCGGTCGCGGTTGGACTCGAAGTAGCGCCGGCAGGCGGCCTCGTCGGCCTCGGGCACGGGCACCTCGCGGTCGAGCAGCTCGTCGATGGCGGCGTCCAGCCGGTCCTGCGTCTCGATGCCGATCTGCTTGGCGCGCTGGCGCAGCAGCTCGCGCACCGCCAGGCGGCGTGTGGCCTCGGCGCGCTTCTCGTCGATCGTGCCGGTCTCGACGTAGCCCGATTCCAGGTTGATCTGCTCCTCGGGGATGAGCACGCGGTTGACCAGGGGCATTGTCACGGTCGTTTCCTCAAGCGTTGTATCTCACGAATGGCTTGCCTTGAGCGTTCGGCATCAGACCCGGCGCTGGCGGACCACTTGGTACTGGCGCGTGACGTAGGTCAGCGGCGCGCTCCAGATGTGCACCAGGCGCGTGAACGGGAACACCAGGAAGGTGGTCACGCCCAGGAAGATGTGCAGCTTGTAGACCCAGTGCACGTTGGCCACGAAATCCGCGGCGCCCGGGCGGAAGGTCACGATGTGCTGCGCCCATTCGCCCAGCACCAGCATCACCGAGCCGTCCAGGTGCTGGTAGGACACGGGGATGGTGAACAGGCCGAGCACGAGCTGCGCGTAGAGCAGCAGCAGGATGAAGATGTCCATTCGGGTCGAGTGGGCCCGCACCTTGGGATGGAACAGCCGCCGGTGCAGCAGGATGGTGGCGCCCACGATCGCGAGGGTGCCCGCGATGCCGCCCGAGACCATGGCCAGGATCTGCTTGCTGCCGGCGGTGAGCCCCAGGTAGGGATACAGCCAGTGCGGCATGAGCAGGCCGATCAGGTGGCCGAAGAACAGGAAGATCACGCCCACATGGAACAGCAGGCTGCCGATCTGGAAGCGCGGGGAATTGTCCAGAAGCTGGCTGGAGTTGGTCTTCCAGGTGTACTGGCTCATGTCGAAGCGCACGAGGCTGCCCAGCAGGAACACGGTGCCGGCGACGTACGGGTAGAACTGGAAAAGCAGTTGGTTCAGGTAATCCATGGTCTCGTTCTCCCTAGTGGTCCGGACGCGCGGCCGGCCGTTCGGTCGGGTATTGTCGGGTGGCGCCGCAATCGGTCTGCGGTTCGTCGGGCCCGAAGGTCACCGGCGCTTCCTGCCACACCCGGTCCAGCGCCGCGGGGGTGTCGTCGCGCTGTTCCTCGGAGGCCATCCTGGTCAAGGCCTCGGGCATGGGATCGACGTCCAGCAGCCGCAGCAGCACCCGGAACGGCGCGGCGTGGCGGCTGCCCCGCTCGGCGAGACGGACGTGGATGCGCTGGAGGATATGGCCGGTATCCGCCAGCCAGGCTCGCGCCTCGCTCTCGGGCAGCAGGGCGGTGAACTCCAGGAACATGGGCAGGTAATCCGGCAGTTCCCGGCAGTCGATGGCCAGGCCGTGCTCGCGGTAGGCGTTCGACAGCTCGATCATGGCGGGCCCGCGGTCGCGCGATTCGCCGTAGACATGCTCGAACAGGTACAGCGATACCTTCTTGCTGCGATCGAAGGTCTCGACGAAGGCGGCCTGGGTCTCCAGCAGGTCGCTGTCGGCCAGCCAGGCGACGCAGTCGGCCAGGGCCCGGCGGTCGTCGGCGTCGAGCTCGGGCCGTGCCGCCAGCACGCCCTCGAGTTCGCGGACGTGCGCCCGCAGCGCCGTGTCCGGATAGCCCAACAACAGTGCCACGGCCTTCAGGGCCGGAGCGAGGTCCTGCGCCGGCGTGCCCACGGTCATTTGCGGGCCTCCTCGGCCGGTGCCGGCTCGTGTTCGCGCTGGCGCGGGCTCTTGCTCCCGAACAGGTTGGTGCGGGTCACGCCGTGGGTGTGGCAGCCGTCGCCGAAGCTGAAGCCGCAACCGCTGCGCTCGCCGTACGGGTCCGGCGTGCCCAGCTCGCGGTGGTTGGTGGGGATCACGAACCGGTCCTCGTAGTTGGCGATCGCCATGGTCTGGTACATGTCCTCGAGCAGGGTTTCGTTCAGGCCCACTTCCTCCAGGACATCGTGGCGCGGCTCGCCCTCGACCGTCTGCGAGCGCTTGAACACGCGCATCGCCAGGAGCCGCCGCAGGGCGTGGGTCACCGGGCGCTCGTCGCCGCCGGTGAGCATGTTGGCCAGGTACTTGACCGGGATGCGCAGCGATTCGACGTCCGGGATCAGGCCGTGCCAGCCGACCTTGCCGGCGTCGGCCGCGGCCTGCACCGGCGACAGCGGCGGCACGTACCAGACCATGGGCAGGGTGCGGTACTCGGGGTGCAGCGGGAAGGCGACCTTCCAGTCCACCGCCATCTTGTAGACCGGCGAGCGCTGCGCGGCCTCGATCCAGGAGTCCGGCACGCCGTCGGCGCGCGCCTGGCGGATCACCTCCGGGTCGTGCGGATCCAGGAAGATATCGAGCTGGGCCTCGTACAGGTCCTCCTCGTTGGGCACGCTCGCCGCTTCCTTGATGCGGTCGGCGTCGTACAGCAGCACGCCCAGGTAGCGGATGCGGCCGACGCAGGTCTCGGAGCACACGGTCGGTTCGCCCGACTCGATGCGGGGATAGCAGAAGGTGCACTTCTCGGATTTGCCGGACTGCCAGTTGTAGTAGATCTTCTTGTACGGGCAGCCGGAGATGCACATGCGCCAGCCGCGGCACTTGTCCTGGTCGATCAGGACGATGCCGTCCTCCTCGCGCTTGTAGATCGCGCCCGAGGGGCAGCTCGCCACGCAGCTCGGATTCAGGCAGTGCTCGCACAGCCGGGGCAGGTACATCATGAAGGTGTGCTCGAACTGCCCGTAGATCTCCTTCTGCACGTTCTCGAAGTTGTAGTCGCGCTTGCGCTTGGCGAACTCGCCGCCCAGGATCTCCTCCCAGTTCGGCCCCCACTCGATCTTCTCCATGGGCTTGCCGGTGATCGCCGAATAGGGCTTGGCCGTGGGCTGGGCCTTGGACGGGCCGGCGTTGTGCAGGCGCTGGTAGTCGAAGTTGAACGGCTCGTAGTAGTCGTCGATCTCGGGCAGGTGGGGGTTGGCGAAGATCTTCGCCAGCAACCGCCACTTGCCGCCCTGCCGGGGCCGGATGTCGCCGCCGTTGGTGCGCACCCAGCCGCCCTGCCAGCGGTCCTGGTTCTCCCAGTCCTTGGGATAGCCGACGCCGGGCTTGGTCTCGACGTTGTTGAACCACATGTACTCCGCGCCCTCGCGCGAGGTCCACACGTTCTTGCAGGTCACCGAGCAGGTGTGGCAGCCGATGCACTTGTCGAGGTTGAGGACTTTGCCGATTTGCGCTCTGATTTTCATGTCGAGACCTCCGCATAACGTAGCGAGCGAAGACAGGTTGGCCGCCGCCGGCGCGCGGTAAGCGCGGCGTATGCGCCAATACGTGAGGGCTTATGCACTGTGGGGGAGCACCGCCGGCGGCCGAGATGTCGAGCGTAGTAGTTAGGCGGAGGTCTCATCGGACGTACTCCTGCTGGAGAATTGACTCGTCGTCCCCTTCCAGCCAGTCGACGCGATCCATCTTGCGGAGCACGACGAACTCGTCGCGGTTGGAGCCGACGGTGCCGTAGTAGTTGAAGCCGTAGCTCTGCTGGGCGTAGCCGCCGATCATGTGGGTCGGCTTGACCACCGCCCGGGTCACCGAGTTGTGGATGCCGCCGCGGTTGCCGGTGATCTCGGAGCCGGGCGTGTTCACGATGCGTTCCTGGGCGTGGTACATCATCGCCATGCCCTCGCGAACCCGCTGCGAGACCACCGCGCGGGCGACCACGGCGCCGTTGACGTTGAAGACCTCGATCCAGTCGTTGTCCTCGACCCCGGCCTTGGCCGCGTCGGTCTCGGAGATCCAGACGATGGGGCCGCCGCGCGACAGGGTCAGCATCAGCAGGTTGTCGCTGTAGGTGCTGTGGATGCCCCACTTCTGGTGCGGGGTGATCCAGTTGAGCACGATCTCCGGGTTGCCGTTGGGCTTGGTCCCGATGATCTCCTTCCAGGTCTTGGTGTTGACCGGCGGCCGGTAGGCGACAAAGCCCTCGCCGAAGCCGCGCATCCACTCATGGTCCTGGTAGAACTGCTGGCGGCCGGTCAGCGTGCGCCAGGGGATCAACTCGTGGACGTTGGTCCAGCCGGCGTTGTAGCAGACCTTCTCGGACTCGATGCCGGACCAGGTCGGCGACGAGATGATCTTGCGCGGCTGCGCCTGGATGTCGCGGAAGCGGATCTTCTCCTCTTCCTTGTTCTCGGCCAGGTGCGCGTGCTCGCGGCCGGTGAACCTGGAGAGCGCGTTCCAGGCCTTGACCGCGACCTCGCCGTTGGTCTCCGGCGCCAGGGACATGATCGCCTCGCAGGCGTCGATCGCGGTCTCCAGGCGCGGCCGGTCGTGATGGGCGCCCTCGGCGACGTGGCGGCCGTTGAGCTTGCCCAGGTATTCCACCTCGTGTCCGGTGTCCCAGGAGATGCCCTTGCCGCCGTTGCCGAGCTTGTCCAGCAGCGGGCCGATCGAGGTGAACCGTTCGTAGGTCGCGGGGTAGTCGCGTTCCACCGTGAGGATGTTGGGCATGGTCTTGCCCGGCACCGGCTCGCACTCGCCCTTCTTCCACTCGGCCACGCCGAACGGCTGACCCAGCTCCGCCGGGGTGTCGTGCAGCAGGGGCAGGGTGACGATGTCGGTCTCCACGCCGAGTCGGCCGTCGGCGACCTCGGAGAACTTCCTGGCGATGCCCTTGAAGATGTCCCAGTCGGAGCGCGACTCCCAGGCCGGGTTCACCGCCTCGGACAGCGGGTGGATGAAGGGATGCATGTCCGAGGTGTTGAGGTCGTTCTTCTCGTACCAGGTGGCGGTGGGCAGCACCACGTCCGAGTACAGGCAGGTGGTGGACATGCGGAAGTCCAGGGTCACCAGCAGGTCGAGCTTGCCCTCCGGGGCCTGCTCGTGCCAGACGACCTCCTCGGCCCGCTGCTCGCCCGGGTCGCCCAGGTCCTTGCCCTGGACGCCGTCGTCCGTGCCCAGCAGGTGCTTGAGGAAATACTCGTGCCCCTTGCCGGAGGAACCCATCAGGTTGGAGCGCCAGACGAACAGGTTGCGCGGGAAGTTCTCCGGCGCGTCCGGGTCCTCGCAGGCCAGCCGCAGGTCGCCGGACTTGAGCTGCTCGACCACGTACTCCTTGATGTCCTTGCCGGCGGCCACCGCCTCGCGGGCGACCTGCAATGGGTTGCGGTTGAGCTGCGGCGCCGAGGGCAGCCAGCCCATGCGCTCGGCGCGCACGTTGTAGTCGATCAGGCTGCCGGGCCAGTCGTCCTTGTCCGCGAGAGGCGAGAGGATCTCGTCGATGGCGAGCTTCTCGTAGCGCCACTGGTCGGTATGGGCGTACCAGTAGGAGGTGCCGTTCATGTGCCGCGGCGGGCGCGCCCAGTCGAGGGCGAAGGCCACCGGCAGCCAGCCGGTCTGCGGCCGCAGCTTCTCCTGGCCCACGTAGTGCGCCCAGCCGCCGCCGCTCTGGCCGATGCAGCCGCACATCACCAGCATGTTGATGATGCCGCGGTAGTTCATGTCCATGTGGTACCAGTGGTTCAGGCCGGCGCCGAGGATCACCATGGACTTGCCCTGCGTCTTGGCGGCGTTGTCCGCGAACTCGCGCGCGACCCGGGCCACGTGATCGGCGGGGACGCTGGTGATCGCCTCCTGCCACTTGGGCGTGTAGGGCACGTCGTCCTCGTAGGAGGTCGCGCAGGTGTCGCCCTCGAAGCCGCGATCCACGCCGTAGTGGGCGACCATCAGGTCGAACACCGTGGCCACGGCGACGGTGCCGCCGTCGGCAAGCCGGAGGTGCTTGACCGGCACCTTGCGGTGCAGCACCTCCTGCTGCTCGTTGTGATCGAACTGCTCGTGCTCGACGCCGCCGAAGTAGGGGAAGCCGACGGTGGCGATGTCGTCGGCGTGATCCTTCAGCGACAGGCGCGGTTCGATGTCGCCGCCCGTGGTCTCGGCCTTCTGCTCCAGGTTCCAGCGGCCGCTCTCGTCCCAGCGCGAGCCGATGGTGCCCTGCGGGACCACCGGCGCGTCCGCGCCCTCGTCCCAGACCAGGGTCTTCCAGTCGCCGTTCTTGAGCGAGTCGCCGTCCGGCAGCTCGCTGGCCCGCAGCAGCCGGCCCGGTACCAGGCCGCTGGCGTGTTCGTCCAGCCGCACCAGCATGGGCATGTCGGTGTACTGGCGGCAGTAGTCGCGGAAGTACGGCGTCGGGTTGTCGACGTGGAATTCCTTGAGGATGACGTGGCCCAGGGCCATGGACAGGGCCGCGTCCGTGCCCTGCTTGGGCGACAGCCAGAGATCGGCGAACTTGGTGGCCTCGGCGTAGTCCGGCGAGCAGACCACGATCTTGGTGCCGTTGTAGCGGGCCTCGGTCATGAAATGGGCGTCCGGCGTGCGCGTCTGCGGCACGTTGGAGCCCCACATCATGATGAACTTGCTGTTGTACCAGTCGGCCGACTCCGGCACGTCGGTCTGCTCGCCCCAGGTCATGGGCGAGGACGGCGGCAGGTCGCAGTACCAGTCGTAGAAGGACAGGCAGACGCCGCCGATCAGCGACAGGTAGCGGGTGCCGGCGGCGTAGGACACCATCGACATCGCCGGGATCGGCGAGAAGCCGGCGATGCGGTCCGGCCCCCAGCGCTCGACGGTGTGAGCGTTGGCGGCGGCGATGAGTTCGTTGACCTCGTTCCAATCGGCCCGCACCAGCCCGCCCAGGCCGCGGCGCTTCTGGTAACTGCGGCGCTTGTCCTCGTCGCCGACGATCGCCGCCCAGGCATCCACGGGATCGGCGTGCTCGGCGCGCGCCCGGCGCCACAGCTCCAGCAGGGTGCCCCGCACCATGGGGTACTTCAGGCGCGCGGCGCTGTAGATGTACCAGGAGTAGCTGGCGCCGCGCGGACAGCCCCGCGGCTCGTGGTTGGGCAGGTCGGGCCGCGTGCGCGGATAGTCCGTCTGCTGGGTCTCCCAGGTGACCAGGCCGTCCTTGACGTAGATCTTCCAGGAGCAGGCGCCGGTGCAGTTCACGCCGTGCGTGGAGCGCACGATCTTGTCGTGCTGCCAGCGCTGGCGGTAGGCCTTCTCCCAGGACCGGTCCTCGTCGGTCGTGCGGCCGTGGCCGTCCGCGAACTCGTCGCGGGTGCGCTTGAAGTACGTCAGGCGATCGAGAAAGTGACTCATGGCTAAGCTCCTGGGGACGGCGTGCCGGGACCGCCGGTGTCCGGACCGGTGGTCCCGCACGGCATGCCTTGGATGCGACGGGATATGTTCATGGGTTGCGGATGTAGGCGTTGCGGCGGAGGTAGAACCACCAGTTCACCGCCAGGCAGACGGCGTAGAAGGCGGCGAAGCCGTACATGGCGTATTCGGGGTTGCCGGCCTGGATCTGGTCGCCCATCACCCGCGGGGCGATGAAGGCGCCGTAGGCGGCGACCGCGGAGGTCCAGCCCAGCACGGGCCCCTTCTTGGTCTTGTCGAAGATCACGCCGATGGTGCGGAACGTGGAGCCGTTACCGATGCCCGATGCCGCGAAGATCAGCATGAACAGCAGCAGGAAGGGCCAGAAGTAGTCCTGGGGCGATGCCGAACCGTAGGCCAGCATCATCACGTAACCGACCGCGACCGAGGAGACCACCATGACGGCCGAGATAAGCTGGGTCACGATGGAGCCGCCGACCTTGTCCGATATCCAGCCGCCGACCGGGCGGATCAGGGCGCCGATGAAGGGCCCGATCCAGGCGTAGGTCAGGGCGCTGGGGCCGTCGGGATTGGCGACCCGCTCGACCGTGCCGTCGGCCCCGGTTTGCGCCATGTAGCCGAAGATCACCTCGATCGACAGGGGCAGGGCGGCGGAGAAGCCGATGAAGGAGCCGAAGGTGGCGATGTAGAGCACGGTCATCGACCAGGTGTGCCGCTCGCCGAAGATCGCGAACTGCTTCTTCAGGCTGGCCTGGATACCGCCGGGGATCAGCCGCATCAGCACCAGCGTGAGCACGATGATCAGCGGCAACGCGAGCCACATGTTGAGCAGGTCGAGACCCACCGGCTCCGGCAGGTAGAGATACAGGCCGATCGCCGCCGCCAGCAGACCGACGGCGTACAGCCCCAGGATCTTGCCGAAGGCGGCCAGCGGATGGCCGGGCTCTGGGGTAACGCTGCGCAGGTTGTTCATGCCCCACCAGGCCGCCACGCTGGCCGGGATCAGTAGTAGTGCCCAGAGCAGGGCGGCGTTCTGGATCCAGGTGTCGGTGCCGGCCTCGATGCGGCCGATCAGGGTGCCGCTGGAACGCTCCAGCGGCATGGGGTCGCCCGCCAGGGAGCCGAAGACCGCCGCCGTCATCACCAGCGGGATCAGGATCTGCATGGTGGTGACGCCGAAGTTGCCCAGGCCGGCGTTGAGGCCGAGCGCGAGGCCCTGCTGGCGCTTGGGGAAGAAGTTGGAGATGTTGCTCATCGAGTTGGCGAAGTTGCCGCCGCCGATGCCGGACAGGAAGGCGTAGAGCTGGAATTCCCACAACGGGGTGTTCATGTCCTGGAGCGCGACGTAGGCGCCGACACAGGGCAGGATCATCAGCGCGGTGGTCAGGAAGATGGTGTTGCGGCCGCCGGCGATGCCGATCATGAACGAGGCCGGGATGCGTAGCGTGGCGCCGGTCAGACCGGCGATCGCGGTCAGGGTGAACAGTTGGGTCTCGCTGAAGGGGAAACCCAGGTTGAGCATCTGGACCGTGATCATGCCCCACATCAGCCAGACCGCGAAGGCCAGCAGCAGGCAGGGTATGGAAATCCAGAGGTTGCGGTTGGCGATGCGCTTGCCGTCCTTCTCCCAGAAGGCGGTATCCTCGACGTCCCAGTGGACGATGTCCTTGGCCATTTTCCGGTCCTCGTTGTCGTCGGCCCCGAGGCGGGGCCGCTCCCGCTAAGTGTTCTTGTGTGCCGCCGGCACGGGGCCGGCGGCGCGCGTCAGGACGCGCTTTCCCGCTCCCGCTTGTAGTCCGGCTGGATCTCGGGCAGGTAGCGGAACCGCTCCTCCTCGGCCAGTGCCGGCACCCGGCGGCGTTCCATGCGCAGGATCGCGAAGTGCATCCAGGTCAGGGACACGGCGACGACCAGGAACAGCAGCATGAAGCAGCTAGTCCAGACGCCGGTGAGATCGTTCATCACGCCGAAGCCGATGGGCAGGAAGAAACCGCCCAGGCCACCGATCATCCCGACCAGGCCGCCGACCGAGCCGACGTGATCGGGGTAGTAGACGGGGATGTGCTTGTACACGGCGGCCTTGCCCAGTGACATGAAGAAGCCGAGCACCACCGTGAGCAGCGTGAAGGCCGCGATCGGCACCCCGAAGGCGAATTCGATGGGGCCGTCGATGCCCGACACCACGTAGCGGGTATCCGGGTAGGAGAGGACGAACAGGCAGGCCAGCGAGACGATGAAGGTCCAGTACATCACCGTCCGCGCGCCGAATTTATCCGAGAGCCACCCGCCGAGGGCGCGGAAGACCGAGGCCGGCAGGGCATAGAGTGCCGCCAGCGTTCCGGCGGCCCCCAGGCTTAGGCCGTAGGCGCCCACATAGTAGCGGGGCAGCCAGGAGGCGAGCGCGACGAAGGCGCCGAACACGAAGAAGTAGTAGAGCGAGAAGCGCCAGACCTGGAGGTTGGCCAGCGGCGCGAGCTGCTCGCGCAACGGGGTCGGCGCCGAACCTTCCTCGCGGCGCCGGCGCAGGCGCGGATCGTCCTCGGTGATCAGCCAGAACAGCACCGCCATGCCCGCCAGCACCGCGGCGTAGATCAGGGCGGTCCGCTCCCAGCCGAAGGCGACCACCAGGAAGGGGGCGCCGAAATTGGTCACCGCCGCGCCCATGTTGCCGGCGCCGAAGATGCCCAGGGCCGTGCCCTGGTGCGTCTTGTCGTACCACTCGGAGGTGTAGGCGATGCCGACGATGAAGGAGCCGCCGGCCAGACCGACGCCGAGCGCGGCCAGCAGGAAGATGGCGTAGGTCTCGACCGAGGCCAGGAGATAGACGGCGACGGACGTGGTCAGCATGAGCACCGTGAACACCAGGCGCCCGCCGTATTTCTCCGTCCAGATGCCCAGAAACAACCGGCTGATGGAGCCGGTGAGCACCGGCGTGGCCACGAGCAGGCCGAACTGGGTCTCGCTCAGACCCAGGTCCTGTTTGATCTTGACCCCGATGATCGAAAAGATCGTCCACACCGCGAAACACACGGTGAAGGCCAGGGTCGACGTCGCCAGCGCCTTGTGCGCCTTGGACGGGTTGTATTCTTCCGGGGCCAACATGCTCGACTTCCGCCTTTGAGCTCTTGCCCGGCTATGGTGCAATTCAACCGTGCCTCGCTCCTTGACCAACGTCAATGATTCGCGCCAGAAAAGCGATTGACATCGGTCAAGGCAGGCGGCGGGAAGCTGCCCTAAAACGGTGCCTTCGTGCCATGACATTGCAGCGACGGGAGACGGCGATATGACCAAGACGGCCCGCATTCCAATCGGACTTACCGCGACGATCCTCATGCTGGCGGCGCTTCCCGGAGCCCGGGCGGCCGATGGGGCGACCGGCCTTGAGCGGGCCCTGACGTCGGGAACGACGCATGTCGACGCACGTCTTCGCCACGAGCGCGCGGAACAGGACAACGGCTTGCGCGATGCCGACGCCACTACCTTGCGGCTGCGTCTGGGATATCAAACGGACACCTGGAACGGCCTGGATGCCTTGGCCGAGTTCGAGGGCACCTTCGCCATCGGCGGCGAGGACTACAACAGCGGCCCGGCTTTCCTGGACAGCACCAACGGCCATACCGGCTACACCACGATCGCCGATCCCACGGACGAGCAGATCAACCGCGCCTGGCTGCGCTATCGCGGCCCGTTCGATACCGAAGCGAAGGTGGGACGCCAGCGGCTGATCCTCGACAACGCCCGTTTCATCGGCAATGTCGGTTGGCGCCAGAACGAGCAGACCTTCGACGCGGTCAGCCTGGTCAACAACCGCCTGCCGGGCGTGGTGCTGCGCTATGCTTGGGTGCGCAAGCAGCATTTCGTGCTCTACAACGACAACAAGATGGACACCCATCTGTTGAACGCCAGCTATGCCTACGGCCCCGAGTTCGCGCTCAGCGGCTACGGCTACTTCGTCGACTTCCGCGACGACAGCGGCCCGCGGGCGCCCGGCGCGCCGGACCACAAGGTCTTCGGGTTGCGCGCGACCGGCGATATCGGCGGTGTCCGCTACGCCCTGGAGTATGCCGATCAGAGCGATCACGCCGACGCGCCGTCGTCGGTCGACGCCGAGTACTACCTCGCCGAGATGAGTGCCGATGCCGGGCCGCTGGGTCTGACCGCCGGCTACGAGGTGCTCGGGGGCGACGGCACCTACGGCTTCCAGACGCCGCTGGCCACCAACCATGCCTTTCAGGGGTTCGCCGACGTGTTCCTGACCACGCCCGCCAGCGGCGTGCGCGACCGCTACGGCTCGCTGTCGGCGACCTGGGCCGGCTTCCGCGGCACGGCCATCTACCATGACTTCCGGTCCGACGAGGGCAGCGGCGATCTGGGCAGCGAGGTCGATCTGGTGGTGGCGCGGCCGTTGACCTCGCGACTGAACGCACTGGTCAAGTATGCTGACTACAGCGCCGACGATTTCGGCGTCGACACCCGGCGTTTCTGGGTGCAGGCGGAGTACGCTTTCTAGGCGTTTGCCGGAGACAGTGACGCTCAACGCCGCCCCTGCACGCGGGAAATGGCGGGATCGCCTTTCCCGGCGACAGCTTCCTAGAACAAGGCGACCGGCCCGGCCGGATGGTGCGCCAGGGCCGTGGTCACGATATAGCCGAACACCGCGAGCGCGGCCGCGAAGGCGGTCGCGCGCACCCGCCGCGTGCGTCCCCGCTTGAGCGCGATCGTGCCCAGGACGATGTAGGCGATCAGGGCCAGCACCTTGGCGGTGAGCCAGCCGTGCACGAACGGGTATTGCCGCAGGATCAGCATCAGACCCAGGGCGCTGGCCAGCAGCAGCGTGTCCACGAGGTGGGGCAGCACGCGCACCCAGCGCCGCCGCAGGCGCTCCGGTGCCGTCAGCATCCACCACCCGCGCAACAGGAACAGCGCCAGGGTCAGCGCGACCGTGGCGAGGTGGATTTGCTTGAGCAGGGGGTACCAGGCGGCCATCGCGGGTCATCCTGACGCCGGCGCGCGGCGGTTGCAATCGGCGCGGGTCTCGCCGATTCTCTCCCTCGATCCGGATGCAATCGAGGGAGGGTGATGACACCGCCGAAACCGGCCCCGCCCGCCGAGGCGGAGCTGCGCGGGCACCCCGTGCTGGGGGCGCTGAGCGACGAATTGCTGGCCCGCGTGCTCGCGGGCACGCGCGTGGTGCGGTTGCGCCAGGGCGAGAGCCTGTTCCGTCAGGGCGAATCGGCCGACCGCTTCTACCTGGTCCGCAGCGGCCACATCAAGCTGTACCGGATCGCGCCGGACGGCAACGAGAAGATCATCCATCTCGCCGGCCCGGGCGAGAGCTTTGCCGAGGCGGTGATGTTCATGCGCGGCCGCAGCTATCCGGTGCATACCGCCGCGGTCGAGCCGAGCGAACTGCTGGGCGTGCCCACCGAGCCGGTGCGCGAGACCCTGGTCGCATCCACCGACGCCTGTTTCGGCATGCTCGCCCAGCTCAGCATGCGCTTGCGCGAGCGGGTCGCCGAGATCGAGTCCCTGTCGCTTCAGAACGGTGTCCTGCGCCTGGCGAGTTTCCTGTTGCGGGAGGCGCCGCGACCGGGGACGGACGGCACCGAGGTCATCCGCCTGAACCTGTCCAAGAAGGTCCTGGCCTCGCGGCTGTCGCTGCAGCCGGAAACGCTGTCCCGGCTGTTGCGTCGGCTGGAGGAGAGTGGCCTGATCCGGGTCGACGGGCCGGAGATCACGGTCCTGGACCGGGCGGCGCTGGAGGCCGCGGTCGTCACCGGCGATTGCTGACGCGCCGGGGGTGGCGCCTATGCCGGTGCGAGCTGTCGGCGCAGTTCCCGACGCGGCGCGATCAGGTCGGCCAGCGTGTAGTCGTCCAGGGTGGCGATGAAGGCGCCCAGGGCGTCGTCCAGGGCGCCGCGCAACACGCAGGCGGGCGTCAGCCGGCAGGCGTTGCCGGCGCCGAAGCATTCGACCAGCTCGAAGCCGCTTTCCATGCGGCGCACGACGTCGCCCACGTTGATGTCCGCCGGCTCGCGGCCCAGGCGGATGCCGCCGTGTTTGCCCCGGATCGTTTCGATATAACCCAGCCGCCCCAGTTCGTAGACCACCTTCATGATGTGGTTTCGCGAGATGCCGTAGCAGGCCGCGATCTCCGAGATCGTGGCCCGGTCGCGATCGGTCACGCCCAGGTACATCAGGACCCGCAGCGAGTAGTCGGTGTACTGGGTCAGTTTCATGAAACGGTCGCCCGGCGGGACGCGATCCGTGGTGAACCTTCGTAAGCAGTATATCCGTTACTTTTTTATGGCGATAGCCGCCAGGGCCGTGGTGCCCGGACCGGCATGACAGCCGCGCTGGTGGCGGATGCCGTTCAACCGCATTTGGAGTCGCCACAGTTCAGGCAGGTGAGGCAGCCGTCCATGAGCACCATGGCCTTGGTGTGGCACTTGCCGCAAAGTTGGGCGCCTTCCGGGAACTCGGCGGTGCTGTCGTCGCACTGGGCGTCGACCTGCTTCTGCGGTTGTCGGGCCTCGATCTCGGCGCGCTTGGCGGCGATGAACGCCTTTTGGTGCTCGTCCAGGGTGTCGTCTTCGAGCAGCCCGATATGCTTGAGATGCTGTTCGATGATCTCGCCGATCTCGGCCACCAGGGAGGGCATGAACTTGCCGCCCTTCTTGAAGTAGCCGCCCCGCGGATCGAACACGCTCTTGAGCTCTTCCACCAGGAAGGTGCAGTCGCCGCCCTTGCGGAATACGGCGGAGACGATGCGCGTCAGCGCCACGATCCACTGGAAGTGGTCCATGTTCTTCGAGTTGATGAACATCTCGAACGGCCGTCGTGTCTCGTGTTCGGTGCCGGCGTTGAGCACGACGTCGTTGATGGTCACGTAGAGGGCGTGGTCGGACAGTGGCGTCTTGACCTTGTAGGTCTTGCCCTCGAGCCGCTCCGGGCGCTGCACCCGCTCGTGCATGTGCTCGATCTCGGGCGCCTGCGGCGTCTCCGTCGGCGCGGTCTCGGGCCGGGCTACATCGTAGTCGACGATCTTGCGGTCGATCTTTATCGCCATGATGTTTCCTTCTCCCTTGTGCGTTTTAGAGGGTGTTTGCAAAACGTAGCAGCGCAGTAGTTTTGCAAGCTTCCTCTCAGAAGCGGCCGTAATAGCCTTCCTTTAGGGCGTCGAACAGGTTGGCGGCGGTGTGGGTCTCGCCGTCGTATTCGATCTCGTCGCCGCCCTTTGCCTCGACCACCGAGCCGTCGTCCAGGACGAAGCGATAGGTGGTGTTGCTCAGGTCGCTCTCCTTCACGAGCACGCCCTGGAAGGCCTCGGGGTTGAAGCGAAAGGTGGTGCAGCCCTTCAAGTCCCGCCGGTAGGCGTAAAGATAGATGTCCTTGAAGTCCCCGTACGGGTAGTCGGTGGGGACGTTCGCCGTCTTGGAGATGCTGGAGTCGATCCATTTCTGCGCCGCCGCCTGGACATCGACGTGCTGGCGGGGCGTGATCTCGTCGGCGGTCACGAAGTAGTCCGGCAGGTTGCGCGTCGCCGGATCGGTGGCCGGGCGCGCCTCGGCGTCCACCAGATGCCGGTAGGCCAGCAGCTCCATCGAGAACACATCCACCTTTTCCTTGGACTTGCGGCCCTCGCGGATCACGTTGCGGAAGTAGTGATGGGCGAAGCTGGGCTCGATACCGTTGCTGGCGTTGTTCGCCAGCGACAGCGAGATGGTGCCCGTGGGCGCGATCGAGCTGTGGTGGGTGAAGCGCGCGCCGCGCTCGGCGAGTTGCGCCACGAGGTCGGGATCCTCGGCCGCGATCCTCTGCATATAGCGGCTGTACTTCGCGTGCAGCACGCGTCCCGGCACTGTCTGGCCCGATTCGTAGCCGTCCGCCACCATCTCCGGGCGACGGCGCAGCATCGCCTCGGTGACCGTGAACGTCTCGTCCATGATCGGCGCCGGCCCTTTCTCCTCGGCGAGTTGCAGGGCCGTGCGCCAGCCCTGCAGGGCCATTTCCTTGGCGGCGCGCTCGGTGAACGCCAGCGACGCCGGTTCGCCGTACTTCATGCGCAGCATGGTCAGTGCCGAGCCCAGGCCCAGAAAGCCCATGCCGTGGCGGCGCTTGCGGAGGATCTCGTCGCGCTGCCGCGCCAGCGGCAGGCCGTTGATCTCCACGACGTTGTCCAGCATGCGGGTGAAGACATCGACCACCTCGCGGTAGGTCTCCCAGTCGAATCGGGCCTGCTCGGAGAAGGGGTCGCGCACGAAGCGGGTCAGGTCGATCGAGCCCAGCAGGCAGGCGCCGTAGGGCGGCAGGGGCTGTTCGCCGCAGGGGTTGGTGGCGCGGATGGTCTCGCAGAACCAGTTGTTGTTCAGTTCGTTGACACGGTCGATGAGGATGAAGCCCGGTTCGGCGTAGTCGTAGGTGGCCGTCATGATCATGTCCCAGACGCCCCGGGCCTTGACCTTGCGGTATATCCGGCAGGCCACCGCGCCGTCCTCGCGGGTGACATAACCCGCGGTGGCCGGCCACTCGCGCCAGATCACCTGCGCCGGATCGTCCAGATCGACGCCGCCGTCCGCGGCTTCCTCCGCCAATAATGGGAAGGCCAGAGGCCATTCGTCGTCATGCGCCACGGCCTGCATGAACTCGTCCGTGACCAGCAGCGAGAGGTTGAACTGCCGCAGCCGGCCGGCCTCGCGCTTCGCGCGGATGAAGTCCAGGACATCGGGATGCCCCACGTCGAAGGTGGCCATCTGCGCGCCGCGGCGACCGCCGGCGGAGGAGACCGTGAAGCACATGCGGTCGTAGATGTCCATGAAGGACAGCGGCCCGGAGGTGTACGCGCCGGCCCCGGAGACATAGGCGCCCCTGGGCCGCAGCGTGGAGAACTCGTAGCCGATGCCGCAGCCGGCCTTCAGGGTGAGTCCGGCCTCGTGCACCTTGGCCAGGATGTCGTCCATGGAGTCGCCGATGGTGCCCGAGACCGTGCAGTTGATGGTGGAGGTGGCCGGTTTGTGCGCCAGGGCGCCGGCGTTGGACACGATGCGCCCGGCGGGGATGGCGCCGTGGCGCAGCGCCCAAAGGAACTTCTCGTTCCATTCGTCCCGTGCGGCGGGCGTGGTCTCGATCTCCGCCAGCGCCCGCGCGACCCGCTTGAAGGTGTCGTCCACGTCCCGGTCCACGGGACGCCCGTCCTTGGTTACGAGGCGATACTTCCGGTCCCAGATGTCCAGGGACGCCGGCTGCAGCGGGATGCCGCCGACGGCACCCGACAGGGTATGAACTGCCGCGGCATCGGCCATGGCGTACTCCTCCTATATGGTGCCGCCGACCCTATCCGCCCCCAATATGCTGTGCCTTGATATAGATCAAGCACCACATATTGCGGCGTGCTATGAGGGTGTCAGCCCGGCCTGCCGTCGGCCCGAGGCCGGCTCAGGATCGGCCAGTAGGCGATGACGAACAGGCCGAAGCCGACCGCCCAGGCGAGGGCGCTCGCGCTCACGCCCAGCCGGTAGTCGAGCAGGCCCAGGGCGGCGGCCACGCGCAGCAGGCCGGCCGCCAGGACCGCGGCGTACATGCCGAGGCCGAATGGCGGCAGGGAGAGGGCGCGGCCCGTATGTCCCAGGGACACGCGGGTCATCACGCCCATGATCAGGGTACCGGCGGCGCCGGCGGTCACCGCGTGAATCCAGGCCGTGGGAATGATGCCGTCGGCGAAGGGTTGCAGGCCCTTGAGCAACAGTGCCGCCACGATCCAGAGATAGCCCAGGTGCAGGATCCACAGCAGCGGCTCGCGCCAGACGTGCCAGCCGCTCCAGAGCGTCAGCCGCGCGCCGTTGGCGACGCTGGCGGCCAAGGCGAGCAGCGCGCCGGCCAGCGGCAAGCCGGGGATCAGGTCGACCGGGATCATCAGGGCCGTGGCGGCGATGGCCGCGCGGTCCAGGTTCGGCAGGCGCTGGACCACGTCCGGGTCCTCGCCGTGGATGCGCAGCCAGTTCGCCGTGAAGGCGGGCGTGATGCGGCCGGCGATCACGACCATCAGCAGCGTGATCAGGTTCAGTGCCAGGCGTTCGCCGGCGATCGCGGTCGCGGTCCATCCGAGCGCCTGCAGGTGGAACAGCAGGTTGGCCAGCGCGAACAGGCCGATGACGCCGGCCAGGAACAGGTTGCGGCGGTTGCCGTAACGAAGGAGTACGCGCGCGATGTAGATCGCGAGCACCGGCAGGTAGGCCAGATCGACCGCGGCCACCAGCCAGGCCGGCAGCCAGGTGCCGGTCCACATGGCGGCACGCCCCGCCAGCCACAACGCGACCAGGGCGAGCAGACCCCGGCCGGCCAGCGGCGGCGCGCCGGTCCAGTTGGTCATGGCGGTCAGCAGGAAGCCGGTGATCGCCGCCGGCAGGAAACCCAGCAGCATCTCGTGCGCGTGCCAGCGCACCGGCGCGTCGCCGAGCGACAACGGCCAGCCCCCGAACAGGTAGCCGACCCAGGCCAGCACGCCGACCGCGGCGTAAAGCGCCGCGAGCAGGAAGAAGGGCCGGAAGGGATAGGCCAGCAGGATCGGCGCGTTGCGGGCGTGCGCGGACATCACGTGGGCCATGGCGGGTCTCCCTGTCGTCGGGCTAGCGTTCCAGCAGCCGCAGCTTGTCGCGGATGCCGTTCCATTCGTCGGCGTCCTCGGGCGCCGGCTTCATCTCGGTCAGAACGGGCCATTCGCGGGCCAGCTCGGCGTTGATCTCGAGGAAATGCCGCTGGTCCTTGGGCAGGTCTTCCTCGGGATAGATCGCGTCGGCCGGGCATTCCGGCACGCACAGGCTGCAGTCGATGCATTCCTCCGGGTCGATGGCGAGGAAGTTGGGCCCTTCGTGGAAGCAGTCCACCGGGCAGACTTCGACGCAGTCGGTGTACTTGCACTTGATGCAGTTGTCGGTGACGACGTAGGTCATTGTTCTCTCCGGATGGCGATGCGCCGTGCCCGCGCCGTCAGCCCTGCGAGCAGACCGGGCAGGTGGCCCGGGCCGTCCCCGCCCAGGCCGCGGGCCCGGCCCCCTGGACGATCAGGCGATCGGCCAGGGCGCGATATTCGTGGTCGTTCCCGGCGCCGGCCGCGTCGGGCAGGGCGGCCGTCAACGCCCGTCTCTCGTCGGGGGCCAGCGAAGCCTCCAGGGGGCGGAAGACTTCGTTGTCCTCGCGGCACAGGTGCTCGCGGTAGTCGGCCACGAACACGCCGGCCAGGGATACCAGGTCGGCGCGGCGCACCGGCTGGCCCGACAGGACGCTGTCGGCGGCGTCGATCAGTGCCCGGCCCCGTCGCCGCAGGCGTTCATGATCCGCCGCCAGGCGGGCGGTGCGGGCGCCGAGCGCGGGACGGCGGGCCAGCACCTGTTCGAAGACTTGTTCCTCCAGCGGCAGGTGATCGCTGCCGCCATCGCCGTCCAGGTAGCGCACGATCTGGCGCATCAGGTCGTAATCGGGCGTGTCGTCGGCGTTCAGGGCGTGCCGCTGGCGGTCCAGGACATGGAGCAGGCCCGCCAGGTTGCGGTGTTCCCGCCGCAGGAGCTGCAGGATGTCGTCGGCCATTTCAGCGTCTCCGCCTGGGTTGGTTGCCTTAAAGATGTATCAAATATACATCTTTAAGGCAACAGCCGTCCTCCTGACGGATCGGCGCGGCGCCCGTTCGGCGCCGCGCCGGAATCGGTCACTTAACGATCAGCTTGCCCTTCATCATGCTGAAGTGGCCGGGGAAGGAGCAGAAGTAGGTGTAGTCCCCGCCGGCCTCGAGCTGCGAGACGTCGAAGGTGATGCTGGTGCTCTCGCCGCCGCCGACCAGATCGGTGTGCACGATCACGCGGTCGTCCTCCGGCGGGACGTAGGCGTTGTCGGCGCCGGCCTGCATGCCCGCCTGGGCCACGGCCTGATAGTCGGCGCTCTCGGTGAGCACCCAGTTGTGGCCCATCTGCTGGACCGACATCTTGCCCACGTGCTCCAGGGTCAGGGTGACCTTGTCGCAGCCCGCGGGCACGACCAGCTCGGACTTGTTGTACTGGATCTGGTCGTTGCCGGTGATCGACAGCTCGCAGTCCCCGGCCGCGGCGGGGCCGGCGGCGAACAGGGAGCCCAGCGCGATCAGGGCGAACGTGGCTTTCAGCTTGCGCATGTGTTTCCTCCAGGATGTGGATGGCTCGCGGGTTGTGCGCGGCGACGGTGCCGCGACCCGGCCGCCCGCGAATGGACCGGGTTGGGGCGACCACGGTGGCGCCGCGGTCGCCATGTCGCAGTCTCCATCGTATACGTGCGGGCCGCCTTGATCGGAGTCAATTTCCGGATATCGGCGCGTGCCCGTTCGGCGCGGTATTCGTGCCGTCGTCCGCCGGCATGGTGCCATGATTGTGTGTCGTGCCGGCGGCACCCTGCGCATCGTGGCCGGCGTGCATGAAGCGCATCGCCGGCGGTGCCGCCGCGGTCCACAGTCCGAGCAGGACGACCAGCGCGCCGGCCAGGCGGCGGAACGCCGTGTTGCGGCTGAGTCGCTGCAGGCGGGCGGCCGCGGCGCCGGTGGCGATCATCGCCGGGGCCGTGCCCAGGCCGAAGGCGGCCATCAGGCCCGCGCCTTCCGGGGCGCCGCCGCTGGCGGCGGCGGCAAGCAGCATGGCGTATACCAGTCCGCAGGGCAGCCAGCCCCACAGGGCGCCCAGCGCCAGGGCGGACAGCGGCCCGCGGCGCCCCATCAGGCGCCCGGCATGGGGCGACAGCCGGCGCCACACATGCATGCCGGCACGCTCGATCGGTCGCAGCAGACGCCAGTTCAGGGCCACCTGCAGGCCGATCGCGATCATCGCGGCGCCGGCCAGCACGCGCAGGGCGACCGGGGCATAGCCGGCGTGCAGGGACTGGCCCAGCCACAGGCCGATGCCGCCGGCGATCGCCCCGGCCACGGCGTAGCTGGCGATGCGGCCGGCGTTGTAGAGCAGGGCCGAGACCAGCGGCCGGTCGCGGCCCTGCATGCCCAGGGCGATGGCGATGCCGCCGCACATGCCCAGGCAATGGGAGCTGCCGACCAGTCCCGCGACCAGCGCCGCGGCCAGCGTCGCCTCGGTGCCGCTCACGTTTCGTCGCGGTCCGGCTCGTCTTCGGTCTCGTCGCGCCGCGGCTTGTCGTCGTCGTCGAGCAGGATGCGGTAGGCCGGACTGTCGAGGTCGTCGAACTGGCCGCTGCCCACCGCCCAGAAGAAGGCCCAGACGGCCAGCGCCACCAGTACCAGGCTGAGCGGGACGAGGATCAGGATGATGTTCATCGCGATGCTCCCAGCGCCGGAATGTCGCATGCCGTGTCGGCGTCGCCGGGGACGGGCGCGGCGCGCTCGCGGCCGAGCCGCGCGGCGTTGGCCACCACCAGCAGGGAACTGGCGGACATGCCCAGCGCCGCCATCCAGGGAGCGACCAGGCCCGCCGCGGCCAGCGGCAACGCCACCGTATTGTAGCTCGCGGCCCAGGCCAGGTTCTGCCGTATCACCCGCAGGGTGCGGCGTGCGATGGTGACGCCCGCCACCAGGTCGCCCAGGCGGCCGGCGGTCAGCACCATGTCGGCGCTGGACTGGGCCAGCACCGAGCCGCTGCCCATCGCCACGGAGACATCGGCGCCGGCGATCACCGGCGCGTCATTGACGCCGTCGCCGACCATGACCACGCGCCGGCCCGCCGTTTGCAGATCATGCATGCGCGCGAGTTTGTCCTCCGGGGTCATGCGGGCGTGCCAGGTTTCGATGCCCAGTTCGCGGGCCAGGGCCGCCACCGGCCCCGGCCCGTCGCCGCTGGCGATCTCCGGGGTGAAGCCCAGGCGCTGCAGCTCGCGTACCGCGGCGCGCGCCTCGGGGCGTATGGCGTCGGCCAGGCGGAAGGTCGCGATCGGACCGTCATCGCCGGCCAGCGTCACTTCGGTGCCCTCGTTGTCCGTCGCCTCGGCGGCGCCCACCCAGTCGGGCCGGCCCAGGCGCAGACGACGGCCGTCGACGACGCCCTCGATGCCGCGGCCGGGATGCACCCGGACGGCCCGGGCCTCGCGGCCGTCGCGGTGGGCGCGGAACGCCTGCGCGATCGGGTGCTCGGAGTGCGCCTGCAGCGCCGCGGCCAGGTGCCGCGCCTCGGCGGCGTCGCCGGCATGGACCACGGTCTCGTTCAGGCTCAGGCGGCCGAGCGTCAGCGTGCCGGTCTTGTCCAGGAGCAGGTGGTCGGATTTCGCCAGGGTCTCCAGGGCGCCGGCACGCGCGACCAGCAGGCCCTGGCGGGCGAGGCGGGCGGTGGCCGCGACCAGGGCGGTCGGCGTGGCCAGCGACAGGGCGCAGGGGCAGGTGACCACCAGTACCGCCAGGACGATGGGGAAGGCATGCGCCGGGTCGGTCTGCCACCAGTAGAGGCCGGTGGCGGCGGCGGCGAGCAGGACGCCGGCCACGAACCAGCGGGCCACGCGGTCGGCGACCACGGCCAGGCGCGGGCGCTGCGACTGGGCGCGGTCGAGCAGCCGCACGATGCCGGCCACCAGGGTGTCCTGGCCGACGCGGGTGATCTCGATGTCGATGGGCGCGGTGAGATTGACGCTGCCGCCGACCACCGGTCGGCCGACGCGCTTGGCCACCGGCATGAACTCGCCGGTGAGCAGGGATTCGTCCAGACGGCTGTCGCCGGCGACGATACGGCCGTCGCTGGGCACGGGGTCGCCCACCGGCACGCGCACGCGATCGCCCACGGCCAGTTCCGCGAGCGCGACCCGCTCGGTGTCGCCCGCCGCCGTCACCCGCAGGGCGGTCGCCGGCAGCATCCGGGCCAGGGCGCCGGTGGCGCGCGACGCGCGGTGGCGGGCGGCCATCTCCAGGAAGCGCGCCACCGACAGGAAGAACACGAACATGGTCACGGAGTCGAAGTAGATCTCGCCCCCGGCGAAGATGTGCCAGACGCTGGCGGTGTAGGCGCCGCCGATGGCCAGGCTCACGGGCACGTCCATGCCCGGGCGACGCGCGCGCAGATCGCGCCAGGCCCCGCGCAGGAACGGCATGCCCGCGTAGAAGAACACCGGCGTGGCCACGAGCAGGCTGATGCCGCGCAGGAAGCCGGCGATGCCCGGGTCCATGTCCTCGTGAATGGCGCCGGCATACAGGGCCACGGCGTACATCATCACCTGCATCATGCCGAGTCCCGCCACGATCAGACGCTTGAGGGCGGCGCGGCGCTCGCGGGTGATGGCCGGCAGGCTTTCGCTGGCCGCCAGCAGGTGCGGCCGGTAGCCGAGGCCGGCCATGCGCCGCAGCAGGCCGGACAGCGCCGCCCGCGCCGGATCCCAGCGCAGCAGGGCGCGGCCGGTGGCGGGATTGACCTGGATATCGGTCACGCCCGGCTCGGCGCCGAGCACCCGCTCGATCAGCCAGGCGCAGGCGGCGCAGGTCAGCCCCTCGACCAGCAGCACCGCCTCGCGCTGATCGTCCGGCAGTCGCCGGACATAGGGGCGTTGCACCGCGTCGCGGTCGTAGGCCTGCCACTCGTCGGCGGCGACCCGGGCGGGCGACGCGGGGGTCGGCGCCGGCGCGGTACGGAAGCGATAGAAGTCGTCCAGTCCGCTGTCGGCGATCAGGCTCGCCACGGCCTCGCAGCCGGGACAGCACATGGGACGTTCGACGCCGTCGATGCGCGCGGTCCGGACGGGGCCGGGCGGCAGGGGTTCGCCGCAGTGGTAGCAGGCCTCGCCGGTCGCGGTCACGAGTCCTTGTCGCCGAGGCGGGTGTCGAGATGCAGGGACTCGGCGTCGGCCGGCAGGCGCCCGGTCAGGCGCCAGGCGCCGTCGGGCGGTGTCAGGCGCACGTCGTAGCGGCCCTCGATGAGACCGCCGGCCTCGCCGTGGTACACGCCCGCGCTGTTGCGGGTCAGGACCAGG
The DNA here is from genome assembly GCF_040361335.1 of Salinisphaera sp. PC39. Classification (NCBI taxonomy): domain Bacteria; kingdom Pseudomonadati; phylum Pseudomonadota; class Gammaproteobacteria; order Salinisphaerales; family Salinisphaeraceae; genus Salinisphaera; species Salinisphaera sp. PC39. The sequence goes on along the minus strand of NZ_APNM01000004.1, from coordinate 117,691 downwards.
ACACGATCGCGGCTGGCCTCCAGCGGGTGCGCCAGCGTCAGTTGCAGGGTGTCGGGCGCTTGTGCCGGCCGTTCCAGCAGCAGACTGACGTGGCCGCCGGCGCGGTCGGCGCGCAGGCGCGCGCTCGCGTCCAGGCGGGCCGCGGCGGCATCGCGGCTGCGGTCCTCGGTGTAGGTCAGGCCGATCTTGGCGTAGTCGTCCACCACCAGGGAGGGCGGCCCCGCCATGGTGGCCAGGATGACGGCCCAGAACGCGATCGCCGCCGCCGGCGGCAGCATCAGCAGCCACGGCCACACGTGCCGGTACCAGGGACGGCTCGGAGCGTGGAGGGTGTGGGTGGTCATGCGGCTCACCTGCTCAGGGGCGTGTGGAAACGGGTCTGCTCCACGGCGGCGTCGCCGCTGTCGTCGAGGGCGCGCACGCGCAGCCGGATATCGTGGCCGCCACCGGCCACCGCGTCGCCGTCCACGCGCACTCGCGCGGGCACGTTGCGGACCTCGCCGGGCTCGACTTCGATACGGGCCGGATCGGTCTCCACCGAGTAGGCCGGGGCGTCCACCACCTCGACGGCATAGGTCCGCGGCGACTGGCCCATGTTCATGACCTTGAGGGTGTAGACGTTTTCGACCATGCCGTCGTCCACCATGCGGTAAAGGGCGTTGCGGTCCGGGATCACGTCCAGGCGCAGGGGCGTGCGCAGGCCGATACCGGCCAGAAAGGCCGCGCCCAGCACCAGCAGCAGCGCGGCGTAGATCAGCACGCGCGGCCGGAGCAGCTTGGCGGGCTTGCCTTCCAGGGCGTTCTCCGTGGTGTAGCGGATCAGCCCCCGGGGATAGCCCATCTTGTCCATCACCTGGTCGCAGGCGTCGATGCAGGCCCCGCAGGCGATGCACTCGTACTGGAGGCCGTCGCGGATGTCGATGCCGGTGGGGCAGACCTGGACGCACATGGTGCAGTCGATACAGTCGCCCAGGTCCAGGGACTTGGGGTCCGCGCCGCGCTTGCGCGGGCCGCGCGGCTCGCCGCGTGCCTCGTCGTAGGAGATGACCAGGGTGTCGCGGTCGAACATCGCGCTCTGGAAGCGCGCGTAGGGGCACATGTACAGGCACACGTTCTCGCGCAGGAAACCGGCGTTGCCCCAGGTGGCGAAGCCGTAGAACAGGGTCCAGAAGGCTTCCCAGCCGCCCAGGTCGAGAGTGAGCGCCCGCGCCCCCAGGTCCGTGATCGGCACGAAGAAGCCGACGAAGGTGTAGCCGGTCCACAGGCCGAGCACGACCCAGGCGCTGTGCTTGGCGGTCTTCTTGAGGATCTTGTCCGCGGTCCAGGGGGCCTTGTCCAGCTTCATGCGCTTGAGGCGGTCGCCCTCGATCTTGCGCTCGACCCACATGAACACCTCGGTCCACACGGTCTGCGGACAGGCGTAGCCGCACCAGACGCGACCGGCCACGGCGGTCACGAAAAACAGACCGAGGGCGCAGATCACCAAAAGCAGGGTCAGGTAGATGAAGTCCTGCGGCCAGAAGGTGATGCCGAAGACGTAGAACTGGCGAGCCGGCAGGTCGAACAATACCGCCTGGCGGCCGTCCCAAGGGACCCAGGGCAGCAGGTAGAACAGTCCCAGCAGGGCGAACACGGCGAACGTGCGCAGCCGCTGGAATGTGCCGTGTACCTCGCGCGGGTAGACCTTCTCCCGCGACTGGTACATGGAGATCGGCTGCGGCGGCACGTCGGCCAGCCGCTCGCGGCGGCGGGCGGCGCGGTCGTTATCGGTCCGGGCGTCGCTCATCGGGTGTCGGGGTCTCGGCGGTCCCGTCGCCGGCCGGCGGCCGGCGACAGGAGGACGTAGGTCAGGGCGCCGGAGGCGGCGCAGATGATCCAGAACATGAAGAAGCCTATCGCGTAGCCGGCCTCGCGAGAGATCGGTGCGTGCGGCAGGGTCTGGGCCCGCAGCGTGGCCGGGTCGATGTTCGCGAAGAACACCGTGGTGGCCACGCCGGCGACCAGGAAGGCCGGCCAGAGGATCGCGCCCCAGACACGGATCCGGTCGCGGGTCGCCGGCGGATACTCGGTGACGTTGGTCATGGCGGTTCCCTATTGTGCTCCGGACTCGCCGTTCGCGTCACCGTCACCGTCGTGCGACAGGCTGTAGACATAGGCCGCGACCACGTGCGCGCGGTCCTCGCCGAGCAGTTCGCGATGCGCGGGCATCCGGCCCTGGCGGCCGTTGCGGACGATGTCGCGGATGGTCTCGATCGAGCCGCCGTACAGCCAGGCGTCGTCGGTCAGGTCGGGGGCGCCGAGCATGGTGTTGCCGGTGCCGTCGGCGCCGTGGCAGGCCGCGCAAGTGGTCTTGAATACCGGCTCGCCGGCCTTGACCAGGTCGGGACGATGGGCGTCGCGGCCGTTCAGCTCGTAGACGTAGGCCGCCACCTGGCGTACCTCCAGATCGCTCAACTGTTGGCTCCAGGCCGGCATGACGCCGCTGCGCCCGTTCAGGATCGAGTGCTTGATCGCCTCGGGCGTGCCGCCGTAGAGCCAGGCACCGTCCGCCAGGTTGGGATAGCCGGGCGCGCCGCGGGCGTCCGAGCCGTGGCACACGGCGCAATTGTTGGCGAAGATGCGCTGGCCGGTGGCCACCGCCTCCTCGTTGCCCGCCAACTGCGGCACCGGCGTGGCGGCGTATTTCTCGTACAGCGGGGCGTAGCGTTCCTCGGCCGCGGCGACTTCCTCGCGGTACTCCTTGTACTGGCTCCAGCCCAGCAGGCCCTCGAATTTGCCCAGCCCCGGGAACAGCGCGAGATAGATGAAGCCGAAGACGATGGTGATGTAGAACAGCCACAGCCACCAGCGCGGCATCGGATTGTTGTATTCGGTCAGATCCTCGTCCCACACGTGGCCGGTGGTGTCCGACTCGCTCGCCTCGCCCGGACGGGGCTTGGCGGTCCAGCGGATGAGCCACCAGCACGCCAGGATGTTGGCGACGGTGAAGACGATGATGAACCAGCTCCAGAACTCATTCATTGCCGGGTTCCCCTGCGGCTGTCGTTGTCGTCGCCCCGCTCGCCCTCGTCGAGGGGCAGGCGCGAGGCTTCATCGAAATCCTTGCGGCGGCGGCCGCTGTAGGCCCAGAACACGATGCCCACGAAGATCACCAGAAAGACCAGCGTGACCAGGCCCATTAACGTTCCCAGGTCCATCGCCGTTACCGTCCCTGCTGACCGGCCTGACGGCCGACCTCGACGCCCAGGCCCTGCAGGTAGGCGATCATCGCGTCCATCTGGGTCTTGCCCTCGAGCTTGGCGCGGGCCTGCTCGATCTGCTCGTCGCTATAGGGCACGCCGAGCCACTCCTGCTGGACCTCCATGCGGGTGATCACGGAGTCGACGTCGACCTCGCGCTCGGCCAGCCAGGGGAAGCCCGGCATGTTCGACTGGGGCACCACATCGCGCGGGTTCATGAGGTGCGCGCGGTGCCACTCGTCCGTGTAGCGGCCGCCCACGCGCGCCAGGTCCGGGCCCGTGCGCTTGGAACCCCACTGGAACGGCCGGTCGTAGACGTACTCGCCGGACAGCGAGTAGTGGCCGTAACGCTCGGTCTCGGCCCGGAAGGGGCGGATCATCTGCGAGTGGCAGTTGTAGCAGCCCTCGCTGACATAGATATCGCGCCCGGCCAGCTCCAGCGGTCCGTAGGGCTCCACGCCTTCCGCGGCTTCCGTGGTGCTCACGGTGAAGAACAGGGGCACGATCTCGACCAGACCGCCGATGCTGATCACGATCACGATCAGGATGGCCATCAGGCCGATGTTTTTTTCGACTACTTCATGCGACGCCATTGCTGTCTCTCCTGATTACGCGGTCGCGGTGGCGGAGGCGGTCGCCGGCTGCGGCTGCGGCCGGATGGTGCGCCAGACGTTCCAGGCCATGATGAACATGCCAGCGAGGAACAGAAGGCCCCCGAGCAGGCGCACGGCGTAGTACGGATAGGTGGCCTCCAGCGACTGGATGAAGCTGTAGGTCAGCGTCCCGTCCGGGTTGCTGGCGCGCCACATCAGGCCCTGCATGACACCGGCGATCCACATCGCGGCGATATACAGGACCACGCCGATGGTGCTCACCCAGAAATGCAGGCTGATGGCCTTGACGCTGTACATCGACTCGCGGCCGTACAGGCGGGGTATCAGCACGTAGAGCGAGCCGATGGTGATGAAGGCCACCCAGCCGAGGGCGCCGGAGTGCACGTGGCCGATGGTCCAGTCGGTGTAGTGGGAGAGGGCGTTGACGGTCTTGATCGACATCATCGGCCCCTCGAACGTGGACATGCCGTAGAACGACAGGCTCACGATCAGGAAGCGGATGATCGGGTCGTCGCGCAGTTTGTGCCAGGCACCCGACAGGGTCATGATGCCGTTGATCATGCCGCCCCAGGAGGGCGCCAGCAGGATCAGCGAGAACACCATGCCCAGCGACTGCGCCCACTCGGGCAGCGAGGTCCAGTGCAGGTGGTGCGGGCCGGCCCACATGTAGATCGAGATCAGGGCCCAGAAGTGCACCACCGACAGTCGGTAGGAGTAGATCGGCCGTCCGGCCTGCTTGGGCACGAAGTAATACATCATCCCCAGGAAGCCGGCGGTGAGGAAGAAGCCCACCGCGTTGTGGCCGTACCACCACTGCACCATGGCGTCGACCGCGCCCGCGTAGACCGGATACGAGTGTGTCCAGGAGGTCGGGATCGCCAGGTTGTTGACGATGTGCAGCACGGCGATGGTCAGCACGTAGGCGCCGAAGAACCAGTTCGCCACGTAGATGTGCTTGACCTTGCGCATCGCGATGGTGCCGAAGAACACCACGGCATAGGCCACCCAGACCAGGGTGATCAGCACGTCCAGCGGCCAGATCAGCTCGGCGTACTCCTTGCTCTGGGTCAGGCCCAGCGGCAGGGTGATCACGGCGCCGACGATCACCGCCTGCCAGCCCCAGAAGGTGAAGGCCGGCAGCTTCCACTTCTCGCCGAACAGCGGCGCGCTACAAGTGCGCTGGACGACGTAGTAGGACGTGGCGAACAGCCCGGAGCCGCCGAACGCGAAGATCACCGCGTTGGTGTGCAGCGGCCGCAGGCGGCTGAAGGTCAGCCACGGCACGTCGAAGTTCAGGGCGGGCCAGAGCAACTGGGCTGCCAGGAGCACCCCCACGGCCATCCCCACGATGCCCCAGATCACGGTCGCTATCGCGAACTGGCGGACCACCTTCTCGTTGTATTTCGGTGTCGAGTCCATGTCCCTCTATCCGGTCGTTGCGCCGCCGGTCCCCGCCGGCATGCGCTGTGGCTACACCTCGTGCGCGCCCGTGTCGGCGGCACGCGCTAACCTTACCAGCCGGCGCGGGGCGCGGCGTTTGATCTGGATCAAATACCGGTGCACGAAGGCCCGGTAGGGCGTGCGGTGCGGGCCCGGCCTCGGCCGCGTCCGAGGAGGTGCTCGGATGCTTGATCGACGCGGGATCTCCCGGTCCCGTGATGGGACGGCGCGTTTCGGCGGCGTCCTACTGCCGTTTCCAGTAGCGGGTCATCTCCATGAACATGAAGGAGGCGGTCCAGGTGATCAGCAGGAAGCCGGTCAGACCCTCCAGGCCCGCCAGGAAGCGGATATCGCCTTCGGGCTGGATGTCGCCGATGCCCAGGGTGGTGTAGGTGGTGAAGGAAAAGTAGACGCAGTCCAGGAAGGTGCCGTCGAAGTTGCCCGCCAGGCGGCCGTAACCGTCCAGATGCAGGGTCAGATGATAGCCCGCCGCGAAGATCCAGACCTCGACGATGTGGGCGGCCAGGGCGCCGCACAGGGCGATCAGCACCCGCGCGCGGTGGCGAACGGTCAGGCGTGGGATCACCCGCCCCAGGCGGTACAGCATCTCGTAGTGGACCAGTACCGCGATGGCCACGATCAGGGTGTTGAGGATGTAGGTGTCGATCATGCCGGTCTCCCTGCGGCCACAGGCTAACCCATGCAGGTCCCGGATGTCCGACTTGATCTGGATCAAAGCATGCGGCCGCGCCGGGCCCTAATGTTCGCCCCGGATTCACCACCACAGCGAGCAAGGACGAAATCCGATGACCAAGAAACTGCATTTGATCGCCGCCCTGGCGGCGGGGGGGCTGACGGCGTTCGGCGGTGCCGCCGGCGCGCTCGAGGCCGGCGACTGGGTCGTGCGCGGCGGCCCGGCGTATGTCGATCCCACCGACGACAGCGACGGCGTGCCGGGCGTGGCCGGTGCCAAGGTGGAGGCCGACGACGCCTGGGCCCTGGGCTTCTCGGTGGGCTACATGCTCACCGACAACTGGTCGGTCGATCTGCTGGCGGCGACGCCGTTCAAGCACGACATCGAGGGCAAGGGCTCGTTGTCGGGCACGGTGGCGACCACCAAGCAGTTGCCGCCCACCCTGTCGCTGCTCTACTACTTCCAGCCGCACGCCTCGGTCCGGCCCTATGCCGGCGTCGGCGTGAATTACACGGTGTTCTTCGACGAGCAGACCCGCGGGGCCCTCGACGGACTCGACATCGAGCTGGAGGATTCGGTGGGCCTGGCCTTGAACGTGGGCGTCGACGTGGACCTGAACCAGGATTGGTTCGCCAATGTCTCGGCCTGGTACATCGACCTGGAGACCGAGGCCGATGTCGAGACCTTCAACGACTTCGACGTCGCCATCAACCCGCTGGTCTTCATGGTCGGCGTGGGCCGGACCTTCTGAGCCGGCGAGGCTCGCGGGGAATCGACGCGCCCGACAATGCCGCGCCCCGCACGGGGCGCGGCACGCTACGGCCGGGCGTCAGTCGACCTCCAGGATCACCTTGCCGGTGTTGCCGCCGGTGAACAGTGACCGCAGGGCGTCCAGGGCGTTGTCGAGCCCCTCGAATTCGTCGAATTTCCATTCCAGACGGCCCTGTTTCCGGAGCGTGGTCAACGCCCGGTAGGCCTCCGGGTAGCGGTCGAAGTAATCCAGGATCACGAAGCCCTGCACCGTGAGTCGCCGGATCACGATGTTGAGGTAGTTGCTCGGCCCCGGTGTCGGCCCCTCGGCGTTGTACATCGATATCGCGCCGCACTGGACGATACGGCCGTACACGTTCATGCGCGCGAGGGCCGCGTCCAGGATGTCCCCGCCGACGTTGTCGAAGTAGATGTCGATGCCGTCGGGGCACAGCTCGTCGAGGCGCGCGGCCACGTCCTCCGACTTGTAGTCGATGGCCGCGTCCATGCCGAAGTCGTTCACGACCCAGCCGCATTTCTCCCGGCCGCCGGCGATGCCGATCACCCGGCAGCCGTAGAACTTGCCGAACTGTCCGGCCAGCGAGCCGACCGCGCCGGCCGCGCCCGACACCACCAGGGTCTCGCCGATCTTGGGCCGGCCGATGTCGTGCATGCCGAAATACGCGGTCGGTCCGACGATCGAGTAGATGCCGAAGACCTCCTTCCCCGTGATGCCGGGGATCGCCGGGAGCCGGCTCAGGGTTCCGGCCGGGGCCTTGAAGTAGTCGCACCAGCCGCCGATGCCCGTGACCTTGTCGCCCTCGGCGAACTTGTCGCTGGCGGATGCCACGACCTCGCCCATCACGAAGGCCCGCATCGGCGCGCCCAGCGGGATCGGTTCCATGTAGGTCGGCTGTTCGTTCATCCAGGCCCGGTTGGTCGGGTCCATGGAGATATACCGGGTCCGGACCACGACCTCGCCGTCGGCCGGCGTGGGCACCTCGCCGTGCTCGAACTTGAAATCGTCGTCGGATACCGCGCCCCGCGGGCGCCGCGCAAGCAGCCATTGCCGGTTCGTCTGGGTCACCGTGCCTCCGGATCGTGTCGTATTGATGGACCGATCGAGCCTAGGCCGGCATTGCCGCGGTGTCCACACGTGCCTGCGCCGGCACGGATACGTTATCCGAGTCGCAGGACTTCCTCGCCGTGCCTGCGGTGACCGGTCGCCACGAAGCCGAGGCTCGAATACAAGTGCCGCGCAATCGCATTGTCCGGCGTGATACTGAGCATGATCGGCGCGTCCGGCCGTTGGTCGCGGAGCGCCGCGATCACGGCCTGGAGCGCGCGTTTGCCGTAGCCCCGCCCCTGGCAGCGGGCATCTATCATGAAACGGGGTATCCAGTAACAGTCGTTCTCGGCGTCGAACTCGTACATGACGAAACCGATCATCCGTCTGCCGAGGTATATCGCCCGGGGCCGGAGTCGGGGTTCGACGTAGGCTTCGGCAAGCGAGTAAAGGTTGGAGGCGATCCGGTGGGCTTGCGCCGGCGCCGGCTCCAGGCCGATGCACTGCTGCCAGTTGGCCGGCGTGATATCCCGCAGGGTGATGGGCATCGGCGGGCCCGGCTACCGGGGCGTTCGTGTCGGTCGGTTCACGGCGTGTCCCGGTCGTCCCCCGGATCGCCGGCTTCCTGGAAAGCGTCCCGGTGATAGTCGATGGCGTGCGCCACCTCCGGCATCCCCGGGTCATCCGGCGTCGCGGGTTCCGCCCCCGCCATCACCTCGAGCACCGTGCGCGTGGCTTGCGCCAGCGTGGCCGGGTTGTAGCCCCCTTCGAGCATCATGACGAGACGCCCGTCGCAATAGCGGTCCGCGATTTGCTGCACGACCCCGGTCATGGCGCTGAAGCCGTTGAAACTCATGTTCAAGCACAATTCGGTGTAGTGGGCGTCCATGCCGGCGGACACCAGGACGAGGTCGGGCTTGAACCATTCCGCCGCCGGCACGAGGATCTCGTTGAACGCCTTGAGAATGGCCCGGTCGCCGGTCTGTTCGGGCAGCGGGACGTTGATGGTGGTGCCCTCGCCCAAGCCCTCGCCGGTCTCGGTCAGGTCGCCGGTGCCGGGGTAGAAAGGCGCGGCGCGGTGGGTGTCGAAGAACAGCACGCTGCTGTTGGCGGTGAAGATATCCTGGGTGCCGTTGCCGTGATGGGCGTCCCAGTCGATGATCAGGATGCGCTCGCAATCCCAGCGGGATTCCGCGTGCGCCGCCGCCACCGCGATGTTGTTGAACAGGCAGAAGCCGCGTGCCCGTACCGCATTGGCATGATGCCCCGGGGGGCGGCACAGGACGAATGCGGCGTCGGCGCGCTTCTCGAAGACCGCGTCCACCGCGGCGATGCCGGACCCCGCGGCGACCTCGGCGGCTTCCACGCTGCCCGCCGACACGGCGGTCGTGTCGATATCGAGCCAGGCCTGCTTGCCCCGCAACTCGTAGATGTCGCGGATATAGGACAAGGTATGCACGCTGGCGAGCTGCGCTTCCGTGGCGGCCACGCCGGGCTCGAACCGTACGCCCGGTACCGGCTGCGACTGCAGCAGCTCGTACACGGCGGTGATCCGGCCGGGATGTTCGGGATAACTCCACGTGGCCTGCAGGCCAAGCCCCTCCAGCAGCCCCTTGAGCCTCTTGTTGAGGCGGCTCGGGAGGAAGGGCTCCTGCGCCTCGGGCCGGTGGCCGAGCATGCGCTCGTCGTAAATCACCAGGACATTGCGGTCGCCGATCAAGACGCGTTCTCCTCAACTGAGGCGGTCAAGCCCGCTTCCGCCGTTCAGGTGTGGCGGGCGGGTCTTCTGAAGTCCCTGGCCTAGATCATATCCGCATGGTAGCTGAAAGCGGCATGGTTTTTCGGTTGTGGCCCGCCTGGCGGCGATTGGCCTCACAAGTGCCGTGGTGAACCGTAGTCGCTGTGCCGGATCGCTTCGCAGCGAGGCTGCGGGCCGATGGAAGAGCATGCCGGGAGCCGGCCTGGATTTTATTCGCTATTCGTGGCGCCAGGGGGCTTCGCTCGCCCGCTCGATTTGCCATGCGTCGATGTATCGCCGCAACTCGGCGTGGATATCGTTGATCGCGATGGCGGTGCCGGTCGGGTGGAGGCCCTCGTCCCCCGCATCCAGAGGGATATCGCCGCACATGACAGCGATATAGTGCTCGAGATCGTTATTGTGGCCGAGCGTCCGCACGATCCGGGCCATCCGATCCACGGTCAGGCCGTGGTCCCGCAGTAGCACCATCAGGTCGAACAGGTCCCTGGAGCGCGCCCGGTCCGCCAGCACCAGGGTCTTGGCGACCTTGAGGCCGTCCAGTCCCAGGATGCCGAAGCTGCGGCTGCTGCCGTGCAGGACGTCGGCATCCCGGTAGAAACGACGCTGTGCCTCGTTCCGGCCCTGGACGAAGAAAGTGACCCGCACGCCCGCGATCTCGTAATCGCGCGCGAAACGCGAAAGCGGCTTGCCGGTATTGATCCGAAAGCGGCTGGCGGCCTCGATGTCGGTCAGGTCGTCGGCCGCGACCCCGGCCTGGCGCAGACGTTCGATCCAGCGGTCAATGTCCGGCTCGGGCAACGTGTCCGTGAAGACCGCGAAATCCAGGTCCATGCTACGCCGGTGACCTATCTGCAGGGCGAGGGCGCTGCCGCCGACCAGCGTGAATGGCGCCAGCTCGGGAGAGCCGGCGGCGTACTCGAACAGGTCGCGCGTGGCCTGAGAAAGGGCGTCAAGACGCATGGGAACATGCCCGTTCGTAGCCTGCCCGGATATTGCCGAGTAGCCGGGCCAGCCGTGGCCGCGCGGCCAAATCGGCATCGTTGCCGGCAATCGCCTCGATGCGGTCGAGGCCTAAGGCCGTGGCCAGCGCCAGGATGTCATCGAAGCGGCCGGCGGCGAGTACGTTGCGGATCAGGGCGGTCTCGGCGACGCCTTCCGGATTCGACCAGGCATAACGGCGCCGTAGAGCGGAGATGGTGGACGGCCGCTCCGAATGCGCGCGCAACCGCTCCGCCAGGGCCGCGGACGGCGCGTGGGCGGTCGGGCCGGTTGCGAAGAAGTCGTCGATGTGGACACCGAGTGCATCCGCCAGCGCCTTGAGTTGATCCGGGGAGGGCTGGCGGCGCCCGTTCAGGTAATGGCTGACCGCCGCGGGCGTGCGCACGCCCAGCACGGTCATCAGGGCCGTGCGCGGGATGCCGGCCTCGTCGACCAGTCTTTTTGCCGTCTCGTGCCAACGCATGGTCAGTCAACTCTTGTATCGGGTACAAATTGTACTTGATTGTACAAAATGTAAATACCGAGGCTGTTCGAGGGCTGGCGGTCGGGAATAGCTCGGCGAACGGGAGTCGACCGATGCGCGCCAGCGCATCGGGTGCGCTGAAGAGCGCATCCGAAGGACGCGGACCGCCAGGTCCACGCAACCCGCGACCCGTACGAACGCCGAACCGACCACCAAGGGGGGATTGGAGCGGCGAACGGGAGTCGACCGATGCGCGCCAGCGCATCGGGTGCGCTGAAGAGCGCATCCGAAGGACGCGGACCGCCAGGTCCACGCAACCCGCGACCCGTACGAACGCCGAACCGACCACCAAGGGGGGATTGGAGCGGCGAACGGGAGTCGACCGATGCGCGCCAGCGCATCGGGTGCGCTGAAGAGCGCATCCGAAGGACGCGGACCGCCAGGTCCACGCAACCCGCGACCCGTACGAACGCCGAACCGACCACCAAGGGGGGATTGGAGCGGCGAACGGGAGTCGAACCCGCGACCTCAACCTTGGGAGGGTTGCGCTCTACCAACTGAGCTATCGCCGCGCATCGCGCCCGTCCGCCGGACGGACGGGGAGGGAACTGGAGCGGCGGACCGGATTCGAACCGGCGACCTCAACCTTGGCAAGGTTGCGCTCTACCGGCTGAGCTACCGCCGCCTCGGGGCTCCGGCGCCCCGTTCCACACCGCTATAGATAACGGCAAACCGGGGGATAATTCAAGGACTTTCTTCCGGCAGCGGCGTGCGTTCGACCACATCGCCGTCGGCGTTCACGATCACGGTCTCGGCGCGGGCCCCGTCGGTGTCCACGGTGAGCGCCACGTGGTGCCGGCGCGCGCCGCCGTCGCGGATGCGCGGCACGCTGGCGGCGTTGACATAGAGCGTGTCGTGACGCCGCGCCGAGGTGCGGCGGCCGCCGCCGCGCTTGCGTTGGTGGTGCATGTGGCCGGCCACCAGCGCGTGCACCCGCCGGCCGCTGTCTCGCGCGTGTTCGAGGGCCGCCTCCAGGTCGGGGTCGCCGAAGTCGCCGAATTCGTCCGAGAAATCGCAGCCCCAGGGGTCCTCGGGTGCGTCGCCGAGGCCCGCCGGTCCGTTGTGCGCGAGCACGATCAGGTCCTCGGGGGCGTCGTCGACCAGCCGCCGCAGCAGGTCGGCGCTGTCGTGGTAGCCCCGGATTCCGAAACGGCGCCGCATGTAGTGGCCGTAGTAGAACTTGTCCGGTCCCATGGCATGAGGCCGCGCGGCCAGCATGCCGAGACCGTCGCCCAGGTCGTGCAGCGCGTAGCCGGTCAGGCGGACGTTGCCGATGGCGGTCTCCAGGCGGCGGACGCGCCGGGTCATGCCGATCGCCGTCAGCCGGCGCAGCAGGTGCCAGCCCTTGATCTCGGCCAGGAGCTGCGGCGCGGTCACGCCGTCATGGTTGCCGGGCATCAGCCAGGCGGGCTTGGTCAGCCGCGCCAGTTCGCCCGCCACCTCGCGGTGGTTGGCCAGGCGCGGCAGGTCGCCCACGAACAGCAGGGCGTCGTAGTCGGAGGCTTCGAAGAACGCGGTGTCGCGTTCGTCCCAGAAGCCGTGGATGTCGCCGATGACCGCGAAGCGCATGCGCCCTTTCTAAGGGTTGCGTGCGGCGTTGGCAAACGAAAGCGGCGGATCGCCGTCCGGCGTTAGAATCGATACCGGAGTCTTGATGGGGCCGCAACGGTGATGAGCGATCTTCCGCAAAACATGCGCGCGATGGTCCTGGAGCGGGTGGGCGAGCCCCTGCGCGAGCGCGAGCTGCCGTTGCCCGAGCCGGGGCCGCGGGATGTCCTGATCCGGGTGGCGGCCTGCGGCGTCTGCCGCACCGACCTGCACGTGGTCGACGGCGAGTTGACCGAACCCGTGCTGCCGCTGGTGCCGGGGCACGAGATCGTGGGCCGGGTCGCCGCCGCGGGCGGCGACGTGAGCGATTTCCGGGTCGGCGACCGCGTGGGCGTGCCCTGGTTGGGCGGTAGCTGCGGCACCTGCCGCTACTGCCGGCGCGGCCGCGAGAACCTGTGCGACGCCGCCGTCTACACCGGCTATACGCGGGACGGCGGCTACGCCGAGTACACCCTGGCCGATGCCCGCTACTGTCTGGCGCTACCGGAGGCGTACGGCGACGTCGCCGCCGCGCCGCTGCTCTGCGCCGGCCTGATCGGCTATCGCACCTACCGCATGGCCGGCGAGCCTGTCGAGCGGCTGGGGATCTACGGCTTCGGCGCCGCCGGGCACCTGGTGGCGCAACTTGCCGCGAGTCAGGGCGTTCGGGTCTATGCCTTCACCCGGCCGGGAGACGACGCGGGCCAGGCCTTCGCCCGCGAGCTCGGCTGCGTCTGGGCCGGCGGTTCCGACACGATGCCGCCGGAGCCGCTGGACGCGGCGTTGATCTTCGCCCCCGTCGGCCCGCTGGTGCCCGCCGCCCTGCGGGCGGTGGACAAGGGCGGGGCGGTGGTCTGCGGCGGTATCCACATGAGCGACATCCCGTCCTTTCCCTATCGGTTGCTCTGGGAGGAGCGCCTCGTGCGCTCGGTCGCCAATCTCACCCGCGAGGACGGCCATGCCCTCATGGACGCCGCCGCCCAGGCCACGATCGACACCCGAACGCTGACCTATCCGCTGGCCCGCGCCAACGACGCCCTCGACGACCTGCGCGCCGGCCGCTTCACCGGGGCCGCCGTGCTATTGCCTTGAGGAATTAACCACAGAGGCACAGAGGCACAGAGATAAATTGAAGAGTGATTCTCAGGAAAGCGTGAAACTTTCCGCGGTTTTCGTGCATTGACTGCCTACAGTCCTGGTCTTCGCTCTGTGCCCCTGTGGCTCTGTGGTTAGCATCGATTGATACGTTTATCCTTGGCGGCATGAGCGAGCGACGGATACTGGTGACGGGCGGCACCGGCTTCATCGGCCGGGCCCTGTGCACCCGGCTTCTGGCCGAGGGCTGGGGCGTGGACGTGCTCACGCGCGACGCTGAACGGGCGCGCAAGCTGCTGCCGGAATCCGTGGGCGTGGTCGAATCCGCGCACGAACTGACCGCGCCGCCCCACGGCATGGTCGGCCTGGCCGGCGAGAACCTGGGCGTCAAGCGCTGGAACGAGGCGCGCAAGCGCGAGTTCGTCGCCAGCCGCGTGCGTACCACCGAACACCTGGTCGAGTACGCCGCCGCCTGCGGCAGCGATGCCCCGCGCGTGCTGGTCAACGGCTCCGCGGTCGGTTACTACGGCGCCCGCGGCGACGACGAGGTCGACGAGGGCGAGCCGCCGGGCGACGAATACCAGTCCGAGCTATGCCGCCAGTGGGAGGCGGCCGCGATCGCGGCGCGCGACCACGGCGTGCGGGTCTGCCTGATCCGACCGGGCGCGGTGCTCGACGCCGGCGGCGGACCGCTGCAATCCATGCTGCCGGCCTTCCGCTTCGGCATGGGCGCCTGGCTGGGCAACGGCCGCCAGTGGCTGCCCTGGATCCACCGCATGGATCTGGTGCGGGCCATCCTGTTCCTGATCGAGAACCAGGACTGCTCGGGCCCGTACAACACGGTGGCGCCGCATGCGGTCACCCATCGCACCTTCAGCAAGGCACTCGGGCGGGCGCTGCGCCGCCCGGTCTGGGCCGGGATGCCGGCGCCGGTGGTGCGGCTGATGTTCGGCGAGATGGCGGAGATGCTGCTCACCGGCCAGCGGGTGGTGCCGCGCCGGCTGCAGGAGGCCGGCTTCCAGTTCCGCTTCCCGGACCTGGACGCGGCCCTGGCCGAAATCGTGGACGGCGGCTGAATGGACGACGCCTTCCTCGGCAAGCTGCGCGAGTGCCTCGGCGAGCGCGGCCTGCTCACCGCGCCCGAGGACATGGCGCCGTACCTGCGCGAGTGGCGCGGTCATTTCGAGTGCACCGCCGGGGCGGTGGCGCGGCCGGCGAGCACGGACGAGGTCGCGGCCGTGGTGACGGCCTGCGCCGAGGCCGGCGTGGGCATCGTGCCGCAGGGCGGCAATACCGGCCTGGTGGGCGGCGCCGCGCCGCAGTCGGCGGACGGCCAGATCGTGCTCGCGCTGGACCGCATGACCCGCGTGCGCGGGATCGATACCGACAACGACACCATCACCGTCGAGGCCGGTTGCATCCTCGCCGACGTGCAGAAGGCAGCCGCGGAGGTGCATCGCCTGTTCCCCCTGTCGCTGGCGGCCGAAGGTTCCTGTCGTATCGGCGGCAATCTCGCCACCAACGCCGGCGGCGTCAATGTCCTGCGCTACGGCAACGCCCGGGATCTCACGCTGGGACTGGAAGTGGTGCTGGCCGACGGCCGCGTCTGGCACGGCTTGTCGGGCCTGCGCAAGGACAACACCGGCTACGACCTGCGTCAGCTCTTCGTCGGCAGCGAGGGCACGCTGGGCATCATCACCGCCGCCACCCTGCGGCTGTACCCGGCCCTGGCCCAGCGCGAGACCGCCTTCGCCGGCGTGACGGACCCGGCCGCCGCCGTGGCCCTGCTGGGCCGGCTGCGCGCCGCCAGCGGCGACAATGTGATCGCCTGCGAGCTGATTCCGCGCTTCGGGCTGGAGCTGGCGCTGCGCCATATCCCGGGCTGCCGCGATCCCCTGGACGAGACCCATCCCTGGTACGTGCTCGTGGAACTGGCCAGCCCCGCCGAGGGCACCTGGCTGCGCGAGGCCCTGGAATCCGGCCTGGAGGCCGCCTTCGAGGCCGGCGAGGTGGCGGACGCGGCCCTGGCCGGGAGTCTCGACGACGCCGGCCGCTTCTGGCACATCCGCGAGCATATCCCCGAGGCCCAGATCCGCGAGGGAGCCTCGATCAAGCACGACGTCTCGGTGCCGGTCTCGCGCCTGCCGGCGTTCGTCGCCGAGGCCGCCGCCGCGATCGAGGACGCCATGCCCGGGGTGCGGGTCTGCGCCTTCGGGCATGTCGGCGACGGCAACCTGCACTTCAACCTCCAGCAACCCGAGGACGCCGACGGCAAGGCTTTCCTGGGCCGCTGGCGCGAGGCCAACCGCGTGATCCACGACATCGTCGCCCGGTTCGACGGTTCGGTGTCGGCCGAGCACGGCATCGGGCGGCTCAAGACCGGCGAGCTGGCACGCTACGCCGATCCCGCGAAGCTGGCGATGATCCGGGCCATCAAGCAGGCCCTCGACCC
The DNA here is from genome assembly GCF_040361335.1 of Salinisphaera sp. PC39. NCBI lineage: Bacteria > Pseudomonadati > Pseudomonadota > Gammaproteobacteria > Salinisphaerales > Salinisphaeraceae > Salinisphaera > Salinisphaera sp. PC39. Next base: position 101,473 of record NZ_APNM01000004.1, on the reverse strand, counting down.
GCGGGGCATCCTCAATCCGGGCGCCCTGGTCGCCGGTGACGACTGAGGCCTGGCCCGCCTGCCCGCTCTGCGGGTCGGCCGCAACGGCGGGGTTCGCGACGGTGGACAGCGGCCGCTACGGACGCTGCGGCGAGTGCGGCCTGGTCTTCCAGCATCCGGACGAGCGTCCCGACGCCCTGACCGAGCACGAGCTCTACCTGACCCACGACAACCGCCCCGACGATCCCGGCTACCGTCGCTTCCTGTCGCGGCTGACCGAGGTGCTCGTCCCGGCATTGCCGGCGGGCGCCGAGGGGCTGGATTACGGCGCCGGCCCCGGGCCCGCGCTGGCCGGCATGCTCACGGAGGCCGGTTTCCCGACCGCGGTCTACGATCCCTTCTTCGCGCCGGATACGGCGCCGTTGCGCCGGCGCTACGATTTCATCGTCTGTACCGAGACCGCCGAGCACTTCCATCGACCCGGCGCCGAGTTCGAGCGCCTGGCGGCGTTGCTGAAGCCGGACGGCCGTCTCGGTCTGATGACCCGGCGCCTGGAGCCGGACACCGATTTCGCCGCCTGGCATTATCACCGTGATCCCACGCACGTCAGCTTCTACGGGCGGCGCACCCTCGAATGGCTGGCCCGGCGTCACGGCTGGACATGCCGCTGCCACGGGATCGACGTGGCCGTGTTCGCGGCCGGCACGTCGCCGGCCGGAGGTTGATCTGGATCAAACCGGCCGCCGTCGGTCGCGTTACCATAAGGGTCGGCGACATGTCCCCCAGCAACAGCCACAGGAGGTCCGGCGTGGCCGAGAAATCGATCGAGCAGGTCATCTCCGAACATCCGTTCTTCGCCGGTCTCTCGGACCGGTCGCTGGAATTCCTGGCCGCCTGCGCGACCGAACGCGAACTGGCCGAGGACGAGGTCCTGTTCCGCTACGGCGCCAGCGCGGACGCGTTCTACCTGGTGCTGTCCGGGCGGATCACCGTTGAGGTCAGCGCCATACAGGGCCCGCCCCTGGAGCTGCAGAACCTGGGGCCGGACGCGATCCTCGGCTGGTCCTGGCTGATCCCGCCGTACACCTGGCACTTCCAGGCGCGCGCCGAGGAGCCCGCCGAGCTGCTGGTCTTCGACGGCGACGCCGTGCTGCGCCACTGCGAGAACGATCCCGCGTTCGGCTACGACCTGTTCAAGCGTTTCTCCGGGCTCATGTCCGAGCGCCTGGCGGCCGCCCGCGAGAAGATGATGAACGAGTGGAGCCCGCCGGGCTTCGCGTGAGCGGGGCGCGAGAGGGCGGCTGGCTGCCGCCGCTCCTGTTCGCCGCCTTCGCCGCTGTCTGGCTGGCACTCGCCTGGGACCCCTGGTACCGCGAGGACTGGGCCCTGGAGAACGTGCTGGTGGGCCTCGGCCTGCTCTGGCTGGTGCGGCGCCATCGCGTGGCGCCGTTCTCCGATACCGCCTATGTCTTGCTGTTCGTGTTCGGCGTGCTGCACGAGATCGGCGCCCATCACACCTACTCGGAAGTACCCTACGATGCCTGGGCGCGGGCGCTGACCGGGCACACCGTGTCCGACGTCCTGGGCCTGGCCCGCAACCACTTTGACCGGCTGGCCCATTTCGCCTTCGGCCTGCTGCTGTTCCGTCCCGTGCGCGAATACGTGGAGACGGACGGCCCGCTGCCCGGGGCCGCATCCTACCTGTATCCGGTGGCGCTGCTGGCGACGATGTCGCTGGTCTTCGAGCTGTTCGAATGGGGGGCCGCGGAGGTGTTCGGCGGCGACCTGGGACAGGCCTACCTGGGCACGCAGGGCGATGTCTGGGACGCGCAGAAGGACATGGCGCTGGCCCTGCTCGGGTCGGTCATCGCCGCCGTCACGACCATGCTTATGGCAAGGAAGAATCCTTGCTAAAGTAAGGAGGTCATGAGCAAGGTCACCAGCAAGCTCCAGGTCACGATCCCCAAACGGCTCGCGGACGAGTACGGGATCGCCGCCGGCGACGAGATCGATTTCGTCGCGGCCGGCGATGTCATCCAGCTCGTGCCCGCGGGCAAGCGGCGACAATCGCGGCTGAGTGCCGAGGAACGGCTGCGCCGCTTCGACGCGGCCACGGCGCGTCAACGGGATCGCGAGAAGGTCTTGCGGCGGTCCCCGGACGCGGCGCCCGCGACACGGGATTGGCGGCGGGAAGATTTGTACACCCGTGGCAAGACTGGTTGATACCAATATCCTCGTGTATCGCTTCGATCCCCGCGATCCGGTCAAACAGCGGATCGCGAGCGATCTGCTGCGCCATGCGGTGATCGACGGCGATCTGGTGTTGCCGCACCAGGCGATCCTGGAGTTCGTGGCGGCGGTCAAGCGGCCGCGCCCCGACCTGGACGGCGCCCCGCTCCTGTCGGCCGCGCAAGCCGTCGTGGAGGCGGAGGAACTCATGTTTCAGTTCCCCGTGGTCTATCCCGGCGCGGAGGTCCTGCTGACCGCGCTCAGGGGCATGGCGACGTATCAGTTGTCCTGGTTCGACGCCCACTTGTGGGCCTACGCCGAGGTTCACGGCCTGCCCGAGATTCTCTCGGAAGATTTCGAGCATGGCCGTCACTATGGTCGTGTCCGTACCGTCGACCCCTTTCTCGCGGCCGCCGACAGCATGCACGAACTGCCGCCGCTGTACGCGGATCCCGAATCAATCGGCAAGTGACGCCAGCCGCCGCGACAGGAAGCGCCGCTCGGGTTCCTGGCCGGTGAGCGCCAGGGCGCGCTCGTAGGCGGCGCGGGCCTCGTCGCGGCGGTCGAGGCGGCGCAGCAGGTCGGCGCGCGCGGCATGGGCCGGCTGATAGTCGCCCAGCTCGCCGTCCGCCAGCAGCGCGTCGATCAGGGCCAGGCCGGCCGCCGGGCCGTCGCGCATGGCCACCGCGGCCGCGCGATTGAGCGCGACCACCGGCGAGCGGGTCGCGCGCAGCAGGATGTCGTAGAGGCCCACGATCTGGGGCCAGTCGGTGTCCGCGGCGCTCGGCGCCTCGGCGTGGACGGCCGCGATCGCCGCCTGCAGTGAGTACGGCCCGAACCGGCGCGAGGACAGGGCGCCCTCCACCAGGGTCGTACCCTCGGCGATCAGGTCGGCGTTCCAGCGCGAGCGGTCCTGATCCTCCAGGGGTACCAAGTCGCCGTTCGCCGTGCTGCGCGCGGCCCGGCGCGACTCGTGCAGCAGCATCAGCGCCAGCAATCCCGCGACCTCCGGCTCGGGCAGCAGGTCGCCGAGGGCGCGCGCCAGCCGGATCGCCTCGCCCGACAGGTCCGGGCGGGTGAGCGTCTCGCCCGAGGAGGCCGAATAGCCCTCGTTGAACACCAGGTAGATCACGCGCAGCACCGCGTCTAGCCGTTCCGGCAGATCGCGGCGCTCCGGCACCTCGTAGGGGATGCGGGCGGCGCGGATCTTGGCCTTGGCGCGCACGATGCGCTGCGCGATCGCGGACGGCGCGGCGAGATAGGCCCGCGCCACCTCTTCCGTGGTCAGGCCGCAGACCTCGCGCAGGGTCAGGGCCACGCGCGCGTCGGGGGGCAGGGCGGGATGGCAGCAGGTGAAGATCAGGCGCAGGTAATCGTCGCCCACATCGGCCTCGTCGCCGGGATCGGTCGCCGGGTCCGCGCGCCCGGCCAGCTCGGCCGCCACGCCGTCGAAACGCGCGCGCCGGCGCAGGCCGTCGATGGCCTTGAAGCGCCCGGCCGAGACCAGCCAGGCGCGGGGGTTGTCGGGCAGGCCGTCTTTCGGCCATTGCACCATCGCCGCGGCGAAGGCGTCGTGCAGGGCCTCCTCCGCCAACTCGAAGTCGCCGAGCAACCGGATCAGGGTCGCGAGAACCCGCCGGGACTCGGCGCGGTAGATCGCCGCGATGCGTTCCTGCGTCGTCCCCGTCATGCGTGTCCGGTCATGTCCGTGGTGATGTGCGCCTGCACGGGCCGGTGTGGCCGGCGCCGCATGGGGCAGTATCCTCCGGCTCCGTGCCGGCCGCCTACAACTCGTATCGGTCGTGATGGCGCCACCAGGAATAGCGCGGCCCCTTCGGCCAGCCTGCCGGGGCGTCCTCCCAATCCTCCCGGCGGCCGTAGGGCGTGATGTCGAACAGGCTGAAACTGCTGCCCAGGTATTCCACGCCCCGGTGCTGGGTGAAGTAGGTCTGGTAGACGCGGTTCGCGTCGTCGCGCAGGAACACGCTCATGCCGAACATCTCGCCGTCCTGGTGCTCGCCGGCCCGCGGAGCCGCGGGCCCGACGCCGAGATCGAAGTTGAAGTCGCTGCCGTGCGAGGAATACCAGGGTAGGTTCCAGCGCATGCGTTGCCGGAAGGGCTCGATCCGGTCCAGCGGCGCGCGTGAGACCAGGATCAGATTGATGTCGCGCGCGTGCAGGTGCGCGGGGTGGCACAGGTTGTCGACCACCATCGAGCAGCCGTTGCAGCCCTGGTCGGCGTTGGGGCCGAACATGAAGTGGTAGAGGATGAGTTGCCGGTGGCCGTCGAACAGCGCCGGCATGCGCAGCTTGCCGGCGGGGCCGTCGAAGACGTAGTCCTTCTCGAGCCGCCACATCGGCTGCCGCCGGCGCTCGGCGTTGAGGGCGTCGCGCGCCCGCGTGTGCGCCTTTTCCTTTTCCAGGAGCCTTTCGTGCGCGGCGAGCCATTCCTCGCGCGACACGATCCCGGGCATTGCAGTGCCGGTTGTTTCGCTCATCGCGGTTACCTCACGGTTGCAGTTCGGTCATGACCTTCATGGTCTCCGGATCGAAGGGCACGGAGTAATGCTCGTGGTCGATCAGCCAGCGGCCGTCGATCCGGCGCAGACAGACGGTGCCCCGCATCCAGCCGGTCCGCTCGTTGCCGGCCGTGTCGGTGCAGCCGCAGTTGGCGAGGTAGTGGCAGAAGGCGATATCGCCGCCGACCGTGATGTCCATGTCGGGGATACGCATGATCATCTCGCCCTCGGCGAAGCCCATGCAGTATTCCCAGTGCTTGCGGTAGGCTTCGGTGCCCTCGAACCGCAGCGCCGCGATGGCGTCGAATGCCACCACCTCCGGCGCGTAGCAGGCCATGACGCCGTCCAGGTCCTTGGCGCAGGCCGCCTCGACCCAGCGGCCGACAAGCGCGCGTATCGCGCTGTCCTCGGTTTGTACGTCAACACCCATTCGCGTTCTCCTCGGGTCCGCGCCGGGACCGCCGTGGGGTTCAGCCGTCATGATCGGGCGCCATGCCCGCCATCGCCTGCGTCATCTCGTCGGGATCGACCTCGCGGACGTGCGTGGCCAGCGACCAGCTATGCCCGAAAGGATCGACGACCTGCGCGTAGCGGTCGCCCCAGAACATGTCCTCGGGCGGCATCTGCACGGTGGCGCCGGCCTGCCGCGCCCGCTCCACGGCGGCGTCGCAGTCGCGGACGTAGCGGTGGACGGTTACCGGCGAGCCGCCCAGCGCTCGCGGCGATCGCGCCTTGCCTTCCGCGCAGAATTCCGGGAAGTCGTCGCAGAGGTAGAGCGCCCGGCCGTCGATGGTCAGCGCGGCGTGCATGATCTTGCCGCTGCCCGGCTGCGTGACGCGGCCGACTTCCTCGGCGTCGAACGCGCGCCGGTAGAATTCGATGGCCTCGCCGCAGGGGTCGCAGACCAAGTGGGGTATGAGGCCTTCCTGGCCCTCGGGGATGGGATCGGTCATGGCGTTGTCTCCTGACGGGGGGTGTCCACCCCTAGTCGAACGCCGGCCCGCTCGATCGACAGGCCGTGACCGAACCGGCGCATGCCGATGCAAACTTTATCGGTGTCTGGCCCCGTTTCGGCCGGGCCTACACGTCGAGCGTCCGCACCGGGCGCACCTCGACGCAGCCGACCCGGGCCGGCGGGATGCCGGCGGCCAGCCGCGCGGCCTCGTCCAGGTCGGCGGCCTCGATCAGGTAGAAGCCGGCGAGCTGTTCCTTGGTCTCCGCGAAGGGGCCGTCCGTGGTCGTGGTCCGGCCGTCGCGCACGCGCACGGTGACCGCGGTGGACACCGGCGCCAGCGCCTCGGCGGCGAGCATGCGGCCGTCGCGGGCGAGGGCGTCGACATAGCCCTGGCATTCGGTGTCGTCGGGACTGTCCGGCAGGGCGTGGAGCTTGTCTTCCTCGCCGTAAACCAGGCACAGATACTTCATGGTGTCCTCCTGACTAGTAACGTCCGTCCTCGGGCAGGGTCTCCTCGACCGGCCGCACCTCGATGCCGCCGATGCGCGCCGAGGGCCAGCGCGAGGCGATGCGCACGGCCTCCTCGAAGTCCGCGGCCTCGATCAGGAAGTAGCCGCCGAGCTGTTCCTTGGTCTCGGCGAAGGGGCCGTCGGTGGCCGAGAGCTCGCCGCCGCGCACCCGCAGGGTCGTCGCGGTGGTCGCGCTCTTCAGGGCATGGGTGTCGACCAGATGGCCGCTCGCGCGCAGGGCCTCGACGTAATCCAGGGTCTCCCGGCGCAGGGCGTCCCATTCATTGTGCGACAGTCCAGCGAGATCGCTCTCGCGTTCGTAGGCCAGGCAAAGGTATTTCACGTTCCCTCGCGATCGTCCCGCCGGGACCGCAGCATAGCCGGTTCCGGCGGTACGTGTCCGCCCAGCTCGGCGTCGAAGACATCCAGGGCCGCGTGCAGGCTCTCGACGGCCGCCGGCAGGCCGGCATGGAGACCGACGCGCCAGATCGCCCCGGCGATCGCCTCGCGGCTGGCCCCGTCCCGGCGGGCCGCCGCGACGTACCGCCGCAGTCGCGGCGCGGCCTGTTCGCCCAGGGCGGCGAGGACAGCCACGTCGATCAGCCGGCGCTCCGCGGTGGCGAGGTCGCCCGGGCGGTCGGATGTCGTTCCGCGCTCGGGCGGGGCGCGGCGACCGGCCGGCCGGGTTTCACGGAGGTGGATGCGGGGCGGACTATTCCGGTCCATGGCGGGTCTCCTGGTCGCGGTCGGTGATGGCCGGGGCGCCGGCGCGCGGTCGGCGCAGCACGAGCCAGCCCAGGCCGCCGGCGGAGCCGGCGCCGGCCGCCCAGAGGACCACCGTGGTCAGGCAGGCGGGGCACATGGCTCAGCCCGCCATGGGCCGGGACGCCGTATCGAGACGCCGCACCGGCCGGATCTCGACGCCGCCGACGCGGGCCGCCGGGATGCGGGCGGCCACGCGTATCGCCTCGTTGAGGTCGCGGGCGTCGATCAGCAGGAAACCGGCGAGCTGTTCCTTGGTCTCGGCGAACGGACCGTCGGTGACCGAGGCATCGCCACGGCGCACGCGCACGGTCGTGGCCGTGTGCACGGGGGCAAGCGCCTCGCTGGCGATCAGGTGCCCGCTGTCGCGGAGCGCCTCGTCACAGGCCAGGCACTCGCCGTCCCGTGGGCTGTCCGCGGCCTCGCGCAGTGCCGTCTCGTCGCCGTAGACCAGACACAGGTATTTCATGGCGCCTCCCCGGCGTGGATGGGGTGTCACGCCATAGTCGTCCGGGCGGCGGGCGGATCGACATCCGCCGGCCGGCTAGGCGTCGACGCGAGCGGGAGCCGCCGTTGCTTCCGGCCGGTCCAGCAGGCTCGCCGCGATCAGGTCGCCGGTGACGTTGACGGTGGTCCGGCACATGTCGAGGATGCGATCCACGCCGACCACCAGCGCCAGGCCGGCGGCGGGGATGCCGACGCTGCCCAGCAGCATCGACAGGATCACGATGCCCACGCCGGGCGTGCCCGGCGAGCCGATCGAGGCGCCGACGGCCAGCGATACCAGCAGCGCCAGGCCGGCCAGGCCGATTTCGACCCCGAAGACCTGGGCCAGGAACAGGGTCGCCACCGTCTGGTAGAGGGCGGTGCCGGCCATGTTGATGGTCGTGCCCAGGGGGATGACGAAGCGCGCGGTCGCCTGGCTCACGCCCAGCCGGGCCTCGGCGGTCTGCATGGTCAGGGGCATCACCGCCGCCGAGCTGGAGGTGGAGAAGGCCAGGAGCTGCACGTCCCGGACCGCCCGCAGGAAGTGGCGCACGCCCCTGCCGGAGAACAGCCGGTAGACCGCCAGATACATCGCCAGGGCCAACAGCAGGCCCAGGACCACCGTGAACACGTACAGGCCCATGCCGAACAGGGCATTCAGGCCCAGCCGCGTGGTGATCTGGGTGAGTAGGCCGAATACCGCGAATGGCACCAGCAGCATCGCCCAGCGGACCACCACCATGGTGATCTCCTGGATCGCGGCCAGCAGGTCGAGCAGGGGCTTGCGGTGCTGGGCGGGCAGGTTCACCAGGGCGATGCCGATCAGGACCGCGAACACCACGACCTGCATCATGTTCTGTTCCAGTCCGGCCTTGAGCGGGTTGGTGGGGATCAGCGCCGAGATGTGGCCGGGCAGGTCGGAGAACGCGATACCGGCGGGTACAGCGACCGGTGTCACGGCATCGGCCGCCGGCCGCAAGTCCGCCTGCAAGCTGGCGGCATCGACGTGCAGGCCGGGTTGGATGGTAAGCGCCACGGCCATGCCGATCAGTACCGCCGCCAGGGTGGTCGCCAGGAAGAACAGGCCCGCCCGCAGGCCCGTGCTGCGCAGGGAGGCCATGTCCTCGCTGGAGGCCATGCCCAGCATGATCGACGTGACCACCAGGGGGATCACGATCATCTGCACCAGGGCCAGGAACACGTAGCCGGGCAGGGCCAGCCAACTCGTGATCAGGGCCGCCGTGCCGGGCGCCACCAGCGCCGCTTCCGGGCCCAGGGCCAGACCCGCCGCGATGCCCAGCGCCATGGCCGTCAGCACCTGCGCCCAGAGGCGTTCGCGCAGCAGGTGCTTGAGACGCCCGGCGAGGCGATGGACGGGCCAGGTCGGTGCCGGGACGGTGGTGTTGTCGGTCATAGCGGGGGTCATGTCGCGCACTCCGGAGACTATCGGCTATTTTGAGGTCGCCGCGCCACGATTTCTTGACCTGGCGCAATGACGGGGCCGGTCGTCGTCCGGGACGATGACGATTCCGGCAGGATCATGGCATCGACGGAGCGCCGACATGCATCGAGGAAGCTGCCTGTGCGGGCGCGTGCGCTACGAGTACGACGGCACGCTGGACGAGATATCCCTGTGCCACTGCGGCCAGTGCCGCAAGGCCCAGGGCACGGCCTTCGCCGCGGTCACACCGATCCGCGCCGCCGACTTCCGGATTGTCGCGGGCGGTGAATCGCTCAAGAGCTACCGGGCCACGCCCGGCAAGGCACGGGTGTTCTGCGGCGAGTGCGGCAGCCCGATCTACAGTGCCCGCGACGACATGCCCGAGGTCAAACGCCTGCGCATCGGCACCCTGGATACGCCCCTGGCGGACGTGCGCGAGCGCTACCACATCTACGTGGCCTACAAGGCGCCGTGGTACGACATCGAGGACGACTGGACGCGTTATCGCGGACCAGCCGACTGACCCAATGCAAATGCGACAACTTCTCATTCATATTCAAATCATATAAGCTTCCCCCCGATTCGGGCCGGCGACCGCGGCGGCGTCACGACGGGAGCGTGGGGGAAGCATGAGTCGAATGGGAACGGGGCCGACGGCGGCTCCAGTCGTTTGGGGTTTGGTCGTTGCCGTGGGTCTTATCCTGCCGAACGCGGCGTGGGCGCGGGACGACGACGGGGTCCAGCGCCTGGACCCGATCACGGTCTCCGGCGACAAGCTGGGACGCACGGTCTCCGAGTCCGCCGCCAGCGTGGCGGTGGCCACCGAGGAGGACCTGGCGTCGTCCTCGGATCGCACCATGCACGAGATCGTGTCCCGCTACGCCAATGTGGTGCGCTTGGGCAGCGATCACGAGATCGCCATCCGCGGCATCCCACAGAGCGGCATCGCCGGCGAGGGCGAAACCATAAGCGTCTACCTGGACGGGGTGGCGCTGACGTCGCGCGCCGCGCAGTTCGCCGGACCGATGGGCACCTTCGACCTGCAGCGCGTCGAGGTGGTGCGCGGGCCACAGTCCACCTCGCAGGGCCGCAACAGCCTGGCCGGCGCGGTGTTCATGGAGAGCGAGGACCCGGCGTCCTACTGGGATGCCCATGCCAAGGTCGCCGATATCTCGCACGACAGTCACCAGTACGCCTTCGCCGGCGGCGGACCGCTGGTCGGCGACCAGCTCATGTTCCGGGTCGCGTTCAACGATTACTACGACCGCGGTGATATCCGTAACGTCACCCTCGATCGTGGCGACGCCGGCCGCAAGGATCTGCGCACCGAGCGCCTCAAGCTGATCCTGGCGCCGGACGCCTGGCCCGGCTACCGTGCCGAGCTGTCGGTGACGCACGGCGACAACGAGTTCGGCGACACGCTGTTCGACGTCACCTACGGCGAGCGCACCGCCAGCGCCAATGTCCGCTACAACGAGACCTATGAGGCCGACATCTACAGCCTCAAGCAGACCCTGCTGCTCGGCCGGCACTACGACCTGACCGCGATCACCGGCTGGATCGACGGCGACGGTTTCCGCACCGCGGATTTCGATCGTACCGAGGCGGACGGCGGCTTCTCCGTGTTCGATCAGTTGGAGGAACGCTTCTCGCAGGAGTTGCGGCTGAACTTCGACTACGACCGCCTGCGCGGCGTGTTCGGGCTGTACTACGAGGATACGGACGATGGTCTGGTAAACGACGGCCAGGGCGTGCCGGCCGCGGGCGGCCTTGCCGTGCTGTCGGGCGTGGTGGACGCCGGGGACAACATCGAGACCATCGCCCCGTTCACCGAGATGGACTGGGACTTCGCCGAAAATTGGCGCCTGACCCTGGGTCTGCGCTGGAACCACGAGCGGACCCGCAACCGGGCGCGCGCGGATTTCGATGTGGCCCTGCAGGTACCGACCGATTCCCCGCGGTTGCCCGCCGATCTTCGCGCGTTACTGCCGCCCGGCATCCTGCCGCCGTACACGCTGCCGGACGGCATCGCCGACATCCTCGCCGACCAGGGCTTCGTGCCCTCCGACTACGATGTCCGCGAGAAGGAGGATTTCTCGGTGCTGCTGCCCAAGATCGGCCTGACCTGGTCGTTCCTGGACCCGCATAGCATCTCCCTGACCTACCAGGAGGGTTACCGCTCCGGCGGCACCAGCGTCAGCTTCTTCGGCGGCGACGTCAGCATCTTCGACCCCGAGGAGACCCGGACCGTGGAGTTGGCCCTGCGCACCCGCTGGCTGCGCGACTCGCTGCGGGCGAACGTCAACGTCTTCTATACCGACTGGGAGGATCAGCAGGTCCAGATCGGGGACAGCACCAGCTTCTACACCATCACGACCAACGCCGGCAGCTCGCATTTCCTTGGTGCCGAGACCGAGCTGGTCTGGCGTTTCGCGCCGAGCCTGGAAACCTTCGCATCGCTGGGCGTTCTCGACACCGAGTTCGACGAATTCGTGAACCAGGGCGAGGACTACGCCGGCAACGAGTTCCCCTACGCGCCGGACTACACGGCCACCGTCGGTATCGCCCTGCTGCCGTGGCACGGCTGGGAGGGGCAGGTCGCCGTGCAGCGCGTGGAGGAGTTCTACAGCGACCCTTCCAACACCGACGACCGGCTGGTCCCCGCCCGCACCCTGGTCAATGCCCGCGTCGCATACGAATGCCTGCCGAATCTCAAGCTGTTCGCCTTCGGGCGGAACCTGACCGACGACGACAACATCCAGGGGCAGCTCACCAGCGATGGCCGCACCGCGCGGCGCTACGGCGAGCCGCGCACCATCGGTGTAGGATTGGAGTGGCAGCCCGGCGCCGGATAGGCGCCCGATCCGAACGAGGCATGATGAAAATCTGGGTCGATGCCGACGCCTGCCCGGTGGCGATCCGGGAAATCCTGTTCCGCGCCGCCACCCGCACCGGCGTGCCCATGACCCTGGTGGCCAACCAGCCCATCCGGGTGCCGCGTGGCGGCCGTATCGACGCCCTCCAGGTGGCCGCCGGCTTCGACGTGGCCGACAACGAGATCGTGCGCCGGCTGACCGCCGGCGATCTGGTGATCACGGCGGACATCCCGCTGGCCGCCGAGGCCATCGAGAAGGGCGCCCACGCCCTCAGCCCGCGCGGCGAGCTGTACTCGCCGGACACCATCCGCGCGCGCCTGAACATGCGCGACTTCATGGACACCCTGCGCGGCAGCGGCATCCACACCGGCGGCCCGCCGGCGTTGGGCCAGCGCGAGCGCCAGGACTTCGCCAACAACCTCGATCGCCTGCTGACACGGCACGCCTGATACATGAATGGATAGGCGAGACGTCTTGACGTTTTGACGTCCGAGTGCTTAGCTCATGTTCGACCAATCCGGGATCGCGTCATTGCCATGAGTGAACCTTCGAAGCGCGCCACCGTCTATTTCGAGCCCGAATTGCACGCGGCGCTGCGTCTGAAGGCGGCGCATGCCCACCGGTCGATCTCGGATATCGTCAACGAGGCGGTCCGGGCGGCTCTCGCCGAGGATCAGGAAGACCTGGCGGCCTTCGAGGACCGCGTTGCCGAGCCCGCCATGACCTACGAGGCCCTGCTCAAGGACCTCAAGGCTCATGGCAAGCTATAGACTGGTCTTCAGGAAATCCGTCGCCAAGGATCTGCGCCCGATCCCCAACGAGGATGTCGCCCGCATCCTGCGACGTATCGAAGCCCTGCGCGACGAGCCCCGCCCGTCGGGCTGCGAAAAGCTCTCGGGCCTGGAACGCTATCGCGTCCGGCAGGAGGTCTATCGCATCGTCTACGAGATCGTGGACGAGACCCTGGTGGTGACCGTGGTCAAGGTCGGTCACCGCAGGCATGTCTATCGGCGACGCTGAGCGGCGTCAGGCAGGGTGATCATGGCAACCAGTCTCCAACCCGGCAATGTCGCCGCACTGTTCGCCGCCATGGCGGTGCTGGCGGCCGTGCCCAGCGTCAGCGTGCTGGCGGTCACCGCGCGGGCGGCGAGTGCCGGCTTCGTGCACGGTGCCGCGACCGCGCTGGGGATCGTGGCGGCGGACATCCTGTTCATCCTGCTGGCGGTGTTCGGGTTGGTGCTGCTGGTGGCGGCGCTGGGCGACGCCTTCGTTCTGGTCGAGTATGCCGCCGGCGGCTACCTGGTCTGGCTCGGCGTGCGTCAGTGGCGGGCCCGATCGCGGGGTCCCGGCCGGGGCGAAAGCGACGGCACCTCGCTCGCCGGCAGCTTTTTGACCGGCCTGTTGCTGACCCTGGGCGACCAGAAGGCGGTGCTGTTCTACCTCGGCTTCCTGCCGGCCTTCCTCGACCTGGATGCGCTCACGGCCCTGGATGTCGGCGCGGTGGCCGTCATCACCCTGTGCGCGGTCGGGGGCGTGAAGCTCGGTTACGCCTATGCGGCGGACCGGGCCGGCGCGCGTCTGGGCGGCGAGGCGGGGCGTGCCATGGCCGGGTTGGCGGCCGCGGTCATGGTCGGCGCCGGGTGCTGGCTCGTCATCGCGGCCGCGATCGGCGATCCCGCCGGTGGCTGATCCGGTCGTGCCGGATCAGAAGTCGATCGGCAACGCCAGATAGCGCTCGTAGATGCGGTCCCGGTGTTCCAGCAGGGTGGGGTCGGCCGCGGCCTCGATGACCGGGTCGGTGTTGGTGTACACCTCGCGGATCAAGTCGGGCATCGGGCAGTCCGCGTGCGGCAACGGCCGGAGTAGGGTCGCGGCGCAGGCCCAGTAGAGGTCGACGGCCGTGAGGTCGTCGCCGACCAGGTAGTCGCTGCCGCGTGCCTTCTGGCGTTCGAGTCGCGCCGCGAGGTGCCGCAGGATCTCCGCGCAGCGATGCGGCGCGGCCGCGGCGGCTTCGGGGCCGTAGCAGTATTTCTCGCCCAGGGCCGTGAACATGGCGCGGGTCTCGGGGTCGCGGTCCGGCGTGGTGAAGTCCCGCACCATGATGTGCCGGCGGTGCCAGATGAAGCCGTCGCCGCCGAGTATCTCGTTGGCGAGCCCGACCACCGTCAGCCGCTCGTCGAAGTCCGCGGGCAGCAGCCGCGGCTCCGGCGCCAGCCGTTCCAGCAGATGCAATTGCTCCAGCCAGTGGGTCAGCGGCGGCTCGTCGTTCCAGGCGATGACCGGGGCGCTGGTCTGGCCGGTCCAGCGGCGCAGGGCCGGGTTGTCGCCGAGGATATCCTGGCGCGCCCGGACGTAATCCAGCCCCTTGACGTGCAGGACGGCCTTGGCCGATTCGCTCCACGGGGCCGGGATGCCGGGCGTCAGCACAACCCGGAGGCCGGCCATGGGGATGGCGTCTTCGATCTCGATGTAGTCGCTCATAGGGTGCTCACGCTGGGGCCCGGGGGAATGGTGGCGCCGAGCGAGGCCCGCGCCGACAGCTCGATCCAGTTGCCGTCGGGGTCCCGGGCGAAACCGATGCGGGCGACGTCGCGGATGGTCACGGGCTCGCGGGCGACGCGGCCGCCGCGCGCCGCGACCGCCTCGCAGGCCGCGTCGGCGTCGAATATCTGCATGGTCAGGTAGCGGAAGCCGGGGCCGATGAAATCGTCCGTGTCGGCGCCGCCGGGACCGCGCTCCAGGAACAGTAGGGTATCGCCGCAACGCGCGGTGCCGGCGGCGACACGCTCGAAACCGAGCGCCTCCTCGTAGAACGCCATCAGGCGCGCGGGATCGGGCGTGCGCACGGTGACGCCGATGCCGGCGACGCCGTCGGTGCCGGACGCCACCAGCCGCACCGGGTTGCCGTCCGGATCGCGGCCCGCCCAGGCGGGGCCGTCGCGGGCGACGGTCAGGCAGGCGTAACCGGATGGCGGCAGGTCCGGCAGCTCGCCGTCCCAGTGGTTCACCTTGACCACGGCATCGTGCGCGTCGAAGCGGTGCTGCACCCAGCCCGGCCGCAGCTCGACCTGGTGGTCGAAGCGCAGGCCCACCTCGTCGCCCCAGAACGCGCGCTGCGATTCGATCCGGTTGGTGAACAGGCCGATGTCGAGATGGGGCTTGGCCAGGCGCATGCCGTCTCCTCGTGCGCGGTCAGTGGTCCGTGCCCTCCATGGCCTCGTCGTCCAGTTGCTTGGCGCGCCGGCAGGCCGGGCGCTCGGCGAGCCGTTGCCAGTAATCGGTGAAGACCCGCCGCTGGTCGATGGTACCCCATTGCATCCCCCAGCCGATGTGGGAGCCCAGGTACACATCCGCGGCCGAGAATCGTTCGCCGGCGATGTATTCGCGATCCGACAGCGCGTCCTCCAGTACATCCAGCACGGTCGCCAGGCTTCCGTAGCCCACCATCCGGCGTTGATCCTCGCCGGGTTCCGCGCCGATGGCCTTGTTCGTGACCGCCGCCTCCAGCGGTCCGGCCGCGAAGAACAGCCAGCGGTAATAGGCGGCGCGATCGGCGGTGGACGGCGCCAGGCCGGCGCCGGGGAAGGCATCCGCCAGATAGGCACAGATCGCCGGGCACTCGGTGACTACCCGGGCGCCGTGGGTGACGGCCGGGACCTTGCCCATGGGGTTGATCGCCAGATATCCGGGCGATTTCATCGCGTCGCCATAGGCCAGGATCTCGGTGCGATAAGGCGCGCCGGTCTCCTCCAGCATCCAGCGCGCGATGCGTCCGCGGGACATGGGGTTGGTGTAGAGAACGAGGTCGTGGGTCATCCCAGGCGTGCCTGTCGGTCGTTATGGTCGTTCTAGCGGAGTGGATACCCTGCGTTTTCTATTTCCCTGACTCGGGCGGCGGTTTCCGGGTCGTTCCGAATCCGCTCATTGAGGACATCAGGCTGCGGAGGTATTCCCATCGCTAATAGTTTGGGCACGAGTTCGTAAGAGCTGTCGCTGGAGAGGGCGATCTCTATGAGCCCGGAGCCGTCTGCAACGACGGCATGAGGATCCGCGCCTAACTGAAGCAGGAGATCGACAGTTTCCCAATTGCCGGAATTGACGGCGCCCGGCAGCAGCATGTCGATGTCACTTTGCGTGAAGTTGCCATCGCTTCTTTGAAGTATGTGACGCAGTATCTCCGTTCTACCATTTGCTGCCGCCGTCGCCGAGTACACGAATGAACTTTCGTGACTGGCAACCGCGTTCAGATCCTCCTTGACCTGATCAAGCGCCACCCCGTCGCGAATCTTCTTGGCCAGCGGAATATTCACCTGCGGCTTGGTGGACAGAGGATCCCGTATCTCGCTCTGGTGCGGCGGAATCGTATGGGCTGTCCCGCTTTCGGCCGAATGAGTCTCTCGCCCGGTCGGCTCATGTTTCGATGATATGGGCGTATTGGCCTGGCTCGTTGTCGCCATGACCTGATCGATAGCGGACGCTTTATCCTCCCGGCTCGGCGTCACGACATAGAGCACAAGCGCCATCCCGATTGCGCCGCCAAGGAGCATCAAGGTAACTATCTTTCCGCGTCGGCTCACGTCGGCTCGCTTGGTGTACAGGTCTCGCATTTGCCCGAAACATGGGGTCTCCGCTGACTCTGATTATGCCGCCTTTCTGGCGGCGCTTTCCTCCTCCTTCGGTGTGATCGATGGTGGCTTCTTGTGGCTCAGTGCCCGCCACAGCGACTGGGACGGTGTTCGGTCCCTCAAGCGATAGCCCTGGCGGCTGCGCTTGAGGTCGTAGAACGCCAGGAAAACACCCTAATCCCGCTGGAGTCGCTCGACCGTGCCGCCCATTTCCCGGCGGGCGGCCTCGCCAGTGGTTAGGGACTCCCGCAGGGCGAGCAGCCGTTCCCGGATGGTCTGTGTGTCGTTCGGCTTGGTGGGCATGGTGCTGGATCTCCGCATCCCGGCCGCGCCGGAGGCGCGTGCTGCGCGGTCGTATCCAGTCTGGCGCGGTTGCCGCGGGAAACAGGTCCAAACCAACCGAAAGATAGGTTCATTGCGCTGTTCAGGCGGTTAAGCTGATGTCTCCACGATCGAGGCGACGGAGACAAGGCATGGATCCACGACAACGACGCATGGTGGGGCACGGGGCGATCGTCACCCTGATCGCCCTGTTGGCGGGTTTCGGTCTGCTGATCCGCCTGGTCGGCGGGTTCGAGTTGTTCCCCGGCTACATCCTCGAGTTCCGGATTCCGGGCGACAGTGAGGCCTGGGCGCGTGCGCACGCAGGTGGTCTTCTGAACGGCCTCCTGGTCTTCGCGGGTGCGCTCCTGATCCACGCTCTGAGGCTCCCGGAGCGAACCGCGTTCCATCTCGCCTGGATGTTCGTGGGCACGGGCTACGCCAATACCGTCTTCTATTGGGGCGGATTGCTGGCGCCGACCCGCGCGCTCACCTTCGGCGACAACCGCTTCGGCGAGACCGGCATCGCGGGCGTCATCGGTCTGGTGCCGGCCTTCGTGTTCGCCTTCGTGGCGATGGCGGCCATGTTGATCCTGATACGGCATGCCTTCCGCGGCGACGGCGGCGACGCCTGAGTCCGCCGGCCGGGGATCGGAGGAGAGTAACGCATGCAGAAACGCACGACCGATTACCTCGTCGTGGGCGCGGGCGCCATGGGCATGGCCTTCGCCGACGTGGTGTTCTCGGAGCGGCCCGACGCCCGCATCACGATCGTGGACAAGCGGGCGAAGCCCGGCGGGCATTGGAACGATGCCTATCCTTTCGTCGCGTTGCATCAGCCGGCGGCGTTCTATGGGGTGAATTCCGCGAAGCTGGGTGCCGGCGGTGCCGATCTGGCCTCGCACGCCCAGATCCTGGCCTATTACGAGCGGGTCATGAACCGGTTTCTCGCCAGCGGCCGGGTCGAGTTCCTGCCGCTGTCCGAATACCTCGGCGAGGGCCGTGTCCGCTCCGCCGCGGACGATGATTCGGGCATGACATTCGATGTGCGCGAACGTGTCGTGGACGCCAGCTACATGAACGTGGAGGTGCCGGCCACCCACGGTCCGCGCTACGAGGCCGATGCCGGCGTCGCGCTGGTGCCGCCCAACGGGCTGGCACACATCCGGCGGGCCTGGGAGCGCTACGTGGTGATCGGCGGCGGCAAGACCGGGATGGATGCGGTGCTGTTCCTCCTCGATCACGGCGTGGCGCCCGGTCGTATCCGGTGGATCGTGCCGCATGCGGCCTGGCTCTGGAATCGCGCCGTGGTGCAGCCCGGTATCGCCGCCGGCGAACTGCTGAGGCAATTGCATGCCATCATCGAGGCCGACAGCGTCGACGATGTGTTCCTGCGCCTGGAGCGCCAGGGCAGCGTTTTTCGGCTCGATCGGGCCGGCCTGCCCGAGAAGTGGCGCTGCGCGACCGTGAATGCCCGCGAACTCGAGAAGTTGCGGACGGTCGAGCAGGTGTCGGACCTAGGCCGGGTGCAGCGCATCACGGCGAGCGGCATCGAGCTGGAACAGGGCCGTCTGGCCAGCGATGAGCGAACCCTGCATATCGATTGCACCGCCGACGGCCTGGCGCGTCTTCAGCCCAAGCCCCTGTTCTCGCCGGGCGGGATCACGCTGCAGTCGGTGTTCATGTGTCAGCAGGTGTTCAGCGCCGCGCTCATCGCGCGGCTCGAACTGCTGAAGTTGGACGACGAACAGCGCAACGCCGTCTGCGAGCCGGTACCGCATCCCGAACACAAGGCGGATCTCCCGTCCTGCGTGACGACGAGCCTGGGCAACATCCTCGATGCGCACCGGTACATGCCGCTATGGCTGCGGCGTTGCCGGCTCAATCTCATGAGCCACGAATCGCTGCTCAACTATTGCCTGGCCGCCTACCGGGCGCGGAACGCGGTGTCGCGGGCCCGGATGTCGGTTCAGAGACTGCAATCGCCCGCGTAAGGCACAAGGCATATCCGGGTCGCGCCGGGATCGCCGCGTTCAGTCCAGCGCCGTCGCGGCCGTGGCGGCGGCCTCGACGAGGGGCGCCGGGTAGACGCCGAGGTAGAGCACGATCGCGACGATGACGGCCACGGCCAGCAGGCCGGCGCGGGCGGGTCGGCCCGCCGATGGCGCGCCGGTTTCGCCGCGGGTCATGACGATGACCACGCGCAGGTAGTAGTACAGGCCGATGGCGCTGCCGGCGACCAGCACCAGGACGGGCAGCCAGAGCCGCTCGCCGACGCCGGCGGCGACGGCGTAGAACTTGGCGATGAAGCCGGCGGTGAGCGGAATCCCGGCCAGGGCCAGGAGCATGACCGTGAGGGCGCCGGCCAGGGCGGGACGGCGCCAGAACAGGCCGGCGTATTCGTCGACCGCACTCGGCTCGCGGGCGCCGGGAGCGGCCGCGAGCACGGTGATCACCGCGAAGGCGCCCAGGGTCATGGCGGCGTAGGCGGCCAGATAGGCCATGGCGGCCTCGGCGCCGAAGGCGGGGCCGGCCAGCAGCGGCACCAGCACGTAGCCCAGGTGGGCGATGGAGGAATAGGCGAGCAGTCGCTTGAGGTCGTCCTGGAGCAGCGCGAGCCAGTTGCCGACGAGCATCGATGCCACCGCGATCCAGAGCAGGATCTGCATGGCGGCGGCCTGCTGGTAGGCGCCGGCGCCGGCCAGGTAGCGCAGCAGCACCGCGAGGGCGGCGGCCTTGGAGACGGTGGCCAGAAAGCCCGTGACCGGTGCCGGGGCGCCCTGGTAGACGTCCGGCGTCCACAGGTGGAAAGGCACCAGCGACAGCTTGAAGGCCAGGCCTGCGACGATCAGCAGGATGGCCGCGGATAGCGTGGCGTCGCCCAGGTTGATATCGGCGGCCGTCAGGACGCCCAGGCGGTCGAAGGCGAGCTCGCCGGTGGCGGCATAGAGCAGGGCGATGCCGAAGGCCAGCAGGCCGGTCGCCACGCCCACCAGCACCAGGTACTTGAGGCCGGCCTCGATGGCCGTGCGGCCGTCGCGCCGGTAGGCGATCAGGCCGTACAGAGCGATGCTGGTGGTCTCCAAAGCCAGGAACAGGCTGGCCAGGTGGTCGGCGGCGGTGAGCGCGGCGGCGCCTAGGGCGGCGATCGGCAGCAGCAGGTAGAACTCTTCCCGGCGCACCGACAGCCGCGCCAGGTAACCGTGCGCCAGGATCGCGGTGAGCAGGGTGGCGGCCAGGATCACGCCGGTAAAGAACAGGGCGTAGGCATCGATCCGGAACAGCGGCCCCGCGTCCACCGGCGCCGCGCCGGCGGCCGGCCACAGCGAGACCAGGGCCGCGCCCAGGAAGGCGACGCACACGACACAGGCAGCGCCGTGGTGACGGCGGATCGCGATCGCCCCCATCACCGCGACCGCCCCGGCCGCGGTCAGGAGCCAGGGCAGCAGGGCGGTAAGTTGCTGCACCAGGGTCTCGGTCATGGCCGGGTCTCCGTCAGCAGCGTGGCGAACACCGGCTCGGCCAGGTCGAAGACTGGCTGCGGGTACAGGCCGAGCCACAGCAGGGCGACGGCCAGCGCGCCCATCATCGCGATCTCGCGCGTATCGAAGTCGGCGGGCCGCAGGTCGGCCGGGGGCTCGCCGTGGAAGCTGCGCTGCACCAGGATCAGGGCATAGATGGCGGCGCCGACCAGGCCGGCGGCGGATATGGCAGTCCAGAGCGGGCTCGCCTGCCAGGCGCCGAGCAGGGCCAGGAATTCGCCCAGGAAGTTGCCGGTGCCGGGCATGCCCAGGGAGGCCACGGCGAAGAACAGGCCGAAGCCCGCCAGCACGGGGGCGCGTGCCGCGAGGCCGCCCATCGCGGCCATGTCGCGGGTGTGCAGGCGTTCCTGCAATGCGCCCGCGAGCAGGAACAGGGCGCCGGTGGATACGCCGTGGGCGATCATTTGCATCAGGGCGCCCTGCAGCGCCCAGGGGTTCCACGCGAACACGCCCAGCAGCACGAAGCCCAGGTGGCTGATGCTGGTGCAGGCGATCAGGCGCTTGAGGTCGTCCTGGACGAAGGCGAGCAGGGCACCGTAGACGATGCTGGCGGCGCCCAGGGCCATCGCCACCGGGGCGAAGGCCAGGGCGGCTTCCGGGAACAGCGGCACGGTGAACCGGATCAGGCCGTAGGCGCCGGTCTTGAGCAGGATCGCGGCCAGGATGATGGAACCGGCGGTGGGCGCGGCGGTGTGCGCGTCCGGTAGCCAGGAGTGCAGCGGCACCGCCGGCAGCTTGACCATGAAGGCCACGAAAAAGCCCAGCATCAGCCAGGTCGCCAGCGGCGCGCCGATATCCAGATCAAGCAGGTCGAAGTAATCGAAGCTGAACCCGCCGGCGGCGTCCGCGTGCAGGAAGGCCAGGGCCAGGATCGAGACCAGCATCAGCAGGCCGCTGGCCTGGGTGAAGATGAAGAACTTGATCGCGGCGTAGGTCCGACCCTCGTGGCCCCAGATGCCGATCAGGAAGTACATCGGCACCAGCATGACCTCCCAGAACACGAAGAACAGGAACAGGTCGGTTGCCAGGAACACGCCCACCGTGCCGGCCAGCGCGAACAGCAGGTTGGCGTGGAAGAAGGCGACCCGCTCGCGGATCTCGGTCCAGGAGGCGCCGACCCCGACCAGGCCCAGGGCCGCGGTCAGGGTAAGCAGCGGCAGGGACAGCCCGTCCAGGGCGAGCTGGTAGTCGATGCCGAAGCGCGGGATCCAGGCCGCGCTCTCGTAAGCCAGCCAGGCGCCGTGGCCGCCGATGCGGAACAGCGGGCCGGCCTCCAGCCACAGGGCCAGACAGAGGCCGAGCTCGACGGCCATCGCCAGCGCCGCGATCACGCGCGGACCGCGTCCCTCGCCGGCGAAGCCGGCCAGCAGGGCGCCGATGACGGGGACGGCGACTAGCGCGGTTAGCATCAGCTACCTCCTCCCGCCGCCAGCAGAAGCAGCGCCGCACCTCCCGCGACCCCGGCCGCGTACCAGCGCAGGCGGCCGGTCTGGGTGGCGGCCAGGCCCGCGTGGAACTCGCGGTTGAGCCAGGCGATCCCGTCGAAGACGCGGTCCAGGATGTCGTTGCGGTTGGCGTGGGCGAGGCCGGTCAGCGGTCGCACCAGCAGGCGGTCGTAGAGCCAGTCGAAGCCGAGGCCGCCCCGGGCGAAACGGACGGCGGCGCTATTCGAGGCGCGCCCGGCCGCGCCCCGGCCGTAAAGCAGCCAGGCCAGCGCGATGCCGGCGACGCCGGCCAGGGACGCGACCCAGAGGGTCCAGGCGGGGTGTGTGCCGTGGTGCCCTTCGGGCAGCACGGCGGCCAGAGGCTGCGGGATCAGGGCGCCGATCAGGGACAGGGCCATCAGGATCGACAACGGTAGTAGCACCCGGAGACTGTGCTCGGTGCCGGCTTCCGCGTGGCGCCGGCCGGGCCCGAAGAACGCCACGAACACCAGCCGGAAGGTGTAGAGCCCGGTCAGGGCCGCGCCGGCCACGCCGGCCGCGTACAGCCAGGCGCCGTCGATGCCCGGCGCGCCGTTCTCCCACGCGGCCAGGATGATGGCCTCCTTGCTCCAGTAACCGGCGGTGATCCAGGGCACGCCGGCCAGGGCGGCGCCGCCGATCAACATGCTCCAGAACGCCGCCGGTAGCTCGCGGCGCAGCCCGCCCATGCGGAAGATGTCGGTCTCGTGATGCAAGCGCAGCATGACCGCGCCCGCGGCCAGGAACAGCAGGGCCTTGAAGAAGGCGTGGGTCATCAGGTGCAGCAGGCCGGCCGACCAGGCGCCCACGCCCAGCGCCAGGAACATGTACCCGATCTGGCTGACGGTGGAATAGGCCAGGATACGTTTCATGTCGGTCTGGCCGAGCGCGGCCACGCCCGCGATCAGCAGGGTGGCGGCGCCGACGACGGCCACTGCCGCCTGCGCCGGCGGCGCCAGCTCGTAGAGGGGGTGCAGGCGCGCGATCAGATAGACGCCGGCGGTGACCATGGTGGCGGCGTGGATCAGGGCCGAGACCGGCGTGGGACCGGCCATGGCGTCCGGCAGCCAGGTCTGCAGCGGGAGCTGGGCGGACTTGCCCACCGCGCCGCCCAGCAGCAGGAAGGCGGCGATCACGGCCGCGGGGTGGCCGGGCTGCCAGAGGGTGTCGGCGCGCGCCAGCAGTTCCGGGATATGCAGCGTGCCGAGATGGGCGAAGAGCAGGAGCAGCCCCAGGGCCATGGCGGCGTCGCCGATCCGGGTCACGATGAAGGCCTTGCGTGCCGCCGCGCCGTTGGCGGGGTCCCGGTACCAGAATCCGATCAGCAGGTAGCTGCACAACCCCACGCCTTCCCAGCCGAGATAGAGCAGCAGGAGGTTGTCGGCCAGCACCAGCACCAGCATCGCCGCCACGAACAGGTTCATGATCGCGAAGAAGCGCCGGGCGTCGGTGTCCTCGGCCATGTACTCGCTGGCGTACAGGTGGATCAGGAAGCCCACCCCCGTGATCACCCCGAGCATGACCACCGCGAGGCCGTCCAGATGGAAGGCGATGCCCGGCGTGAACCCGGCGATATCCAGCCAGGTCCAGAGCCGCTGCGAGAACACCGTCTCGCCGCCGCCCAGGAAATCGGCGCCCACGACCAGGCTCATGACCGCCGCCACGCCCACGGACGCCACGCCCAGCCCCATCGCCGCAGCGCGCGGCAGGCGCAGCAGGAACAGCGCGACGGCGCCGGCCAGCGGCAGGGCGGGGATGGTCCAGAGCCAGACCGTCATGCCTCGCCTCGCTTTGCTCGAAGACTCACCACCTTCATCCCTTCAACTCGCTCAATACATCCGTATCCAGGCTGCGATGGGTCCGGTGCATCTGCAGGAGCAGGGCCAGGCCGACGGAGACGTTGGCCGCGGCGACGGTCAGCACCAGGATGAACAGGATCTGGCCGTCGGCCCCGCCCCAGCGCGCGCCCGCGGCGATGAAGGCCAGCCCCGCGGCGTTCAGCATGATCTCGATGCAGATCAGGATGTAGATCATGTTGCGGCGGACGAGCACCCCCAGCAGGCCGAGGGAGAACAGGACCGCGGCCAGGAGCAGGCTGTGTTCGAGCGGGACTTCGGCTATGGGCATCAGGCCACTCCGTGTGTCGTTTCGTGTTGCAGGTTTCGTGTTTCGTGATGAAAGCCACAACGCCACGCCGGGGCGCGCCGAACACGAAACCCGAAACACGAAACCTGAAACAGTGTGCTCTTCACCCCCGCTCCTCCTCGTTCTCCCGCCGACTCAGGTGATAGGCCCCCACGAAGCCGGCCAGCAGCAGCATGGCGGCGAGCTCGACGGCCAGCAGGTAGGGGCCGTAGAGCACGGCGCCGACCATCCGCGATTCGATCTCGCCCAGGCTGGGATCGGCGAAGCCGCCGGCGAGGATGGCGCGGACCAGGGCGACGAACAGCACCAGGGCCAGCAGCGATGGGCCGATCCACGCGCCCGGCGCCAGCAGGCGCCGGTAGGCGGATTCCGCCTCGGCGACGTTGAGCATCATCACCACGAACACGAACAGCACCACGATGGCGCCGGCGTAGACCACCACCTCCAGCGCCGCCGCGAACGGCGCCCCGAGCACGAAGAACACCGTCGCCAGCGCCAGGAACGACACGATCAGGTACAGCAGCGCGTGCACCGCATTGCGACTGACCACCACCAGGAAGGTAGCGGCGGTGGCGACGGCGGCGGCGATGTAGAACGTCAGTTCCATAAGGCATTAACCACAGAGGCACAGAGGCACAGAGGAAAAGCGTTTTTGAAGATAAAGGAGCAAGGCATTGCGGGAATATGCACGAATGTCCGTCGGATGCTTTTCATTCTTAAAACCCTGTGCCTCTGTGTCTCTGTGGTTCATTTTTTTCAAGGCATCAATGATTTGACGTCGATGGGTTTGTCCTCGTTCTCGGCCTCGCCCTTGTCCTTGCCGCCCACGGCCATGCCGGCGACGCGGTAGAAGTTGTAGCCGGGGTACTTGCCGGGGCCGTTGATCAGCAGGTCGGATTTCTCGTAGACCATGTTCTGGCGGTCGAACTCGCCCATCTCGAAGTCCGGCGTGAGCTGTATGGCGTAGGTCGGACAGGCCTCCTCGCAATAGCCGCAGTAGATGCAGCGCGAGAAATTGATGCGGAAGCTTTCCGGATACCAGCGTCCGGTCTCGTCCTCGGTCTTGACCACGTCGATGCAGTCCACCGGACAAGCGACGGCGCAGAGGTTGCAGGCCACGCAGCGCTCCTGACCGTCGGGATCGCGCGACAGCACGATCCGGCCGCGGTAACGCGGCGGCAGGTACGGCCGCTCCTCGGGGTACTGCACGGTGTCGCGCTTGCGGAAGGCGTGCAGGAAGACCAACCAGATTGTGCGTAGATGACTCAGCATAGTTTGACTAACCACGGAGACACAGAGGCACGGAGAAAATCAGGAATAGGGACGCCACGAAGGCACATTGCATTCTCGCTGTCCCGCCTTCCCGTTACGGCAAACAACCTTCTTGCCCTCTGTGTCCCTGTGCCTCTGTGGTTCACATTCATGACTGCATCCCCACGACAACGGCGCCGGTGACGGCGATGTTCAGCAGCGATAGGGGCAGCATCACCTTCCAGCCGAAGGCCATGAGCTGGTCGTAGCGCGGCCGCGGCAGGCTGGCGCGCAGCAGCACGAACAGCAGGATGAATAGGGTGGTCTTGAGCGAGAACCAGACCGCGCCCGGCAGCCAGGGACCGTGCCAGCCGCCCAGGAACAGCACCGTGATCATCGCCGAGATCAGGACCACGCCCAGGTACTCGCCGACGAAGAACATGCCGAACTTCATGCCCGAGTACTCGGTGTGGAAACCGGCGGTGAGCTCGTGTTCGGCCTCGGGCAGGTCGAAGGGCAGGCGGTGGGTCTCGGCGATCCCGGCGACCAGGAAGATCACGAAACCCAGGAATTGCGGCACGATGTACCAGAGTCCGGCCTGGGCCTCGACGATGGCGCGCAGGTCGAAGCTGCCGGCCAGCATCACCACGCCCAACAGCGACAGGCCCATGAAAACCTCGTAGGAGATCATCTGGGCGGCGGTGCGCATCCCGCCGAGCAGGGCGTACTTGTTGTTCGAGGCCCAGGCGGCGAAGACCACCGAGTAGACGCCGAGCGAGGTCATCGCCAGGAAGAACAGCAGGCCCACGTTCAGATCGATCACGCCCAGGCCCGGTGCGAACGGCACCACCGCGAAGGCCATCAGGGTGGTGAACATGACGATGGTGGGCGCGATCACGAACACCGCCCGGTCCGCGAACGGCGGCACCCAGTCCTCCTTGGTGAGGATCTTGATCATGTCCGCCAGCACTTGGAGCACCCCGAACGGCCCCGCCCGGTTGGGTCCGTAACGGTCCTGCCACAGCCCCAGCAGCCGCCGCTCCACCCAGATCAGCCCCGCGGCGGAGGCGACCAGGGTGCCCAGGATGGCGGCGATCTGGGCGCCGGTGCCGATGACGGCGAGGGTCTCCTGCTCGATCATGCCGTGACCTCCCCGGGCAACTCGACCCCCGCGTGCCCGCCGAGACCCACCGGCACGCCCACGCGACCGCGAAGCAGGCTCGGGTCGAGGGCGACCGGCAGGCTGCGTTCGGTACCGCCGAGCGTGAAGGTCCAGGTCTCGCCCTCGACCAGGCCCAGCTCGGCAGCATCGTCGGGGTGCAAGGCGACGTAGGGTGCCGGAGCGCGCTCGGCGATGGCCGGCGCGGCGGCTGACAGCGGCTCGCCGCCGAAGATGTGGTGGCGGGGTACCGCCAGCCAGCGGGCGCGTGCCGCCGGCTCGGGCGGCTCGGCATAGCCGTCGCCGGGTCCGGCCTCCAACAGCCGCACGCCGGGGTCGCCGCCGGCCAGGTGGCCGGCGACCTCGTCCTGGAACTTGGCGATGGCCTGCTGGTTGGAGTTCCAGCGCGGTGCCCAGGCGAAGCCGGTGAGGGCGGCCGGGCGCACGCCCTGGTAGCCCTCCATGGAATAGGCCAGTGCGGAATCCGGATCGGGCACGGGCGGACGCTCGTGCACGCTTTCGTTGGCGTACATGGCGGTCCGGCCCGAGTAGCGGTGGGGGGCGCGCGGCATGCGCATCCCCGCCAGCCGGAAATCGGCGCCGGGGGCGGCGTCGGCGATGCCCGCGAGCGTTGGACAGTCCCCCTCGATGTCGCGGATATGCGCATCCAGGGCGCGCTCGGGGACGCCGCTCAGCAGGTCGCACCAACGCCAGGCCTCGCGGATGGCCCCGCCATGGGGGACGTAGACCTGGAAGAAGCGTTGGGCGCGCCCTTCGTTGTTGACCAGGGTGCCGTCGGCCTCGGCGAAACTGCCGGCGGGCAGCACGGCGTCGGCGCGCGCGGCGGTGGGTTGGGCGCTGTGGTCGATCACGATCAGGTGCCGCGCCGCGTCCAGGGCGGCGTCCACGAGGTCGGCCGGTGCCCGGCGGTAGAGATCGTTCTCGACCACCACCAGGGTATCGGTCTCGCCGTCGATCACCCGCCGCAGGGCGGCGTCCACGTCCAGGCCGCCGAGCAGGGCGGCGCCGGCGCTGTTGCATTCGTTCAGGGTCAGGAACAGGCGGCCGCGTTCGCCGAGGGCCCGGGCGACCTGGCCGGCGGCGCGCAGCACCGCTTCGCTGCCGGCGGCGGTGCCGGCCACCACCAACGGCCGCTCGGCGCCGCGCAGGGCCGCGGCGATGGTGTCCGCGGCGGCGCGCTCGGTGTCGTCCAGGCCGTCGGGCTCGGGGGCGTCGGCGTCGAGCCGGTGGGCCACGGCGAAGCCGAGCCGGGCGGCGCCGTCCGCGTCCGCCGGGTGGCGCGCCGTGGCGACGTCGTCCAAGTCGGTGGCGGCGGGCGCCGCGATGTGCAGCGGGCTGAGGGCGTCGCCGGCGATGTCGCGCACGGCGCGGTCGTGCCAGCGCGGGATGCCGTGGGCCTCGGCGATCCGGCGCGCGGCGTTGCGCACCGACTGGCGCAGGGACAGGGCCAGGCGCGGGGCGGTGTGGGTCGGGTCCTCGCCCAGTACCAGCACGGCGTCGCAGGACTCGGTCTCGCGCAGGGTGGCGATGCGTGCCGGCCCGGCCCGCAGGATATCCAGGGCGAGTGCGGTGAGGGCTTGCTCGCGGGCGCCCATGCCGGTGGCGAAATTGGCTTCGCCGATCAGCCGGCGCAGGGCGTGGTTGCTCTCCAGGCTGGCCCGCGGCGAACCGATCCCGACCACGCCGCGGCTGTCGTGCAGCATGGCGCGGATACGTTCCAGCGCCTCGTCCTCGGCGGCGGCGCGCAGGCTGTCGCCGTCGCGCAGCAGGGGCGTGCGCGGGCGGTCGTCGCGGTTCACGAAGCCGGCGCCGAATCGCCCCCGGTCGCACAGGAAGTAACCGTTGATCTCGCCGTGGTAGCGGTTCTGGACACGCTTGAGCACGCCCTTGCGCTCGCCGGGGCTGGTGTTGCAGCCCAGCGAGCAGTGCGTGCAGATGCCGGGCGCGGCCTGCATGTCCCATTTGCGGGTGTAGTGCGCGCCCAGGGTCTTGTCGGTGAACACCCCGGTGGGGCAGACCTCCGCGAGGTTGCCGGAGAACGGGCTCTCCAGCGGGCCGTCGGTCTGGCGCCCGAAGTACACGTGATCGTGCGGACCCAGGGCCTCCAGGTCGTCGCCGCCGGCATAGTCGCGGTAGTAGCGCACGCAGCGGTAACAGGCGATGCAGCGGTTCATCTCGTGGCTGATGAACGGCCCCAGGTTCTGGTTGCGATGGGTGCGCTTGGTGCCGCGGTAGCGCCGCCGGGTGTGGCCGGTCATCAGGGTCATGTCCTGGAGGTGGCATTCGCCGCCTTCCTCGCAGACCGGGCAGTCGTGCGGGTGGTTGATCATCAGCCATTCGACGATGCTGGCCCGGAAATCCCGCACCTCGGGTTCGTCGATGGCGATGCGGGTGCCGTCGGCCGCCGGCGTCATGCAGGCCATGACCACGCTGCCTTGGGTGTCGTCCTCGTCCTTGTACTGCTTGACCGCGCACTGCCGGCAGGCGCCCACCGAGTCCAGGCAGGGATGCCAGCAGAAATAGGGCAGGTCGAAGCCCTCGGACAGCGCGACCTTGAGCAGGTTGTCGCGCTCGTCGGCCTCGAACGCCTTATTGTCTATATAGACTTTTGCCATGTTTCAAAACGCTAACCACAGAGACACAGAGGCACAGAGGTTGAGGAGATTTTTAATTGCAAAGAGGAAAAGAAGAAAAATGACTGAAAAATAAAAACTTAGCGTCTTTCCGGTTCATTCTTCTTGCCCCTGAAACACTCTGTGCCTCTGCGTCTCTGTGGTTTATGATTTTCATGCTTCCGTCACCTCGGGTATCAAGGCTTCCAGCTCGTCGCGGAAATAGGTCAGTGCGCTCTCCAGCGGCCCGATCGCGCCGGGCGCGTGGGCGCAGAAGGTCTTGCCCGGCCCCAGGAACTTGCAGTGCATGGCCAGCAGGTCGATATCGCCGGGCCGGCCGTTGCCGGCCTCCAGGCCGGCGAGCAGGCGGGCGGTCCAGGGCAGGCCGTCGCGGCAGGGGGTGCACCAGCCGCAGGATTCCTGGGCGTAGAACTGCTCCAGGTTCTTGAGCACGCCGACGATGGGCGTGGTCTCGTCGATCACCACCATGGTGCCGGTGCCCAGTCGGCTGCCGGCGGCGCCGCAGCCCTCGAAATCCATGGGCGTATCCCAGTGCTCGCGGGTGAGCATGGGCGTGGAGCCGCCGCCCGGCAGCACGGCCTTGAGGGCGCGGCCCTCGCGTACGCCGCCGAAGTGCTCCTCGATCAGCTCGCCCAGGGGGGTGCCCAGGGGCAGTTCCACCAGGCCGGGTTTCGCGACATGGCCGGAGGCGCCGAAGAGCTTGGTGCCGGCGTCCTTGTGGCGGCCGAGTGATTTGTACCAGTCGACCCCGTTGAGCACGATGTGCGGCACGTTGCACAGGGTCTCGACGTTGTTGACCGTGGTCGGACGCCCGAACAGGCCGCTCTGCGCCGGAAACGGCGGCTTGGAGCGGGGCACCGCGCGCTTGCCTTCCAGGGCCGAGAGCAGGGCGGTCTCCTCGCCGCAGATATAGCGGCCCGCGCTCATGTGCAGCCGGATGCGCAGGGAGAAATCCGTGCCCAGGATATGCTCGCCCAGGTAGCCGGCTTCCTCGGCCTCGGCGATGGCGCGCTCCAGGCGCCGCGCGCAGCCCACGTACTCGCCGCGCAGGAAGACATAGCAGCGGTTGGCGCCGATGGCGTAGCTGCTGATGATCAGGCTTTCCACGAACTGGTGCGGGTCGCCTTCCATCAGCAGCCGGTCCTTGAAGGTACCGGGCTCCATCTCGTCGGCGTTGGCGACCAGGTAGACATAGGGCGGCCGCTCGGGATCGTCGGCCTCGAACCGCGGCATGAAGCTCCATTTCATGCCGGCCGGGAACCCGGCGCCGCCGCGCCCGCGCAGGTTGGCGTCCTTCACGAGCTGTGTCAGCGCCTGGGGCTCGAATTCCGCCAATGCCTTGCGCAACGCCCGGTAGCCGCCGGCGGCCTCGTAGTCGGCCAGCCACAGCGGCTCGCGGTCGTCGCGTATGTTCTTCGTCAGCACCTTTTCCATATCAGTTGTTAACCACAGAGGCACGGAGGCACAGAGCATTAAGAAGGAGAGAATAAAAATTATTTCTCTGTGTCTCCGTGCCGCCGTGGTTCATGTCTTCGCCTTTAATCCGTATAGGGAAATCAAACCACAAAGTCACAGGGGCATAGGGCGTTAGAAGGGAGAGGAACCAATTCCTCCCTCTGTGTCTCTGTGCCTCTGTGGTTTATGTCTTTGTGATTCATGTCTTTCATTCGTAGGACTCCAGGATTCGGTCGATCCGTTCCGGCGTCAGGCGGCCGTGGTAGTCCTCGTCCACCCGCATCGAGGGCGCGTTGTCGCAGTCGCCCAGGCAGCAGATGGGCAACAGGGTGAAGCGCTCGTCCGGCGTGGTCTGGCCGAACTCGATGCCCAGCGAGCGGCGCAGGTGATCGCGCACGGCCTCGTAGCCGCAGAGATAGCAGGACACGGAGTCGCAGACCATGACCACGTGCCGGCCCACCGGCTGGCGGAAGATCAGGTTGTAGAAGGTGGCCACGGCCTCCATCGCCGCCGTCGACACGCCCACCACGGCGGCGGTCGCGGCCAATACCTCGTCCGATACCCAGCCGCGTCGCTTCTGCACGATCTTGAGGGCGTCCACGCAGGCCGCCTGCGGGTCCTCGTACAGACCCATCTCGTGCTCGATCTCCGCGATTTCCTCTTCGCTCAGGGTCATTGGTTTTTAACCACAGAGGCACAGAGGCACAGAGGGTTCGAGAAGAAAGAAAGCAGTCTCTTTCTCCAGTGTCGCTATGACTTGGTGGCTCATGTCTTCGTCTTTCTCCGTCATAGGAAATAAAACCACAGAGTCACAGAGAGCACAGGGGGTTTGAAAATGAGCGGCAAAAAATCCCTTTCTCTGTGCGTTCCGTGTCTCTGTGGTTACGCATCTTTATTTCTCTGTGCCTCTGTGCCTCTGTGGTTAATCATCATCTTCTTCTTCAGCGATCCACGTCGGCCATCACGAAGTCGATCGACGCGATGATGGCGATCAGGTCGGGGATCATGTGGCCCCGGCTCATCAGCGGGATCATCTGCAGGTGCGGGAACGACGGCGTGCGGATGCGGGTGCGGTAGCTCCGGGTGTCGCCGTCGGAGACCAGGTAGTAGCTGTTCAGGCCCTTGGTCGCCTCGACCATGGCCGAGCCCTCGCCCGGCGGCACGATCGGGCCCCAGCTCACGGTCAGGAAGTGGGCGATCAGGGTCTCGATGTCGTGCATCGTCCGATGCTTGGGCGGCGGCGTGGTCATCGGGTGGTCCGCCTTGTAGGGGCCGGCCGGCATGTTCTCCAGGCACTGGCGGATGATGCGGCAGCTCTCGCGCATCTCCTGGAAGCGGACCACGGCGCGGTCGTAGCAATCGCCGTTGCCGTTGGCCGTGGGCACGTCGAACTCGAAGTGCTCGTAACCGCTGTAGGGCCGCTCCTTGCGCAGGTCCCAGGCGTAGCCGGTAGCGCGCAGGCCGGGGCCGGTGATGCCCCAGTCGATGGCTTCGTCGGTGTCGTAGACGCCGATGCCCTGCGTGCGCCGCTTGACCAGCTTGTTGCGCATGGCCATGCGGTCGTATTCGTCCAGGCGCGGCTCGAACCAGTCCAGGAATTCCCGGACCTTGCGGTCCCAGCCGTCGGGCAGGTCCATCGCCAGGCCGCCGATGCGGAAGAAGGCCGGGTGCATGCGGAAGCCGCAGACCGCCTCGATCACGTCGTAGATCTTCTGGCGGTCGCTGAACATGTAGAAGATCGGGCTCATGCCGCCGATGTCCTGGATGTAGGTGCCCAGGAACAGCAGGTGCGAGCAGATGCGGAAGAACTCGCACAGCATCACGCGGGCGACCCGGACCCGGGCCGGCACCTCGATGCCCAGGCGCTGCTCCAGTGCCAGGACGTAGGGCAACTCGTTCATCACGCCGCCCAGGTAATCGACCCGGTCGGTGTAGGGGATGTAGGTGTGCCAGCTCTGGCGCTCGCCCATCTTCTCGGCGGCGCGATGGTGGTAGCCGATGTCGGGCACCGCGCCCAGGACCACCTCGCCGTCGAGCTGCACGACCACCCGGAACACGCCGTGCACGCTGGGGTGGTTGGGGCCGAGGTTGAGGAACATGAACTCGGCGTCGTCGGTTTCGCGCGCCATGCCCCATGCCTCGGGCTTGAAGTGCAGGGCCTCCTCCTCCTCGTCCTGGCGCTCGGGCGAGAGCTGGAACGGCTCGAACTCGGTGGCGCGCGCCGAGTGTTCCTTGCGCAGGGGATGGCCGCGCCAGGTCGGCGGCATCAGGATGCGGCGCAGGTTGGGATGGCCGTCGAAGACGATGCCGAACATGTCCCAGGCCTCGCGCTCGTACCAGGCGGCGTTGGGCCAGAGCCCGGTGATCGTCGGCGCCGACGGCCGCTCGCCGGACAGGGCCAGCTTGACGCGGATCTCGGCCACGGGCTCCAGCGCCAGTAGGTGGTAGACCACGGTGAAGTCGGCCGCCGGCTGGTCGTCGCGGTTGCGGCGCGCCCGCTCGTCGATGGCCGTGAGGTCGAACAGCATCCGGTAGCGCACCGCCGCCTCGCGCTTCAGGAAGGCGAGCACGGCCTTGAGGTCGTCGGCGCCGACCCAGACCGTGGGCATGCCGTCGGCGGTGTCCTGGCGCCGGACGCGATCGTCGCCGAAGCGTTCGGCGAGCTGTTTCACGGGGTCGGTGCGGTCCAGCATGGCCCGGTCACACCTCGTCCGGCGACCGCAGGTGGGTGGCGGCCATCCGCTCGCCGCGCTTGCGCTCGCGGTTGGCCAGCTTGGGCGCCTTGGTGACGCCCTGCGGGCCGATCATCCAGGACAGCGGGCGGCGTTCCTGGCCGACGGCTTCCTGGAGCAGCAGCAGACCCTCCAGGAAGGCCTCGGGCCGCGGCGGGCAGCCGGAGACGTACACGTCCACGGGCAGGAACTTGTCCACGCCCTGGACCACCGAGTAGACGTCGTACATGCCGCCGGAGTTGGCGCAGGAGCCCATCGAGATCACCCAGCGCGGCTCCAGCATCTGGTCGTACAGGCGCTGGATCACCGGGGCCATCTTCATGAACACGGTGCCGGAGATCACGATCACGTCGGCCTGGCGCGGCGTGGCCCGGATCACCTCGGCGCCGAAACGGGCCATGTCGTGCGGGGCGGTGAGCGCCGTGGCCATTTCCACGTAGCAGCAGGACAGGCCGAAGTTGAACGGCCACATGGAGTACTTCCGACCCCAGTTGATCAGGTCGTCGAGCTTGGCCAGCACCACGTTGCGGCGCATGGCCTCCTCGAACGACCCCTCGCGGGGATCGGGTCGCGTCTCGTCCGCCTTGGTCAGGGACCAATGCATACCGATCGCTGCCTCCTTCGCGGACCGCGGCGCGGTCCGCCTTTGTCTTGCCGCCGGGCGGTCGACCGCCCGGTCGCTCATTCGCCCGCGCGCCGTCGCGCGGGGTGCCGCGCCGCCCAGGGGGCGGGGCGCGGCGGTCGGGTTCCGTTCAGGCCGTCGTCGGTCCGCGCGGCGCCGGCGATGTCCGGCGTCGCGGCGGCTTGGGGGCCCAGTCGAGCGCTCCGATGCGCCATTCGTAGACCAGGGCGACGGTAAGGACGAACAGGAAGATCATGGCGCCGGCGTAGCCGGCCCAGCCGAGTTCCGTGGCGGCGATGCCCCAGGCGAACAGGAACACGACCTCGAGATCGAACAGCACGAAGAAGATCGCCACCAGGTAGAACTTGGCGGAGAAGCGCAGGCGGGCGTCGCCGACGGGGATCACGCCGGACTCGAACGGCTGGTCGCGCAGGCGTCCGGCGGTACGGCCGCCGAGGACATAGGACAGACCGAGCATCGCCAATATCAGCCCCACGACCGCGCCGAGGTACACCAGCAGCGGCCACAGGGTGTCGGGCTGTTCGGTCAACGGACTCATGGAGTCCTCCCGCGCGATGACGCGATCCGTTGGGCCGGACGCGCCGCCGTCGAATGTGTTTTTAGGAATATCACACAGCCGGCGGTCTGCCTACCCGGCCGCCGGATGACCGGATGTGCGGTCGCCCTTTGAAATGGGACGGTTGAAGCGCAAGATTGATCCCAGTCGCCGCAAGCCGGAGGAGAACGATGGCCGACAATGTCGCCCGGAAACTGATCCGAGACCACCTGATCGACGGCGAGATGACGCCGGGCACCGAGATTGCCCTGCGGATCGACCAGTCCCTGACCCAGGACGCCACCGGCACCATGGTGATGCTGGAGCTGGAGGCGATGCAGCTCGATCGGGTGAAGACCGAGCTGTCCGCGCAGTATGTGGATCACAACCTGATCCAGGAGGATTTCAAGAACCCGGACGATCACCTGTTCCTGTACAGCGCGTGCCAGCGCTTCGGGGTCTGGTTCTCGCGCGCCGGCAACGGTGTGTCGCACGCGGTGCACATGGAACGCTTCGGCCGGCCCGGCAAGACCCTGCTGGGGTCGGACAGCCATACGCCCGCCGCCGGCTCCATGGGGATGCTGGCGATCGGCGCCGGCGGCCTGGAGGTGGCGATGGCCATGGCCGGCGAGCCCTTCTACACCAAGATGCCCGAGATCTGGGGCGTGGAACTGACCGGCGAGTTGCCGCCCTGGGTATCGGCCAAGGACGTGATCCTGGAGATGCTGCGGCGGCACGACGTCAAGGGCGGCGTGGGTC
Source organism: Salinisphaera sp. PC39 (assembly GCF_040361335.1). Taxonomy (NCBI): domain Bacteria; kingdom Pseudomonadati; phylum Pseudomonadota; class Gammaproteobacteria; order Salinisphaerales; family Salinisphaeraceae; genus Salinisphaera; species Salinisphaera sp. PC39. Next base: position 66,433 of record NZ_APNM01000004.1, on the reverse strand, counting down.
GCATCATCGAGTATTACGGTCCGGGCCTGGCGAACCTGACCGCGATGGACCGCCACGTGATCGCCAACATGGGCGCCGAGCTGGGCGCCACCACCACGGTCTTCCCGGCCGACGACGAGGTGCGCCGGTTCTTGCGCACCCAGAAGCGCGAGGACGATTTCACCGAGCTGACCGCCGATCCGGGCTGCGACTACGATGTCCATGACAGCATCGACCTGTCCTCGCTGGAGCCGCTGATCGCCAAGCCCACTTCGCCGGGCAACGTGGTGCCGGTGCGCGAGGTCGCCGGGGAATCCCTGTACCAGGCCTACATCGGCTCGTCCGCCAACCCCGGCTACCGCGATTTCGCGATGCCGGCGATGATGGTCGCGGGCCGGCGCGTGGACCCGCGGGTGTCGTTCGACATCAATCCCAGTTCGCGCGCGATCCTCGAGACCCTGACCCGCGAGGGGCACCTGGCGGACCTGATCCACGGCGGGGCGCGGCTGCACCAGGCCGGCTGCAACGGCTGCATCGGCATGGGCCAGGCGCCGGCCTCCGGCCGCAATTCGCTGCGTACCGTGCCGCGCAACTTTCCGGGGCGCTCCGGCACCAAGGAGGACGCGGTCTTCCTGTGCAGTCCGGAGACCGCCACCGCCAGCGCCCTGCGCGGCGAGATCACCGATCCGCGCGAGCTCGATTTCGACTGCCCCACGGTGGTCGAGCCGGACGACCCGGTGATCAACGAGGATCTGCTGCAGCCGCCGCCCACGGCCGAGGAATCGCGGCGCATGGAGCTGGCGAAGGGGCCGAATATCGCGTCCTTGCCGGATTTCGAGGGGCTGCCGGACGAGCTCGACCTGCCGGTGCTGCTCAAGGTGGGCGACAACATCTCCACCGATGAGATCATGCGCGCCGGCGCCGAGGTACTGCCGTTCCGGTCCAATATCCCGGCGATCAGCCGCTTCGTGTACGACGTTATCGACGAGACCTATCCGGAGCGGGCGCAGGAGACCGGCGACCACGCCATCGTGGGTGGCGAGAACTACGGCCAGGGTAGCTCCCGCGAGCATGCCGCGATCGCGCCGCGCTACCTCGGGTTGCGGGCGGTCGTGGCGAAGAACTACGCCCGCATCCACTGGCAGAACCTGGTGAACTTCGGCGTATTGCCGCTGACCTTCGCCGAGCCGGCCGACTACGACCGGTTGGAGCAGGGCGGGCGGTTGCGCTTCGAAGGTCTGCGCGACGCGGTCCGGGACGGCAGTCGGGTGACGGCCCGGCTGGGCGACGACAGCATCGAGTTCGAGCATGCCCTGTCGGCCCGTCAGGTCGAGTTGCTGTTGGCGGGGGGGCTGATCAACTGGATGCGGGACCGCCAATGACGGGGCCCTGACGCCCGTGCCCCCCATGCCGTCTCTGAACGGTCGGTATATTTTTGTCATTGTTTTGACGCGGCGGGCCGAGTAAAGTGCGCGCCTGATCGGATTCCGGCCATGCCTTTGGCCCGTGTTTAGCGCCGCGCTCGCGGCTCGGCCCGCACCGAACACGACATCTCAGTTATGACCCAATTGAGCTTTTATCCGGCCGCCGGCCCGTCGGACGAGCCGGCCTACGTCATCCGCGACCCGGAGGCCATCCGGGGGCGCCTGGCGGCCATCGACGTCCGCTACGAGCGGCTCGCGCTGCCGTCGGTCGAGATGGAGCCCGACGCACTGCAGGACGAGGTCATCGAGGCCTATCGCGAGACGCTGGACGGCCTGATGCAGGATCATGGCTTCGTGGCCGTGGACGTGCTTTGTGTCACGGCCGCGCACCCCAACCTGGCGCGTCTGCGCGAGGAGTTCACCAGCGAGCATTGGCACCGCAACCGCGAGGGACGCCTGTTCGTGGACGGTCGCGGGCTCTTCTACATACGCCGGGACGACGGCATCTACGCGTTGCTGTGCGAGCGCGGCGATCTGGTGTGCCTGCCGGCGGGCGTCAGCCACTGGTTCGACATGGGCGAGCGCCCCGCCTTCCGCTCGATCCGCCTGTTCGCGGACGCCGAGGGATGGGGCGGCGCCGTGCCGACGGGACGCGATCCCGCCGAGCATTTCCCGACGCTGGAGCGACAGGCCGGCGAGCGCTGATTGGCGGGGTCGACACCGCGGCTCCGTTGGGGTTGCGGCGTCATTCCCGGTATAGTCCGCTCCTAGTTCACGGGCGCCCGGGCACGGGCGCGGATTGCGGGACGGGTACCGTTATATGGACCATCAGACTGTTGCCGATGCCTATCGGCGGCTCTCCAAGCAATACGATCGATTCTTCGGGCGGGTCTTCGAGCCCGGCCGCAGGCTGGCCGTCGACAAGATGGGCTGCCGCGCGGGCGACCGTGTGCTCGAGGTCGGTGTCGGCACCGGCCTGTCCCTGACCCACTATCCCGAGGGGGTTCACGTCACCGGCATCGACGTGTCGCCGCACATGCTCGATGTGGCGCGGGCCCGCCTCAACGGCCAGGCCGACCGTGTCGAGCTGGCCCTGATGGACGCCCAGGCGCTGGAATACCCGGACGACGCCTTCGACAAGGTGGTGGCGATGTACGTCGCTTCCGTGGTGCCGGAGCCCCAGCGCATGATCGCCGAGATGAAGCGGGTCTGCCGGCCCGGCGGCGAGTTGTTCATCGTCAACCACTTCAGCCGCGACAAGGGCGCGATGGCGGCCCTGGAGAAGCTGGTCTCGCCGGTCTCCAAGTTCGTCGGCTTCCGCAGCCTGTTCCCCCTGCAGAGCTTCCTGGACGCCTCCGACCTGGATGTGATCGAGACGGTGCCGGTGAACCTGTTCGGGTACTGGACGTTGATTCGGGCACGGAACCCCTGACGCCGTCAGGGGTGCCGTTGCCGGGTTCCGGGGAAGCGGTTTCCAGCCAGGGAGTCTCTTGCCGGAAACCGGGAACGCCCCTCAGGCCGCCGCCATCGACCGGTCGCGCAGTTCCTTGCGCAGGATCTTGCCCACGTTCGACTTGGGCAGCTCGTCGATGAACTCGATGTGTCGGGGGACCTTGTAGCCGGTCAGGTTCTCGCGGCAGTAGGCGCGCAGGTCGTCCTCGGTGAGCGCGGGATCCTTCTTCACCGCGTATACCTTCACCGCCTCGCCGGACTTGTCGTCCGGCACGCCCACGCAGGCGGCCTCCAGCACCCCCTCGTGGCCGGCCACCACGTCCTCGATCTCGTTGGGGAAGACGTTGAAGCCGGAAACGATGATCATGTCCTTCTTGCGGTCGACGATGTAGAAGAAGCCCCGGTCGTCCATGCGGGCGACGTCGCCGGTGCGCAGGAAGCCGTCGTCGAAGAAGGTCTTGGCGTTCTCCTCGGGCTTGTTCCAGTAGCCCTGCATCACCTGCGGGCCGCGGATGCACAGCTCGCCGGGCTCGCCGGCCGGGACCTCGTTGCCGTCGTCGTCGCGGACGGATATCTCGGTGGACGGGATGGGCAGGCCGATGGACCCGTTGTAATCCTCGAGGTCCAGCGGATTGATGCAGGCCGCCGGCGAGGTCTCGGTGAGACCGTAGGCCTCGATCAGTGCCTTGCCGGTGACTTCCTTCCAGCGTTCCGCCACCGGCCGTTGCACCGCGGCGCCGCCGCCCAGGGTCAGCTTCAGGGGCGAGAAGTCCAGGGCGCGGAAGTCGGCGTCGTTGAGCAGGGCGTTGAACAGGGTGTTCACGCCGGTGAAGGCGGTGAAGGGGTATTTCTTCAATTCCTTGACCAGCCCCGGGATGTCGCGCGGATTGGTGATCAGCACGTTCTTGCCGCCCAGTTTCAGGAACACCAGGCAGTTCGCGGTCAGTGCGAAGACGTGGTACAGCGGCAGGGCGGTGACGATGGTCTCGCCGCCCTCGTCGGTCCAGGGTTCCAGCCAGGCCGAGGCCTGTTCCAGGTTGGCGACGATATTCCGGTGCAGCAGCGTGGCGCCCTTGGCCAGCCCCGTGGTGCCGCCGGTGTACTGCAGGAAGGCGATGTCGTCGCCGGTCACGCCGGCGTCGTGCATGGCCCGCTTCTCGCCGCGCGACAGCGCGTCGTTGAAACCGATGGCGCCCGGCAGCGAGAAATCCGGGACCATCTTCTTGAGATGCTTGACCGCGAGGTTGACCACCTGCCGGCGCGGGAACGGCAGCATGTCGCCGATGCGGGTCGTGATCACCGCCTCCAGGGGCACGCGGTCGATCACCTGTTCCAGCGTGGCGGCGAAATTCTCCACGATCACGATGCCGCGGGCGCCGGCGTCGGCGAGCTGGTGCTCCAGCTCGCGGGCGGTGTACAGCGGGTTCACGTTCACCGCCACCATGCCCGCGCGCAGGATGCCGAACAGGGCCACCGGATACTGCAGCAGGTTGGGCATCATCAGGGCGACGCGGTCGCCCTTGCCGAAGCCAAGGTCGTTCTGCAGGAAGGACGCGAAGGCTTGCGAGGCCCGGTCCAGCTCGGCGTAGGTCAGGGCGTGGTCCATGTTCACGTAGGCCACGCGGTCGGCGAACCGGTCGCAGCTACGCTCCAGGACGTCGACGATCGAGGTCTCGGGGTCGAGCTCGATCTCGGCTTTGATGCCCTGCGGGTAGTTCTCCAGCCAGATTTTCTCCATCTTCTCCCCATGTTCGCCCCGGTGGCCGGGGCTGTTCGTGCCTGTTTTATATATACCGGCGCGTGCCCGCCGGACCGCGCGCCGGCAGTATATCAGCCGCCTGTCAGGCGGCCGGCCCGTTGATCAGGCGTCTCCGGCGGGCGCTCAGCGCAGCTCCTTGCGCAGGATCTTGCCGACGTTGGATTTCGGGATTTCGTCGATGAACTCGATGTGCTTGGGCACCTTGTAGCCGGTCAGGTGCTCGCGGCAGTATTCGCGGACGCTGTCGATCTTGAGCTCGGGGTCCTTCTTGACCACGAACAGCTTGATCGCCTCGCCCGATTTCTCGTCGGGCACGCCCACCGCCGCGGCCTCCAGCACGCCGGGGTGACCGGCCACCACGTCCTCGATCTCGTTGGGGAAGACGTTGAAGCCCGAGACCAGGATCATGTCCTTCTTGCGGTCGACGATGTAGAAGTAGCCGTACCGGTCCATCCGCGCGATGTCGCCGGTGCGGAAGAATCCGTCCGGCGTGAACGCCTCGGCGTTGGCCTCGGGCTTGTTCCAGTAGCCCTGCATCACCTGCGGCCCGCGGATGCACAGCTCGCCCGGCTCGCCCTCGGGGACGTCGTTGTTGTCGTCGTCCCGAACCACCACCTCGGTGCCGGGCACGGGCAGGCCGATGGAGTGGTTGAATTCCTTGATATCCAGCGGATTGCAGGTGGCCACGGGCGAGGTCTCGGAGAGGCCGTAGCCCTCGACGATGGGCACGCCGGTGATCCGCATCCAGCGCTCGGCCACGGGTTTCTGCACCGCCATGCCGCCGCCCATGGCCAGCTTGAGGTGCGAGAAGTCCAGGCTGGAGAAGCCGGGCGTGTTGAGCAGGCCGTTGAACAGGGTGTTGACGCCGGTGATGGCGGTGAAGCGATGCTCGCGCAGCTCCTTGACGAAGCCGGCCATGTCCCGGGGGTTGGTGATCAGGACGTTCTTGCCGCCCAGGGTGAAGAAGATGAGCGTGTTCACGGTCAGCGCGAACACGTGGTACATCGGCAGGGCCGTGATGATGACCTCGTCGTCCTGCCCGCTCATCATCGGCGCGAACCAGGCGCGGCCCTGCTGGAGATTGGCTACCAGGTTGCCGTGCGAGAGCATGGCGCCCTTGGCCGGGCCTGTGGTACCGCCGGTGTACTGCAGGAAGGCCAGGTCGTCGTGGCCCAGGTCCGGCGCGGTGAACTCGTCACCGCGGGCCAGCGCGGACCGGAAGCGCACCGTGTCCGGCAGCGACCAGGCCGGCACCAGCTTCTTGACGCGCTTGACCACGAAGTTGGTCAGCATGCCCTTGAGACCGCCCAGCAGGTCGCCGAGCTGGGTGGTGATCACCCGCTCGACCGGGACCGAGTCGTAGACCTTCTCCAGCGTCGCCGCGAAGTTCTCCATGATCACGATGGTGCGGGCGCCGCTGTCCTCGAGCTGGTGCTCCAGCTCGCGGGCGGTGTAGAGCGGATTGACGTTGACCACGACCAAGCCCGCCCGCAGGGCGCCGAACAGGGCCACCACGTACTGCAGGCAGTTCGGCATCATGATCGCGATGCGATCGCCCTTGCCCAGGCCCAGCTCGTTCTGGAGATAGCCCGCGAACTCGCGCGAGCGGCGCTCGACATCGGCGTAGGTCCATTCCACGCCCATGCTGGAGAACGCCACCCGGTCGGAAAAACGCTCGCAACTCTGTTCCAGTGCCTGGGCGAGCGAGTCGTAGGCCTCGGTGTCCACGTCATCGCTGACGCCCTCGGGATAGCTTTCCAGCCAGACCTTTTCCATTCGTCCCTCCCTCGACGGCTACAAGGCGCGGAGTATAAGAGCTTTCTCCGCGGGGCCGAAATCGACCCGGCCCCGGCGGCTACGGGCTCTCCTGGCCGGCGCTTTCCGCGAGCCGGCGCAGGGTGACACCGTCCAGCGCCTCGCGCCGGGCGTCGTCGACCCGGCCCAGCAGTTCCCGGACCTGGCCGTACGGCCGGTGCGAGGGGCGCCGCGGCGGCCATTCCGGGTCGTCGCGGCGCACCGCCGTCAGAATGTCCGCGGCCGTGACCGCGTCGATATCCCGGCGCGGTAGGATCGCGGGCTCGGGATCGCCCGTCTCGACCAGCAGGCCGCAGTCCACGAGCCGGTCGAGCACGCGGAATACGTGCTCCGGCACGGCATGCAGGTAGCGCGCCAGACGGTCCGTCTGCCAGGGCGGTTGCCCGTGGATGAAGTTGTAGGCCACCAGCGTCATCGTCAACAGGGCCAGCTCCTCCTCGCGCTCGGCGGTCAATCGCGGCGGGTAGGGGGCGCGGCTGAGCTGCTCCGGGTGCTGGAGCAGGAAGGCGAAGCGGCAACCCATGAGCAGGATCAGCCACGAGACGTACAGCCAGATCAACAGCAGCACGCCGATGGCGAAGCTGGAATAGATCGCGTTGACGTTGCCGGCGTTGCTGGCGAAGGTGGCGAAGGCGAAGCTGGCCGTCTGCCACAGCACGCCCGCGAACAGGCCGCCGGCCAGGGCCGGCAGGAAACGCACGCGGGTGTTGGGCATGAACAGGAACAGGAAGGTGAACCCCGCCGTGTACAGGAAATAGGGCAGGAAGCGTCCGACCAGGTACAGCGTGGTCCCGAAGGGTTCGATCTCCAGCAGGTGCTGTACGCCGGTGTTGCTCGCGACCGTGGCGGTCATGCTGGTGGCTGCCAGTACGATCAGGGGGCCGAACACCAGCACCGACAGGTACTCGGAGAACCGGCGTCCCAGGCTGCGGGGGCGGCGTACCTGCCAGATGAAGTTGAAGCCGGACTCCATCTTCTGGATCAGCGAGATCACCGAATAGAGCAGCAGGCCCAGGCCGACCGCGCCGAGCACGCCCACCTTGATGTTCTCGACGAAGCCGATGATCTGTTCTGCCAGGTCGGCCGCGCCCGATCCCAGCGGGGCCAGGAAACGCATCAGCACGGGGCGCAGGACATTGTCCACACCGAAACCCTTGAGCAGGGAGAAGGCCAGGGCGAGCAAGGGCACCAGCGACAGCAGCGTGGTGTAGACCAGGCTCATCGCCCTCAGGGTGATCTGGCCGCCGCCCAGGTCGCGCACGAGCACGTGCGCCATGCGGGCGGTGAATACGGCCCACCGGCGGAGGAAGGGGAGCGTTTCCGGCTCGTTCCCCCAGACCCAGCGCGTGATGTGGTGTCGGATTTGCGTGAGCACGTCGAACCTCGCTCTGCCTGCGGGCATTGTACGCAGTCTGCGGCTCTCTTATCCGCAGATGGACGCCGATGGACGCGGAGGAACGGGTTGCCGGGCCAGGGACAGGTCGCGAGGGCGCTGCCGTCGCTTCCGACCGCGCCGGCCGGATTGACACCATGTGCCGGGTGCCTTTGATCCGCGTCTATCGGCGGCGATCCGCGGATTATTTCCGCTTTGCAGTCGGCGCGATACCTTGATTGGATTCACATAAGACAGTGCTAACCTAGAACCATGGCGAAAAAACAGCGAATCGAAGGGGCGGGAACGGCCGAGGCGGCCAACGACAACGACGCCGCCGGCATTGAGGCGCGCCGGCGCGCGGCGATCGCGGAGGCGCGCAACGCGGTCGACAACATCCTGGGGGCCAACCCGGTGGTGGGCCTCACCCGCGAGGAGCTGATCGACGCCGCCTCCCGCCTGCTCAAGCTGCTCTCGCTCAACCCGGTGCTGGTGGCGAAGCGCGAGGCGAAGTTCGCCGCCGAAGTCGGCCGCATCCTGCTGGGACGCTCCCGGATCACGCCCGATCCCAAGGACCGGCGCTTCCAGCACCGCGTCTGGCGCGAGAGCGGCTATTACCGCCGGGTGATGCAGATCTACCTGGCTTGGGCGCGCAGCCTGCGTGACATCCTGGATTCCATCGATGCCGACGAGACCGACATGGAGCGTGCCCGCTTCATGCTCATGCAGGTGATCGCGGCGGCCGCGCCGACCAATACCCCGGTCGGGAATCCGGGCTTTCTGGGCAACGCGCTGTCGACGCGCGGCCTCTCGATCGCCCGCGGCCTGCGCAACCTCATCGACGACCTGGTCAACAACCACGGCATGCCCAGCCAGGTCGACCCGCGGCCGTTCGCGGTGGGCAAGAACCTGACGAATTCCCCGGGTGCCGTGGTCTTCCGGAACGCGGTCTGCGAGGTGATCCAGTACGCCCCGCGCACCGAACGGGTGGACGCGACGCCGATCCTGCTGGTGCCGCCGCAGATCAACAAGTACTACATCGTGGATCTGGCCGAGGAAAAGAGCTTCGTGCGCCACGCCGTGTCTCAGGGCCAGCAGATGTTCACCATCTCCTGGCGCAACCCCACCGCGGCACAGCGGGACTGGGGCATGGAGACCTATGTCTCGGCCGCCCGCGAAGCGTTGGACGCGGTGCGCGAGATCACCGGCGCCGACTCGGTGAAGCTGATGGCGGCCTGTGCCGGCGGTTTCACCGCCGCGGTGCTCGCCGCGCACATGTACGCCCTCGGCGAGGGTCACAAGATCGCCTGCCTGACCCTGCTGGTGACGGTGCTGGATACGCGCGCGAAGACATTGCTGGGCCTGTTCGCCAATGACGCCGCGATCAAGGCGGCGATCGCGCGCAGCCGGTCCCGGGGCGTGCTCGACGGCGCCCAGATGCAGCGTGCCTTCGCGTGGTTGCGGCCGGACGACCTGGTCTGGAGCTTCGTGGCCAACAACTACATGATGGGCAACGATCCGCCGGCCTTCGACATCCTCTACTGGAACAACGACACCACGCGGCTGCCGGCGCAGTTCCATGCCGATATCCTCAACATCTTCCGCCAGAACCCGCTGGTCCGGCCCGGCGGCATGAAGATGCTGGGCACGCCCATCGATCTGGGGCGGGTGGATTGCGACGTGTTCATCATCGCCGGCATCACCGACCACATCACCCCGTGGGAGGCCTGTTACCGCTCCACGCAGCTTTTCGGCGGCGATGTCCGCTTCGTGCTCAGCTCGTCCGGGCACATCCAGTCGATCGTCAATCCGCCCGGCAATCCCAAGGCCAAGTACTTCGAGCACGACGACTACAGTCTCTCGGCGGGCGAATGGCTGGAGCGCGCCGACGTGCGCGACGGCTCCTGGTGGGAAGCCTGGATCGATTGGGCCCGCGGCCATTCCGAGGGCGAGCGCGAGGCCCCGACCGCCCTGGGCAGCGAGGCCCATCCGCCGGGCGAGCCGGCGCCGGGGCGCTACGTCCACCAGAAGTGACGGCCACGAGCATGGACTGGCGTATCCGCCGCGTCACCGTCGACGGCGAGCACCTGCGGGCCGCGATACGGCCCGGCGAGGGCGTCCCCCTGGTCCTATGCAGCGAATTGGGCGCGAACTTCGAGCTCCTGGCGCCGTTCGTGGACGCCCTGGAGCGCAGCGAGATCGTCCTGTTCGATGTGCCGGGCGTCGGCGGATCGGGTCTGCGGCAGCCACTGCGCCGGATGTCCGGTTACGCCGATCTCACCGCGGGCCTGCTGGACGCGCTCGGCTACGAGGGACCGGTGGACATGTTGGGTGCCGCGTGGGGCGGCTTCCTGGCCCAGGCTTTCGCGCACCGGCCCCCCGCCCGCCTGCGGCGCCTGGTGCTCGCGGCCACCTCGCCGGGGCAGGTGATGTTCCCCGGAAGGCTGGCCAGTCTCTGGCGCCTGGCAACGCCGACCCGTTTCCGGTCCGCCCGACGCTACGCGGCGGTGGCGGAGTCGGTCTACGGCGGCCGCGCGGCCACCGAGCCGGCCCTGATCCGCGACAACGCCGCCGCCGCCAAGATTCCCAGCCACCTGGGCTATGCCTCGCAACTGCTGTCGATGGTGGGCTTTTCCAGTCTGCCCTGGCTGCACCGGCTCTATACCCCGACCCTGATCCTGGCGGGGGACGACGATCCGGTGATACCGCTGGTCAACGCGCGCCTGCTGAACCTGTTGCTGCCGCGCTCGCGGCTGCACGTGGTCCGCGGTGCCGGCCATCTGCTGTTGGTGACCCGGCCGGCCGAGGTAGCCAGTGTCGTCGCACGTTTCCTGGCCGCCCGCGACCTGCGCGACGAGCTGCCGGCCAAGGATATCCTGTGACCCGGCCCTTGCACCCCGCCGGGCGGCACCTTAGTCTGCCTGAAACCGACCGTTCGGTAGGGCGGCGCTTCAGGGGGACGTCCCGCCGCCGATATCATGGTTGGAAGCCGATAACGGCGCGGGATGCGCCGCCGCCTGCCGTGGTCGTCGCGCCGAACACCACGCAACGCGGGCAGTACCGAGTCGAGACACGATAGGGGGTACCGGATGGCGGCCTTGATCAAACCCACCACAGAACAAGGGCGCAAGCCGCGCTCGGCACCCACGGCCGTGGCCTTCAGGCGGCGGCCGATGCAGGTGGAATTCGTCGAGGTCGACGGCATCCGGCTGCGGGTGGGCATCCGCCCGGGGCGCGGGCGTCCGCTGCTGCTGTTCAACGGCATCGGCGCCAATCTCGATCTCGTGCAGCCGTTCGCCGACGCGCTGGAGGAGATGGAACTGATCATCTTCGACATGCCCGGTACCGGCGAATCGCCGCCGCTGCGTTTCCCCAAGCGCTTCGCCGGGCTGGCGCGCATGACCGCCAAGCTCCTCGACCGGCTGGGCTACACCGGCGCGATCAATATCGCGGGGGTGTCCTGGGGCGGCGCCATGGCCCAGCAGTTCGCGATCCAGTATCCCGAGCGCACCAACCGCCTGATCCTGGCCGCCACCTCGGCGGGCATGGTCGCGTTGCCGGCCAAGCCCAACGTCCTGTTGCGCATGACCACGCCGCGCCGCTATATCTCCCGTAGCTACCTGGCGCGCGTGGCGCCGGAGATCTACGGCGGCCTCATGCGGCGCCGCCCGGACCTGATCGAGCGCCACGGCTCCCTGACACGGCGTCCCGCGCTGCGCGGCTACATCTATCAGCTTCTGGCGGGCGCCTACTGGACCAGCGCCCACCGGCTGTACAAGCTGCGCTGTCCGACGCTGGTGATGGGGGGCGACGACGACCCGATCATGCCGCTGGTGAACACCCGTCTGCTGTACTGGCTGATCCCCAAGTCGTACATGCACGTGGTGCGCGGCGGCGGCCACCTGTTCCTGGTGGTGCGGGCCAACGAATGCGCCGCCGTGATCCGGCGCTTCATCAACGAACGCCGCTACGACGGCACCGACCCGCAGGATTACTACCTCGCCCGCGGGTTGCCGCCGGATGGCCACGTGGAACTGCCCCTGGCGGGTTAGGCCGCGGGTTTCTCCGGGCTCCCCTCCAGCGCCGCGACGATCGCTCGACGACTGTCCTCGGCCAGGCCGCGGCGGTCGCGGCCGTCGCCGGGATGCGGCTCGCAGAAGGTGACCGTCACCTCCAGCCCCTCCAGTCGGAACAACGTCAGGAAATGGCTCACCAGGTCGGCGTCGCCGACCCAGGGGACGTACGGGTGGTGGCCCGTCTCCGTGGAATCCGCCGGCGGCAGGTAATGGACGGCGATCGGCTGCACCGGGTAGCCGCCGTCGATGGCGGGCGCGAACAACCGCCCGTGAAAGCGCGACGGGGCGAGATCGGCGTTGGTGGTGGCTTCCGGGAACAGGACCACGCAGCGACCCTCCGCCATGGCTTCGTGCAGGCGCTCGCCGGCCTCCCCGGTGCGGTAGGCACCGCGCGGCAGGAATACGGTGCCCGTGTGGCGCGCGAACCGTCCCACCAGCGGCCAGTCCCCGACCTCGGTCTTGGAAACGAAGGCGGCGTCCACCAGGCTGCCCAGCACGATGATGTCGAGCCAGGAGACGTGGTTGGCCACGCCCAGGGCGCCCGTGGCCGGCGGTATGCCGTTTATGCGCAGCCGGATACCCATCAGCCGCAGGAAGCGGCGGTACCACCAGGCCGCCAGCCGGCCGGCGCGGCGGCCAGCCAGCGGCAGGACCAGCAGGATCAGGAGCCCGGCCAGGAAATGGCCGAACAGCGCGACCGCCCTAAGGATGCGCCGCCACGGCGCGAGGTACGGCGGGGCGGCTGCGTTGGAGGAAATGGCGGACATATCGGGGGCAGAGATTAGCGACCTGCAGGTGCATGAACAAATCCGCCACCTTGAAGTCGGGATCCCAGCAGGGCGGACCGCCCACGGTCGCGCCCAGGCTGATGTAGGCCTTGAGCAGCGGCGGCAGCCGCGGATTGCCGGTTTCGGCGGGCGGCTCGCCGGGCAGGGCCAGGCGTGGGGCCACCCGGTACTCGGCCGGCGAGCCGTGGCTGGCGGCCAGCCGCGCATGAATGGCGTGGGCGCGCGCCATGCCCTCATCCAATTCGATGCTGGCGCAGCCGATCAGGTGGCTGTAGCCGCCATGCCGGATGAACCCGGACACACCCGACCAGAGCACAGCGATCACCGCGCCACGGCGATGTTCGCGTGCGACGCAGGTGCGGCCGATCTCCATGAAGCGGCCCGGGGCCGAGAGCACCGCGTCCAGATCGAATTCGCCGGCGGAATAGAATCCCCCGGCGAAGGCGGCGCGTTCCTGGGTCAGGATGCGGGTCGAGGCCACCAGGCGACCGTCGCGGTTGTCCCGGACGAGCAGGTGGTGGCAGTGCCGGTCGTATTGGTCACGTTCCAGGCCGCTGTCGGGGTCGTCGATCTCCGCGCCCATCTCCTCGACGAACACCCGGTGACGCAGGCGCAGGCTTTCCTCGATCTCGCGCCGGCCCTCCGCGAGCCGGCAGGTGAAGCGCGGGGCCGGTCGGCGGGAGAGTTCCCGTGCTGCGGTCGCCATAGCCTTGTCCTCGTGGCGTAAAACTCCGGGGCAAGGCTATGACGGGCGGATTGAGACGGTGTGACGCAGTGATGATGCCTGTATGACAGACGTTAACCACAGAGGCGCACGGAGGCGCACAGAGGGCAAGAATGATATTGGGCCGTCATCCCGTATATGGACTCCCCCGGTCAAGCAAGGCATGGGCGATGCACGGCGAGGACAAGTTGCGTTCGTATATTCGGCCTCGATGTTGAGACATTGTCAGTGTCTCGGGCCCAGCATGGGGAAGCCGCCGCCGGTCGCTGCCAATCGGAAACACGTGCTTGGGGCACGCCGGGATGAGCGGTTTAGCGACCGGGACGACGTGACTTGTGCGCCGTGGGCTGCCCATGGGTCTTGCAATCGGGTGACGGGTGGTAAGCCTGCCTGCTAGCTAGCAGGCAGGCTGATAGGCGACGTCGTGGGCCAGCAGCGCCCAGGCGATGCGGGCGTTTTTGTTGGCCAGGGCGACCACGGCGCAGTTGTGGCCGCGCCGCTGGATGAGTCGCTGCAGCCAGCGGCTGGTGGCGTCGCATCGCCGATGCGCTTGTCGCACCGCCGAGCGGGCGCCATGGATGAGCAGCGTGCGCAGGTAGGTGTTGCCGCGCTTGGTGATGCCGCCGAGCCAGCGGCTATCGCCGCTGGAGTGCTCCTTGGGTGTCAGGCCCAGCCAGGCGGCCAAGGCCCGGCCGCGTTTGAAGCGCTGTATGTCCGGCACCCCGGCGATCAGGGCGGTGGCGGTGACCACGCCGATGCCGGGAATCTCGCCCAGGCGCCGGCACGGCTCGTGGGTCTGATACAGGGCCGTGAGCTGCTCGTCCAGCCGGGCGACCGAGGCGCGCAGTTGGTGCCATTCCTCGACCAGATCGACCAACATAGCCTGCACCGGTGGCGCCAGGGGCGCGTCGGCCTGCCGCAGTTCGGCCACCGTGCGCGACAGGGCCGCCGCCCCGGCCGGAGCCACGACACCGTATTCGCGCAGCAGCGCCCGAATCTGGTTGCTCACCGCCGTGCGCGCCGCCAGGCGGCGCTCTCGCAGGCGGTGCAGCAATTGGATCGCCTGCTGGGTCTCAGTCTTGATCGGCACCGGATGCAGTTGCCCGCAGCGCCAGGCTACCGCCAGGGCCTCGGCATCGGCGGCATCCGTCTTGTTGCCGGTGACAAAGGCGCGTACCCGCCGCGGTGGCAACAGCACCGGGGCAAAGCCACGCGCCCGCAGCCAGCGTCCCCAGAAGTGCGCCCCGCCGCAGGCCTCCATCACAACCGTGGCGCCCGGCTGTGCATCACGCTCGAAAAAGCCCTGGAAGCGCGCCCGCGACAGCCGCCGCGTGAGCACCCGCCGGCCCTGACGCGGGTAGCCGTGCACCTGAAAGACCCGCTTTGCCAGATCCACCGTGTAAAACGTAATCTCGCTCATGGATGGACTCCTCTCTCGATGACTGTTCCGGAGTGATCCGGTCCTGGCACTCAAGATGCCGTATAAGAGGGGGGAGTCCATCCCATCAGAAGCTGCGATGCAGCTATCCGGGGTCCGGTACGGAGAGACACTTGGATGCCGGACCGCGCCCTCGGCGCGGCCGGCATGACAATCACAAACCTCTGTGCGCCTCTGAGCGCCTCTGTGGTTTGTCGTTTCGTTTCTAGGCGGCCTTGTCCTCGCCGCCGCCGCGCAGCTCGATGAAGCGCCGCTGGTGGGCGAAGTCGATGCCTTCCTCGTCGAAGCGCTTCTTGATGCGTTCGACGATGTCCCAGTAGGCGCCCCAGAACTCCACGCGCGGGAACCAGGGTCGGAACAGGATATCCACCGAGGAGTCGGTGATGGCGTTGACCAGGATCGCCGGCGCCGGCTCGGACAGCGTGCGCTCGTCGCCGTCGGCGATCTCCTGGAGCACGGCCTTGGCGCGGTCGACGTCGGCGGCCAGGCTGATGCTCACCGTCAGGTCCATGCGCCGGGTGTCGCGGGCGCTGAAGTTGGTGATGGCGCTGTTCCAGACCTGGTTGTTGGGGATGGTGATCTCCTGGTTGTTGGTGGTCACCAGGAGGGTATTGACCAGACTGACGTGCTCCACGGTGCCGTACTGGCCGGCGGCCTGGACGAAGTCGCCCTTCTTGAAGGGACGGAAGAAGATCAGCAGCACGCCGGCGGCCACCGCCGAGATCTGGCCCTGGAGGGACAGGCCCAGGGCCAGCGCCATGCCGCCGATGATGGCGGCGGCGGCGGTGGTCTTGACGCCGAGCTGTCCCAGCGCCGCGATCACGACGAAGGCCATGAGCACGATGTAGGCCACGGTGCCGAGAAAGCTGGTCACCGTGTCGTCGACCTTGGCGCGGTCGAGCGACTTGCGGAAGACCTTGACCAGCAGCGCGGCGATCCAGCGCCCGATCACGAAGATCGCGATCGCGCCGAGAAGTTTGAGGCCGTAAGGGATGAGCAGGTTGGCCCAGCCTTCGACGCTGGTGAGTTGATCGACGGAGAAATTCACGCTGCCTCCTAGTTCATGGTCCGTTGGACGTGTTCCCGTCCGCTACGCGCCTTCCCCCGGCGCGCCGCCCTCGTATATGGGGCGAAAGCGGTTGACGATGGTGCAGAACAGGGCCGCGGTCTGCTCCGTGTCGTAGCGCGCGGAGTGCGCGGCATCGCTGTCCCAGCCCAGGTCGGCGGCCTGCGCGGCGCGCTTGAGCACCGTCTGTCCGAAGGCCACGCCGGCCAGGGTCGCGGTGTCGAATACGGAAAACGGGTGGAAAGGGTTGCGCTTGATGCCGGTGCGCGCCACCGCGGCGTTCAGGAAGCCGAGATCGAAGTGGGCGTTGTGGCCCACCAGCACCGCCCGCTTGCAGCCGGATTCGCGGACCGCCCGGCGCACCTCACGGAAGACCCGGGTCAGGGCCTCGTGCTCGGGTAGGGCCGGTCTGAGCGGGTGATGAGGATCGATGCCGTTGACCTCCAGCGAGGCCGGCTCGATGTTCGCGCCGTCGAACGGCTCCACATGGTAGGACACGCTGTCGGCGAGGTGCAGCTTGCCCACATCGTCCATGCGCAGGGTCACGGCCGCGATCTCCAACAGGGCGTCGGTGGCGGCGTTGAAGCCGCCGGTCTCGACGTCCACCACCACCGGCAGGAAACCACGGAAGCGCTCGGCGATCGCGGGGCGGTCGCCATCGGCTGTTTCGGAAGCGTTCATCCGCCCATGGTAGCGGAGTCCGGCGCGGAAACGCGAAACCGGACATGTATAATGCGCGCCGATTTCCGCAGGCGATCGATGCCGTTATGAGCGACGTGAAGAAAGTGGTGCTGGCCTATTCCGGCGGCCTGGACACTTCGGTGATCCTGAAGTGGCTGGCGGACACCTACGGCTGCGAGGTGGTGACCTTTACCGCCGACATCGGCCAGGGCGAGGAGCTGGATGCCGTCCGGCCGAAGGCCGAGGCCCTGGGGGTGCGCGAGGTGTTCATCGAGGACCTGCGCGAGACCTTCGTGCGCGACTTCGTCTATCCGATGTTCCGCGCCAATGCCATCTACGAGGGCGAGTACCTGCTGGGCACCTCCATCGCCCGGCCCCTGATCGCGCAGCGGCTGGTGGAGATCGCCGCCGAGACCGGGGCCGACGCCATCGCCCACGGCGCCACCGGCAAGGGCAACGATCAGGTGCGTTTCGAGCTCGCCGCCTATGCGCTCTCGCCGGATATCCGCGTGATCGCGCCCTGGCGCGAGTGGGATCTCAATTCCCGCGAGCGCCTGCTGGCCTACGCCGAGCAGCACGGCATCCCGATCGAGCGCAAGCAGGGCGGCGGCTCGCCGTACTCCATGGACGCCAACGCCCTGCACATCTCGTACGAGGGTGGCGTGCTGGAGGATCCCTGGACCCCCGCCGAGGAGGACATGTGGCGCTGGTCGGTGGCGCCCGAGGCGGCCCCGGACGAACCCCGCTACGTGGACCTGACCTTCGAGCGCGGCGATATCGTGGCGGTGGACGGCGAGCGCCTCAGTCCCTACGGCGTGCTCGCGCGGCTCAACGAACTGGCGGGCGCGCACGGCGTCGGCCGCATCGACATCGTCGAGAACCGCTACGTCGGCATGAAGTCCCGCGGCTGCTACGAGACGCCCGGCGGCACGGTCATGCTCAAGGCGCATCGGGCGATCGAGTCGATCACCCTCGATCGTGGCGCGGCCCACATGAAGGATGAGTTGATGCCGCGCTACGCTGAGTTGATCTACAACGGCTATTGGTTCGCGCCCGAGCGCGAGATGCTGCAAGCGGCCATCGATGCTTCGCAGACCCACGTGAACGGCATCGTGCGGGTGAAGCTGTACAAGGGGTCGGTATCGGTCGTGGGTCGCGACTCCGAGACCGACAGCCTGTTTGACGCGGCCATCGCCACGTTCGAGGATGACCGCGGCGCCTACGACCAGAAGGATGCGGAGGGCTTCATCCGGCTCAACGCCCTGCGCCTGCGCCTGGGCCGCAAGCGCCGGGAGTAGTTCCGGCCGGGGTCATCCCCGCGCCGCGCGCCGCTCGCCCGGCAGGGTGCGGCTCCGGCGGGACCGAGGAGTGTCATGCGGCAGATCGTCGTCTCCCTGACGGCCATGTTCGCCAGCCTGGCGCTGCTGATCGCCGGCAGCAGCCTGCTCGGTACGCTGTTGTCCGTTCGCCTGTCGGTCGAGGGTTTTTCTCCCACCGCCGTGGGACTGGTACTGGTCTTCCACTCGGTGGGCTTCGTGATCGGCACCCGGCTGGTGACGCGCGTGATCCGCCGGGTGGGCCAGATCCGCTCGTTCGCGGCCTTCGCCGCGGTCGGCTGCGCCGCCGCCCTGATCCATCCGCTGTATGTCGACGGCTGGTTGTGGGCGCTGCTGCGCGGCCTGGTCGGGTTCTGCTTCGCGGGTCTGATCGTGGTCCTGGAGAGCTGGATCTCCGGGCGCGCGACCAATGCCACGCGCGGCGCCCTGCTGGGCATCTACCAGGTGGTGTACTTCTCGTCCTCCGCGCTCGGCCAGTACCTGGTGGGCCTGGGCGAGTCCGACGGCTATCCCATCTACAACCTGGTGGCGATCCTGGTGGTGCTGTCGCTGGTGCCGTTGTCGCTGACCCGTTCGGAGGCCCCGGTCATGGGCACGGTCGAGCGTCTGGGCTTTGCCGAGCTCTACCGCCTGTCGCCCACCGGCCTGATCGGCGGCCTGGCCGCCGGTGTCGCCGTCAGCGCCTTCTTCGCCCTCGCGCCGCTCTATGCCAACCAGATCGGCTTCGGCGTGGATGCCGTGGCCCATTACATGATGTTCGCGGTGCTGGCGACCATGCTGTTGCAATGGCCGCTGGGGCGGTTGTCGGACCTGATGGACCGGCGCCGGTTGATGGCGGCGCTGGCGGCTCTGGCGGCGCTCGGCGGCGCCGCCGCGGCATTCGGCCGGATATCGGACTCGGCGCTGTATATCGGCACCTGGACCGCGTTCGGCATCTCGGGCTGCCTGTACCCGATCTGCCTGGCGATGATCAACGACGGCATGGAGGAGGGCAATCCGGTGGCGGCCAGTGCCGGTCTGTTGTTCGTCTATGGTATCGGTACCTGCCTGGGGCCGGTGCTGGGGTCGCTGCTGATGCAGGCGGCCGGACCCGCCGGCCTGTTCCAGTTCCTGGGCGGCGTCTTCGTGCTCCTGGCCGTGTACACGGCCTGGCGCATCCGCTACACGCCGGAGTTCCCGGCCGAGCGGCAGGGCCGGTACGTCAGCGTGCCCGCCACCGAGGCCGCGCCCGCGCTCCTGGAGCTGGATCCCCGCTCCGAGGAGTATTCCTGAGCCGGGGCCCGGCCGGCCTTTAGTCCGGCCCCGGTTTCGCGTACTCTCCGCCTTTCCGTTCCATGCAAACAGCGAGTAGCCCATGAAACGACGTATCGCTACCCTGATTCTCGCCGGCGCCTTCCTGGCGGCCTGCGAGGCGCCGCAGGACAGCGGCGACGACACCGCGGCCCAGGATACCTCCGCCAAGGCCGGTCTAACCCTGGACACGGATGCCCAGAAGCGCAGCTACGCGCTGGGCATGGATATCGGCAATTCCATCAAGGATCTGCCGGTCGAGTTGAAGGTCGACTACCTCACGGCGGGCCTGGGCGACACCCTTCAGGGCGAGGCCAAGATTCCCGAGAAGGAATTCCAGAAGGTGATGGAGGATTTCGTCGCCGACCTGGAGAGCGCCGAGAAGGAGAAGAGCCAGGCCAAGGCCGAGGCGAACCTCGAGAAGGGCCAGGCCTTCCTTGAGGAGAACAAGGGCGAGGAAGGCGTTAAGGTGACCGACAGCGGCCTCCAGTACAAGGTCGTGGAGGCGGGCGAAGGTCCCAGCCCCGGTCCCGCCGACAGCGTCAAGGTCCACTACGAGGGCACGCTGCTCGACGGCACGGTGTTCGATAGCTCCCGCGAGCGCGGCGAGCCCGTGACCTTCCCCGTCAAGGCCGTGATCCCGGGTTGGACCGAGGCCCTGCAGCTCATGAAGGAGGGCGCCCGCTACAAGCTCTTCATCCCGCCGGACCTGGCCTACGGTGAGCGTGGCGCCGGTGCCGACATCGGGCCCAACGAGACCCTGATCTTCGACGTCGAGCTGCTCGAGGTGATCCCCGAGGAGCAGGCCGGCGGCGGCGAGGACGACTGACGCCTCCCGGCCCGCGCGGTCTCGACACCGCAAGGAAAAAGCCCCGTCCGGTTTGCCCGGACGGGGCTTTTTCGTGTCGGCATGCCGATCGGCGGGTTTGGCCGGTGTCCGGGGAGGCCGGTCGGATCCCGGCCGCGCCGGATCACATCACCTGTTCGATGCCGAGCCGGTCGAAGCCCTTGGACTCGAAGTTCTGCCGGAACATGTTGCGCAGCTTGATCGCCTGGGCGTCGTATTCGGCCTTGTCCGCCCAGGTGTTGCGCGGGTTCAGAATCTCGCCGGGCACGCCGTCGCAGGCCAGCGGCATGCGCAGGCCGAAGATCGGATGGGTCTCGCACTCGACGTCGTCCAGGTCGCCGGCCAGGCTGGCGTTGAGCAGGGCCCGGGTGTGGCGGATCGAGATGCGTTCGCCCACGCCGTGGGGACCGCCCGACCAACCGGTGTTGAGCAGGATGCAGCGGGTGTGGTGCTCCTGCATCTTGCGCGCCAGGATCTCGGCGTAGACCGACGGCGGACGCGCCATGAACGGGGCCCCGAAGCAGGCCGAGAAGGCCGCCTGCGGCTCGGTGACGCCGACCTCCGTGCCCGCCAGCTTGGCGGTGAAGCCGGACACGAAGTGGTACATCACGTCCTTGGTATCCAGCAGCGACACCGGCGGCAGCACGCCGAAGGCGTCGGCCGTGAGCAGGACGATGGTTTCCGGGTGGGGACCGCGGGCACCCTCGGCGACGTTGGGATTCGCATCCAGCGGATACGAGAACCGGGTGTTCTCGGTGATCGAGCCGTCCGTGAGATCCAGGTCCTGAGGATCGGTGTCCTCCAGGCGCCGGCCGGGCAGCGGCGGCACGTTCTCGATCAGGGTGCCGGGCATGGACAGGGCCGACGCGATCACCGGCTCGGCCTGCTTGTCCAGGTCGATCAGCTTGGCGTAGCAGCCGCCCTCGAAGTTGGAGACGCCGTCGGCCGTCCAGGCGTGCTCGTCGTCACCGATCAGCTTGCGCGCCGGGTCGGCGGACAGGGTGGTCTTGCCGGTGCCCGACAGCCCGAACAGCACGGCGCCGTCGCCGCGGGGGCCGACGTTGGCCGAGCAGTGCATGGACAGCTCGCCCATCTCGGGCAGGAGATAGTTCATCACGGTGAACATGGTCTTCTTGACCACGCCGCAATAGTCCGCGCGCCCCGCCACCAGGCCGATGCGGTTGCGGATGTCGATGATCACCGCGCGCTCGCTGCGGGTGCCGTCGCGCTCGGGATCGCAGTGGAAGCTGGGCACGTTGATCAGGGTCCAGCGCTTGCCGGCCTCGTCCGCGACCCCGCCGACGTCGCGGGCGAACATGTTCTGGGCGAACAGCGCGTGCGTGGCGTATTCGCCGACGAAGCGGTAGGGCACCGCGTAGGCGGGATCCCAGCCGCAATAGACATCCTGCACGAACAGCCGCGCGCGCTTGGCGTTGAGATGCTCGATCACCCGCCGGAGCAGGGCGGGGAAGCGTTCCGGGTCGAAACGCTGCATGTCGGCCTTCCACCAGATGCGGTCCTCGACCTCGGGCCAGGCCACGGCGAAGGTGTCGGCCGTGGGCCGGCCGGTGCAGCTCGGATCGGAGTAGTAGACCAGGGGCCCGTCCAGGCCCAGCCCGGTGGCGTAGGCCTTGGGTTCGTCGTCGGGGCCGTCGGGCCGGATGCGGCCGCGGTCGTGGGCGAGGGCGGCCCGGAACAGGTCCGGCTTGCTGAGATTGTGATGGAGTTCGACGTCCTTGAGTCCCAACTGCTGTGCGAGTTCGGTGCGCAGGTCCACGAAAAAGAATCCTCTCTGACGACTAAAAAGAGCGATGCGGGCCGCGCATCGCTCATGGCGGATTTATTGCGAGTGTCCGGCAAGGCTAATCGTGCAGGCCCCGACAGGCAAGGCGGGGCGCCCGGAATGCCTTGTTACCGGCGGATGATCCGCCCGCGGCTGCTATAGTCGCGCAGAATCCGAACCGGAGCGACGCCATGAGTCCCGCCGCCTTGTTCCTCGGTCTGAGTGCGCTGGTCTACGGTGCGTTCGGTCTCGCCGGCCTGTTCGCGCCCGCCGCGGTCGTGGGGGCGGCGGGCGTGACCCTGGCCCCGGAGGCCTCCGTGGTGGAGCTGCGGGCGGTCTACGGCGGCGCGATGCTGGGCCTCGCCCTCCTGTTCGCACTCTGCATGCGCCCGGATCGGCAGCGTCTCGGTCTGATCGCCGTGGCCCTGATCGCCGGCGGGCCGCTGGCCGGCCGTCTCCTGGGCCTGTTGTGGGAGCCCGTGCCGCCCGGTTTCGCCTGGATCGCGGGCGGCGAGGCCCTCTGGCTGGCCATCGCGGCGGGGCTGCTGCCGCGCACCCCGGCGCGGCCGTGAGCTGGCTCTGGGTGGCGCTGGGCAGCGCCGTCGGCGGCATGGCGCGCTACGGCTGTGTCACCGCCGTCGGTCTGCGTCTGGGCGGGGTGTTTCCCTGGGGCACGCTCGCTGTGAACGTGCTCGGCTCCGCGGCGATCGGCCTGATCGCGGCGGCCACCGCCGCCGGCGGGCGCTGGGATATCGGCGACGCCGGCCGCGAATTCCTGCTCATCGGCGTGCTCGGCGGTTTTACCACCTTTTCCGCGTTCAGCCTGCAGTCCCTGGCGCTGATGCGCGACGGCTACTGGCTGCCCGCGGCGGCCTACGTGCTGGGCTCGGTATGCCTGTGCCTCGTCGGCGTCGCCGGTGGGCATGTCCTGGGCGGCTGGCTCGTCGGCGAGTAGCCTGGGGACGTCATGCCACTTCCGGGGGATGGGAGCGCGAATGCAAAACGAGGATCGGATTCTCACGGCCCTGCTGCTGCTTGGCGGCGTGCCGCCGCTGATCTCGGGACTCCTGGCATCCGCCGCGCCGCTCTGGTACCTGGGGCTGACCGGCGTGACCGAGGTCGTCGGCCCGGCGGCGCGGGATGCCATGGCGTTTTTGTGGCATCTCCAGGGCGGTGATGCCGCGGTCGCCGGCGCGGCCCGCGTGGCGGTGGCCTTGCTGGGTGGGCTCCTGCTCAAACGGCTGATGGTCGCCATGATCGTTGTCCACAGCGGCTACGAGATCTGGTTGCTGCCATCACATGCCTTCCCGTGGTGCGCGGCGCACGAGGGCGTGTGCACGCCGCTGTACGTCGCCGAGCTGTGGGCGTTCCTGGCGCTGCACCTGGTGCTGGTGGCGGGGGGCCTGTGGGCCCTGGCCCGCGGCTACGCGGTGAACAGGGCCGCGATTTAGGGGCGATCGGGGCGTTTTAGCCGGCGGTCCCCGCAGGTGTCTTGTCGGGGTATTCGCAGAGGTCGGCGATCAGGCAGTCCGGGCACTCGGGACGGCGCGCCTTGCAGACGTAGCGCCCGTGCAGGATCAGCCAGTGGTGGGCGTCGCGCAGGTATGGCTTCGGCACCACCTTGAGCAGCTTGTCCTCGACCGCGCGCGGCGTCTTGCCGGGCGCGATCCGGGTGCGGTTGGCGACCCGGAAGATATGGGTGTCCACGGCAATGGTGGGTTCGCCGAAGGCGGTGTTCAGGATCACGTTGGCGGTCTTGCGTCCGACCCCCGGCAGCGCTTCCAGCGCCTTGCGGTCGGGCGGCACCTCGCCGCCGTGCTCGTCCACGAGGATGCGGCAGGTCTTGATGATGTTGGCGGCCTTGCTGTTATAGAGGCCGATGGTCTTCACATAGTCCTTCAGCCCGTCCTCGCCCAGCGCCAGTATCGCCTCCGGTGTATTGGCCACCGGGAACAGTTTCGCCGTGGCCTTGTTCACCCCCACGTCCGTGGCCTGTGCCGACAGGATCACCGCCACCAGCAACTCGAACGGCGAGCCGTAGTTCAACTCCGTGGTCGGCGCCGGGTTCGCCTCGCGCAACCGCCGGAAAATCTCTTCGCGCTTGGATTGATTCATATTTCAGATAAACCACAGAGTCACAGAGAGCACAGAGTTAATGAAGCCAAAGAATTGCATTTTTGCGATTCATTTTTCTTCGCTCTGTGCCTCTGTGCCTCTGTGGTTGGCAGCCTTCTTTCTTCGAGCCCGAGCGATGGCGGCGGCGATCTCGGTCTTGCGGTCGCCGGCGGTCTTGTCGCGCAGGGCCGCCTTGCGGCGCTCGCGGCGTGCCTGGCGCTCCTGGCCCTCGCGCGCGAGGCGGGCGTTGCGGGCGAAGAACCGGCGGCGGGCGCGTTCGGCGCGCTCGCGGTCGTCGTCGGTCTCGGCCGGCCAGCGCACCTGGCCCTCGCCGGGCGCGGCCGGGAGCATGTCGATGCAGTCGACCGGGCAGGCGGGCAGGCACAGCTCGCAGCCGGTGCATTCGTCGGCGATCACCGTGTGCATCTGCTTGGCGGCACCGACGATGGCGTCCACCGGGCATGCCTGGATACAGCGGGTGCAGCCGATGCACTCCGGCTCGCGGATGTAGGCCACCGCCGGCTCGGGCACGGCGCCGCACTCCGGGTCGATGGGCCTGGGCTCGCGGCCGGTGGCGGCCGCCAGACGCCGCATGGTGGCCTCGCCGCCGGGCGGGCAGCGGTTGATGTCGGCCTCGCCGGCCGCCACCGCCTCGGCGTACGGCCGGCAACCGTCGTAGCCGCAGCGGGTGCACTGCGTCTGCGGCAGCAGCGCGTCGATTTCCTCAGCCGTGGTTTGCATGAATATCGATGAACCACAGAGGCACAGAGGACACAGAGAATAAAGAAGAGATTAGACGGTGCCAAAGCGCAAAAAGCCTTTCACCTGCGTGATTGTCTCGGCTCTTTGGATTCTTGATTCTTGTCTAGCTCTGTGCGCTCTGTGTCTCTGTGGTTAGTTTGGCGTTACTTGACCCTCATGCCGGGTTCGGCCCCGGCGTCCGGCGCCAGCAGGTAGGGCCCGCCGGCGTCGCCGCCGGCGGCCAGGACCATGCCCTCGGAGACGCCGAAGCGCATCTTGCGGGGGGCGAGGTTGGCGACCATCACGGTCAGGCGGCCCTCCAGTCCGGCCGGGTCGTAGGCGGCCTTGATGCCGGCGAAGACCTGCTTTTCGCCCAGTTCGCCGACGTCCAGGGTCAGGCGCAGTAGCTTGTCGGCGCCCTCGACGTGCTCGGCGCGGGCGATGCGGGCCACCCGCAGGTCGATCTTCGCGAAATCGTCGATGGCGATGGTGTCCATGTCGGTGTCCTGATTGGCTTGCGGGGCCGCCTTGGCGGCGAGGTCCTCGCGGCTGGCGGCGAGCATGGCCTCGACGGCGTCGGGGTCCACGCGGTGCAGCAGCGGCTTGAATTTCTCGATGCGACCGCCGGTGAGCGGCTGCCGGGCGTCGTCCCAGGTCAGCGTCCCGCTGTTCAGGAAGCGCTCGGCGGCGGCCGCCGTGGCCGGCAGCACCGGCTTGAGGTAGACCGTGAGCTGGGCGAAGGCGGTCAGGGCGCTGGCGCAGATCGCTTGCAGCTCGGCCTCGGTGCCCTCGCGCTTGGCGAGCACCCAGGGTTCGCGTTCGGCGACATAGGCGTTGGCCTCGTCGGCCAGGGCCATGATCCGGCGCATGGCCTGGGCGAACTGGCGCCGCTCGTAGAGATCGGCGATCTCCTCGCCGGCCGCGGCGAAGCGCTCGAACAGCTCGGGCCGGTCCAGGGTGTCGCCGATCTCGCCGCCGAAGCGCTTGGTGACGAAGCCCGCGCAGCGGCTGGCGATGTTGACGTACTTGCCCACCAGGTCCGAGTTCACCCGCGCGATGAAGTCGTCCAGGTTGAGGTCCAGGTCCTCGACGCCGGCGGAGAGCTTGGCGGCGAAGTAGTAGCGCAGGTACTCGGCCGGCAGGTGGTCGAGGTAGGTGCGCGCGCGGATGAAGGTGCCGCGCGACTTGGACATCTTCTCGCCGTTGACCGTGAGGAAGCCGTGGGCGTGGATCGCGGTCGGCGTGCGGAAGCCCGCGCCCGACAGCATGGCCGGCCAGAACAGGGCGTGGAAGTAGACGATGTCCTTGCCGATGAAATGGTGGACCTCGGCGTCGGAGTCCGGCGCCCAGAAGCGGTCGAAATCGAGGTCGTCGCGCCGCTCGCAGAGATTCCGGAAGCTGGCCATGTAGCCGATGGGGGCGTCCAGCCAGACATAGAAGTACTTGTCCTCGGTCTCCGGGATGCGGAACCCGAAGTAGGGCGCGTCGCGCGAGATGTCCCAGTCCTTGAGGCCGGCCTCGAACCATTCGCCGAGCTTGCGCGAGACGGCTTCCTGCAGGTGCTCGCTGGCGGTCCAGTCGCGCAGGAAGGTCTCGAAATCGCCGAGCCGGAAGAAATAGTGCTCCGACTCGCGTTCCTCGGGCGTGGCGCCGGAGAGCACCGAGACCGGGTTCTTGAGGTCGGTGGGCTGGTAGGTGGCGCCGCAGGCCTCGCAGGCGTCGCCGTACTGGTCGGCGGCGCCGCAGCGTGGGCATTCGCCGCGGATGAAGCGGTCCGGCAGGAACATCCCCTTGACCGGGTCGTAGGCCTGGGAGATCACCCGGCGCTCGATGTGGCCGGCGGCGTCCAGGTTCCGGTAGATGTGCTCCGCCAGCTCGCGGTTCTCCGGCGAATGCGTGCTGTGGTAATTGTCGAAGGAAATCCCGAAATCGTCGAAGTCGCGCTTGTGCTCGGCGGCGAAGCGCGCGATCAGGTCCTCCGGCTCGATGCCCTCGTCGCGGGCCTTGAGCATGATCGGCGTGCCGTGGGCGTCGTCGGCGCCGACGTAGAGGCAGTTCTCGCCCCGCAGGCGCTGGAAGCGCACCCAGATGTCGGTCTGGATGTACTCCACCAGGTGCCCGATATGGATCGACCCGTTGGCGTAGGGCAGGGCGGACGTGACCAGGATGTCGCGCGGCATAGGTTCCGGGACGGGTGCGAAAAGTGGCGCGGATTATGCCATACGCCGTGCCCCGGTTCGGCGTGAAAGGCTCGACACGGCGGGGCGGTTTCGGGTGTGCGGCCTGGTCCGGGTTCGCACGATTGGCCGCCGAGACCCGGCCGTGCGCGTCTCGAAACCGGAATCGAGCGCTTCAGCGCTCGATTTCAAGCTGCCGGTAGTTGACGTACACCAGCCGGACCAGCGTGTACTCGAACGGCGAGCCGGTCTGGTAGTAGCGGAATTCGGTGCGGTCGCGCTTGTCCAGGGCGTACAGCGTCCAGTAGGCGAGGCGCCGGACGTCGTGGTCCTCCAGGGCGAGCGGGTCCAGGGCGAACTCGACCGCGAGGTCGGCGCTCAGGCCGGCGCCGTCGCGCAGGGTGGAGGGGCCGAAGAACGGCAGCACCAGATAGGGGCCGGTATCCACGCCCCAGACGCCCAGGGTCTGGCCGAAGTCTTCCTCGCGCCGCTGCAGGCCGAGCGCGGTGGCGGGATCGAACAGGCCGCCGATGCCGGCGGTGGTGTTGATGGCGAAACGCGCCAGGGTGACGCCGGCGGTGGCGGGTTTGGCCTGGAGCAGGGCGTTCCAGAAGGTGGTGATCTCGTCCAGGTTGTCCAGGAAGTTGGCGACGCCGGTGCGCACCGGCCGGGGCGCGACCGTGCGGTAGGCGCGCAGCGCGGGCAGCAACACGTAGCGGTCGGCGGCGGCGTTGAACCGGTACATGCGCCGGTTGAAGCCCTCCCAGGGGTCGTAGATCGCCACCGGGTTGGCGGTGGTGGCCGCGGCCGGGGTGTCCGGCGGCGTGTCGCCGTCGATGACGGACGGCGCCGGCGTGCCGGCGCAGCCGCCCAGCGCCAGGGTCGCGGCCAGGGTCAGGATGATCGACGCGCGTGCCCGGTTCATCGTCTCTCCCCGGTCAGGAAACGCTGGATGTCGCGGGCCGTCTGGTGCTGGCCGATGTTGCCGAGGTGACCGCCGTGCGGGTAGATGTAGGCGCGCTCGCCGAACGTCTCGCTCAGGAATCCGAGCTCGGCGTCGTCCAGGATCGGTTCGTCGCGATTGGTGACGACGCCGATGTGCGTGGCGTTGCGCAGGTAGGGGGCGATACGCCGCAGGTCGCTCTCCGCGATCAGGGATTCGCGGGTGAGACCGGGCTCCCGTGCCCGGTGGTAGGGCAGCAGCAGGCGGTCGACGTATTCGGCGAAGGTCATGCCGAACGAGCGCATCAGATAGGGTTCCAGCGAATCGCCGATATCGGGGTCGCTGCCGGCCGGCAGGATCACGCCGCTGTCGGTGATCAGGTCGGCGGCGAAGGCCATGTTCGCCAGCGCCAGCCGGAAGGCGAGTCCCACCATGCCGGCGAGATTGTCCCGGTCCGGGCGGGCACGCAGATAGGCACGGTAGAGCACGTCGGTCTCGAAGCGCAGGGGGTCGCCCTCGCCGTACAGACGTTTGAGCTGGGCCATGGTCCGTTCCAGGAAGACCGGCAGGTCGGCGATGCCTTGCGGCAGGCCCTCCAGCAGCAGGGCGTCCAGGCGCCGGACGGAGCCGTAGACGTCGACCGCGGGATTGACCAGGAGCACGCGCCGGAACCCGAATGCGCCCGCGGTCTCGTCGTGCCGGGCGACGAACGCGGCCTGGGTGGCGCCCAGGCTGTAGCCCGTCAGGTAGCGGCCTTCGATGTCCAGCTCGGCGCTCACGCGCGCGTCGACCAGCCGCATGAGCCGATACAGATCGGCCACGTCGGCGGACATCCGGCCCGGCACCGGATGGGTCGCGGCATTCAGCATGAAGGTGACCGTGGTGGGCGAGGGCAGCGTGACCACGTGGAAACCGGCGTCATGGAGGATGCGCGCCAGCAACCGATTGTTGGCGCCGAGGGCGTCGCCGCCGGTGCCGGCGATGACGTAGGCCAGGGGGGCCGGGCCGTCCTGGGCGGCGAGGCCGTAGTGCAGGGGCCGGGCGTAGCCCAGCACCTCGGGGGTCGGCCGTTCCACCGGCGGGGGCAGTTCGCGCAGCGCCAGGGGCAGGTTCTCGGGCAGGGCGGCCCGGAACTCCTCGGGCGTGCCGACCACGGTGGCCGCGAGCGGGTCCTCCAGGGGGTAGTCGTAGCCCGGATCGGCCTGTGCCCACGGCGCGCAGGCCAGGAGCAGGGTGGCGGCGATGCCGGCCGCGCGACCGCGAATGCGCCGGCTCACGGCCGCACCCCGCATGGGCACCGCTGACCGCGGCGGCCGAAGCGATTAAACTGCCCGCCATTCATGGATAAACCTCTGGACGATCACCGCGCATGAGTATCAAGTCCGACAAGTGGATCCGTCGCATGGCCGCCGAGCAGGGCCTGATCGAGCCGTTCGAGCCCGACCAGGTCAAGGAGCGGGACGGCCGCCGCCTGGTTTCCTACGGGGTGTCGAGCTATGGCTACGACGTCCGCTGTTCGGACCGGTTCAAGATATTCACCAACATCAATTCGGCCGTGGTCGACCCCAAGGCCTTCGACTCGTCGAGCTTCGTGGACTTCCAGGGGGATGTCTGCATCATCCCGCCGAATTCATTCGCCCTGGCCGCGACCGTGGAGTATTTCCGCATCCCGCGCGACGTGCTCACCATCTGCCTGGGCAAGTCCACCTATGCGCGCTGCGGCATCATCGTCAACGTCACGCCGCTGGAGCCGGAATGGGAGGGCCATGTCACGCTGGAATTCTCCAACACCACGCCCCTGCCGGCCAAGATCTACGCCAACGAGGGCGTCGCGCAAATGCTGTTCCTGGGAGCCGACGAAGTCTGCGAGACATCCTACAAGGATCGCGGCGGAAAGTATTGGGGCCAGCGCGGGGTGACGTTGCCGAAGACCTAGGATACGAACAGTTAAACCACAGAGGCGCACGGAGGCGCACAGAGGTTTTTTATGTGTCATGCCGGACGACGCTTCGCGTCGATCCGGCATCCAGGCAAAGGTTCTCGCGGGGCCGCGGTCAATCCCGGCAAGCGCTTCGCACTCTAGGAAGCGACATTAACTTCTTCCTCTGTGCGACTCCGTGCGCCTCTGTGGTTAATTTTCCGAGGTCGCAGGAGTGTCAGCCGTATCCGCCGCCGGAGAGCGCGGCAGCTTCGACAGCGTCATCCGGATCACGGGATCGTCGCGCTTCTGGTGCTCGACCCGGATCGGCAGCCAGTCCAGTGCCGGGGCGACCCAGAAGGCCAGCCGGCGGTCGGGGTCGTCCACCCGTGCCACGATCAGCGTGTCCCAGGTGCCCGCCGGGGTCTCGACGCGGCCGCCGTCGCGCACGGCCAGCTCGTAGCGCTTGATCTCGTCCTCATCCACCACGGTGAAGGTCCGGTTCGCGAGCCCGGCGGGATCCTCGGCGCCGGCCATCCACAGGCGCACGGCGACGTGGATCACGAACGCCTCGAGGGCGTCGTCGGGGGCGTCGAAGCTATGGGCTTTGCCGGCCCGGCTCTTGTAGGTCACGCGGCCGTCGGCGAAGGTCAGGGTGTAGCTGTCCTCGTCGTCGCCGGATTCCACGTGCTCGAAGCGCCGCGGCGACACGCGGCCGTCCGCCGCGCAGAACCGGCTCTCGTCCGTCACCTGGCCCACGAACAGGGAGACCAGGGCGTTGGGCCGGGCCTCGCCGGCGTAGCGATAGCATTCGCCGTCGCGCGCCAGAGAGAACACGGTGGTGCCCAGCCCCAGGCTGCCGCGCTTCACGCGGTAGTGGGCCTCGAAGGGCGACAGCACGTCCGCCGCGGCGGGCGGTGGTGCGGTAAGCAGCAGGCTCGCGGCGGCCAGGGCCGGGGCGAGGCTAGTCCGGATCGCAGTCCACATGTATCGGTGTCTCCAGCGGTCGTCCGTCGAACCGGATACGGCCGTCGTCCCAGGTGGCGCGGCCCTCGGCGATCCAGGCCAGGGCCTGCGGGTAGATGCGTTGCTCCACCCGCGTCATCACCCGTTCCGCCAGGCTGTCCGGCGTCTCGTCGTCCGCCACCCGCAGGCTGCCCTGGATCAGGCAGGGCCCGGCGTCCAGGTCCTCGGTGACGTAGTGGACGCTGGCGCCGTGCCGCTCGTCGCCGGCGGCCAGGGCCCGGCCGTGGGTGTCGAGACCGCGGTGCCGGGGCAGCAGCGACGGGTGGATGTTGACGAGCTTGCCGGCGAATCGCTGAACGAACGCTGAATCCAGGATGCGCATGAAACCGGCCAGGGCCACGATATCCGGCGACTCGGCGGCGATGGTATCCGCCAGCGCGGCGTCGTAGGCGGCACGGTCGGGATAGTCGCGCGGCCGCAGCACGCGTGTCGGCACGCCCGCCCGTCGGGCCTTTTCCAGTCCGCGGGCGGTACCGCGGTTGCTGATCACGCGAACCACCTCGGCCGGCAGGGCGCCGGCGGTCACCGCATCGAGGATCGCTTGAAGGTTGCGCCCGTTGCCGGATATCAGCACGACCAACCTGGCCGTGGTCCGGTCGGTAGAAGTCTTGGGAGCCATGTGCGTAGCCAGTCGGGGCGGAAACGCCAAAATCCTGCCGAAATTCTCGAAACTCGCGCCGCGCCGGCGCGATGCGTCAGCGCAGCTCGACCGCCGGGCCGCCGTCGTCGCGGGCGACGATCTCGCCGATCGCGAAGACCCGTTCGCCGGCGGCGGTCAGGCGCTCGCGGGCTTCGGCGGCCGCGTCGGCCGGCACCACCAGCACCAAACCGATGCCGCAGTTGAAGGTACGCCGCATCTCGGCCTCCTCGACGTTGCCGGCTTCCCGCAGCCAGTCGAACACGGGCGGCCGCGGCCAGGCGCCGGCGTCGATCGACGCCGTGACCCCGTCCGGGACCACGCGGGCGAGGTTCTCAGCCAGCCCGCCGCCGGTGATGTGGGCGATGCCGTGGATCGGCAGCGCCGCGAGCAGGTCGAGCACCGGCCGCACGTAGATGCGGGTCGGGGCGAGCAGGGCATCGCCCAGCGTGCCGCCGTCCAGGGGCGTGTCCAGGCCGTGGCCGCCGACCTCCAGGATCTTGCGGACCAGGGAGTAGCCGTTGGAATGCGGGCCCGACGAGGCCAGGCCCAGCACTGTGTCGCCCGGCGCGATCCGGCTGCCGTCGATCAGGGCGTCGCGCTCGGCAATGCCCACGCAGAAACCGGCGAGGTCGAAGTCGCCCGCGGCGTACATGCCCGGCATCTCGGCGGTCTCGCCGCCGATCAGGGCGGCGCCGGCCTGGCGGCAACCGTCGGCGATGCCGCGGATCACGGCCGCCGCGACCTCGTTGTCCAGCTTGCCGGTGGCGTAATAATCCAGGAAGAACAGGGGCTCGGCGCCGCAGACCAGTACGTCGTTGACGCACATGCCCACCAGGTCGATGCCGATGCCGTCGTAGCGGCCCGAGTCGATCGCCAGCCGCAGCTTGGTGCCGACACCGTCGGTGCCGGAGACCAGGACCGGCTCGCGGTAGCGCTCGATGGGGACGCGAAACAGGCCGCCGAAGCCGCCGAGGCCGCCGATGACCTCGGGCCGGCCGGTGGCGGCGACCGTGTCCTTGATCCCGTCGACCAGACGGTTGCCGGCGTCGATATCCACGCCGGCGTCGCGGTAGCTGAGGCGGCTGCGTTCTTCCAAGGGTGCACCGATTGGCTGAGTGATGTCGCGGAGCGCCGCGGCCACGGCGCTATGCTATTGTAGCGCACGCTTTTGGCAACATTTTGTCTGAGCCCGTTGACACTGCCCGCCGGCGCGGCGGGTTGCGCCCGAAATCGCGTCTTCCGGCGTTGCGTGACTTGATCCTGACGTCCGGCCAAGATCGGCGCCGCGCGCCTTGTCTGGCACGCCTCTTCATGCAAGAGGGGGCTGCAACGCGGCCCACGCGGGGAAGTGTCGACAGGCCCTACTTGGCGGAGTCCGTTTTGAACCTGCGCCGATTCCTTTCTGTCCTGCTGTTGGCCCTGTTTCCGGCGGCCCTGCCCGCGGCCGACGTCGACGATCTCTACGTCGGCGAGGCCGTGGTGGCGGACCAGTCCGCCGAGGCCCGCGAGACGGGCCTGCGCGAGGCCCTGGGCCGGGTGCTGGTGCGCGTCACCGGCGATCCCGGCATCCTGCGGCGCGACGAGGCCGAGGCGATGTTGGCGCGGGCTTCCGCCTGGGTCCAGCGCTACGGTTACGAGACCGCCGAAACGGCCGCGACGTCGGACGACGTCCCCGAGACGACGCTGCGTGCCCGTTTCGACGGCAACGCCGTGGCCCGCGCCCTGCGCGAGGCCGGTCTGCCGGTCTGGGGGCGCGAGCGGCCGCGGACCCTGGTCCTGCTGCTCGTGGAGGGCGAGGCCGACATCGTGCCGGCCCGTGCCGACGACCTCCTGGCGGACATGCGCGCCGCCGCCGAACGCCGCGGCATCCCGTTGGTGTTTCCGGAGCGCGGCGGCAGTGAACGGCGCCAATTGCGTGCCGCCGATCTGCGTTACGGCGACCTGTCGGCGGTGAACGATGTGGCACAACGCTACGGCGCGTCGCATATCCTGGTGGGCCGGCTGGAACGTGTCGGCGGGGCCTGGCGCGGAGAGTGGACCTTGAATCGCCGCGGCGAGACGGTCTCGGAATGGAGCGACTCCGCCGGCGGCCGCGATGCCCTGCTGGCCGCCGCGGCCGGCCGGCTGGCCGACAGCTACGCCCGCCGCTTCGCCGTGTACGGCGGCGCGGCGGCGGACACGGTGGTGACCGTCGCGGTGGACGGCGTCGATGCGGTGGCGGCCTATGCCCGCATCGACCGCTATCTGCGCGGTCTGACCGCGGTGCAGACGGTCAATCCGGTACTGGTCGACCGCGAGGCCGTGGTCTTCCGGGTCCAGATCAGCGGCGAACCGGATGTGCTCGCCCGCAGCATCGAGCTCGCCGGTTGGCTGACGCAGGACGAACTGGCCCGCAACCTCGCCGGTCTCTACGCCGCCGGCGGCAACGCCCTGGGTTACCGACTGGGCTCCTGACGATGCCGGTGCGCTACGTCTGGCTCTGGACGCTGCCGCTGCTGGCGGCGGTGTTCGCGGTCTGGCTCCTGGGGCCGATCCTCACGCCCTTCGTGATCGCCGCGGGCCTCGCCTATATCGGCGATCCCTTGGTGGATCGCCTGCAGCGTCTGCGATTGTCGCGCACCGGCGCCGTCATGGTGGTGTTCGCGGGGCTGACGCTCGGGTTCGGCCTGGTCCTGTTGATGCTGTTCCCGGTGCTGGAGCAGCAGACCCGGATACTGATCGAGAACCTGCCGCGCTACGGGGCCTGGCTGCAGGCGCATCTGGCCCCGATCGTGAATTCGGTATTGCCCGCGGGCGAGGGCTACGAATCCGCCTCGCTCGGGCAACTGCTGCGCGAGCACTGGCAGTCGGCCGGCGGCGTCGCCACGGCCCTGTTCCAGCGGGCGTTCACCTCGGGCACCGCCGCGCTGGCCCTGTTCGCCAACCTGGTGCTGATCCCGGTGATCACGTTCTACCTGCTGCGCGACTGGGACGACCTGGTGGCCTGGATCCGCGACCTGCTGCCGCGGCGCATCCTGGGCACGGCCACCGAGCTGGCGCGCGAGACCGATGAGGTCCTGGGGCAATTCATCCGCGGTCAACTCCTGGTGATGGCCGCGCTCGGCCTGGTCTACACGCTGGGGCTCTGGATCGCGGGGCTGGACCTGGCGCTGCTCATCGGGCTGGGCGCGGGCCTGGTCAGCTTCGTGCCCTACCTCGGGGTGATCGTCGGCGTGCTCGCGGCCGGCGTGGCGATGCTGGTCCAGACCGGCGAGCCGTTGCAGCTTCTCTGGGTGGCGGGCGTGTTCACGGTCGGCCAGATGCTCGAGAGCGCGGTGCTGCAGCCGCTGCTGGTGGGCGACCGTATCGGGCTGCACCCGGTGGCCGTGATCTTCGCGGTCCTGGCCGGCGGTCAGCTTTTCGGCTTCGTGGGCGTGCTTTTGGCGTTGCCGGCGGCGGCCGCGATCGCGGTGCTGGTGCGCTACGCCGGCCGGCTCTGGAAGTCGAGCGGGCTCTACCTGGACGAATGAGCGCGAGCTCGCCGCAACTGCCGCTGGGGATCGCGCTGCCGGAGTCGGCCACCCTGGCGGGCTATGTCGCCGGCGCCAACGGGGCGGCGCTGACGGCGCTGCGCGGGCTCGCCGCCGGCGATCGCCTGTACCTGCACGGCCCCGCCGCCAGCGGCAAGAGCCACCTGCTGCAGGCCGTCTGCCGGGCGTCGCCGGGACGCGCGGCCTATCTGCCCCTGGGCGAGCTGGCCGGACATCCGCCCGCGGTTCTGGACGGCCTGGAGGGTCTGGATCGGGTCTGTCTCGACGAGGTGGACGCGGTGGCCGGCGACCGCGGCTGGGAGGAGGCGCTGGTGGGGTTTCTCGACGGTCTGCGGGCGCGCGGCACCGCGGTGGTCGCGGCCGGTCCGCGGCCGGCGGACGAGCTGGGCCTGGCGCTGCCGGACCTGGCGTCGCGCCTGGCCTGGGGGGCGGTCTACGCCTTGCAGCCGCTGGATGACGAGGGCAAGCGCCGGCTCCTGTGCCGCCGGGCCGAGGCCCGGGGCCTGGCGATGCCGCCGGAGGTCGCCGATTTCGTGATCCGCCGCGCCCCGCGCGACGTGCGCGCCCTGCTGACACTGCTGGACCGTCTCGACCGCGCCTCGCTGGCCGCCAAGCGTCGCCTGACCGTGCCGTTCGTCAAGACGGTCCTGGATGCCTGAGGGGCGGGGGGCGCTTCCGCCGAGGGGACGGTCTTCAGTCGCGGGCGCCGATGAGGTGTTCGAGCAGCGCTTTCTGGGCGTGCAGACGGTTCTCGGCCTCGTCCCAGGCGGCGCTCTGGGGGCCGTCCAAGACCTCGTCCGTGACCTCCTCGCCCCGGTGCGCCGGCAGGCAATGCATGAACAGGGCGTCGTCCGCGGCGTGTGCCATCAGCGCGGCGTTGACCTGGTAGCCGGCGAAGGCGGCCAGGCGGGCTTCGGTCTCGGCCTCGTCGCCCATTGAGGTCCAGGTGTCGGTGACCACGAGGTCGGCGCCGCGCACGGCGTCCTCGGGCCCTTCGGCCAGGCGCACCGCGTCGCCGCCCGCGGCCAGGACATCGCGGTCCGGCCCGTAGCCCTCGGGCGTGGCGATACGCAGCCCGAAGCCGAAAAGGCGGGCGGCGTTGATGTAGGAGGCGCACATATTGTTGCCGTCGCCGACCCAGGCGACGGTGGCGCCGGCGATGTCGCCGCGGCGCTCGACGAAGGCCTGGATGTCGGCCAGCAGTTGGCAGGGGTGGAAGCGGTCGGTCAGGCCGTTGATCACCGGCACCCGCGAGTGCGCGGCGAAGCGCTCCAGGATCGCCTGGGAATGGTTGCGGATCATGACCGCGTCCACCATGCGCGACAGCACGCGCGCGGTGTCCTCCACGGTCTCGCCGCGGCCGATCTGGGTGTCGCCCGGCGACAGGAAGATGGCGTGCCCGCCGAGCTGGGCCATGCCGGTCTCGAAGGAGACGCGCGTGCGGGTGGAGGCCTTCTCGAACAGCATGCCCAGCACCCGGCCGGCCAGGGTGGCGTCGCGCTCGCCGGCGGCGTGGCGCCGCTTGAGCTCGGCGGCGCGCTCCAGGATCGCGCGCAACTCGGCCACGGGCAGGTCGTCCAGGGTCAGGAAGTGCTGAGGCATCGGGGCTCTCCTATCCGGCCGCCAGGAAATCGGCGGTCAGATCGCCGACCGCCTCGATCACGGTGTCGGCCTGGCCGGCGGTCATGATCAGCGGCGGCAGCAACCGGATCACCCGCTCCGCCGTGACATTGATCAGGACCCGCCGGTCGCGTGCCGCGGCCACCAGTTCGCCGCAGGGCCGGTCCAGCTCGATGCCGATCATCAGGCCGCGGCCGCGGATGTCGCGCACGCCCTCGACGCCGTCCAGGCGGCGGCGCAGGCTGTCTCGGATGTATTCGCCGACCTCGGTGGCGTTGGCGAGCAGTTTGTCCGCGGAAATGGTCTCCAGCACCGATAGTGCCGCGGCGCAGGCCAGGGGATTGCCGCCGAAGGTGGTGCCGTGGTTGCCGGGCGCGAGCAGGTCGGTCGCCGGGCCGTCCACCAGCATGGCGCCGACGGGCATGCCGCCGCCCAGCCCCTTCGCCAGGGTCATGACGTCGGGGGGCGCGTCCTCGTGCTGGTGCGCGAACCAGGCGCCGGTGCGGCCGACGCCCGTCTGTACCTCGTCGTACATCAGCAGCCAGTCGTTGGCGTCGCAGATCGCGCGCAGCTCGCTCAGGTAACCGTCGGGCGGCACGCGCACGCCGCCCTCGCCCTGGATCGGCTCGACCAGCACCGCGCAGATCGCCGGGTCGTCCGCGAGCGCCGCCACGGCCTCGCTGTCGCCGTAGGGCACCCGCACGAAACCTTCCGGCATCGGGCCGAATCCTTCTTGGGCCCGGGCGTTGCCGGTCGCCGACAGGGCGGCCAGCGTGCGGCCGTGGAAGGCACCTTCCATCACCGCGATCCGGGGCGTCTCGACGCCGCGACGGTGACCGTACAGCCGGGCCAGCTTGATCGCCGCCTCGTTGGCCTCGGTGCCGCTGTTGCAGAAGAAGGCCGCCGCCATCTCGGCGTGTCCGCACAGCGTCGTGGCGAGGGCCTCCTGGCGCGGGATCTCGTACAGGTTCGAGGTATGGATCAGGCGTCGCGACTGGTTGGCGATCGCGGCGGTGAGCGCGGGATGGCCATGCCCCAGGGACGACACGGCAATGCCGGCGAGGGCGTCCAGGTAGCGGTCGCCGGTCTTGTCGAACAGCCAGACGCCGTCGCCGCGGATGAAGGAGACGGGCTGACGGTTGTAGGTCGGTATCAGATGGGAGCGGGTCATGGGAAAAATCAGGGCCCCGCCGCGCCGGCGACGGGGCCCGTGTCCGTGTTGGATGGCGCGGGAACTAGCCGGCGAGTTCCTCGTACCGCTTGGCGATGCCGTCCCAGTTGACGACGTTCCACCAGTTCTCGACGTACTCGGGGCGCCGGTTCTGGTACTTGAGGTAGTAGGCGTGCTCCCACACGTCCAGGCCCATGACCGGCTCGCCCTGCTTGGGAGCGACGTCCATCAGCGGGTTGTCCTGGTTCGGGGTGGGCACGATCTCGAGCTTGCCGCCGACCAACGTCAGCCACACGAAGCCGGAGCCGAACAGGCCGGTCGCCGCGGTGTTGAACTTCTCCTGGAACTGGTCGAAGGAGCCGAAGGCGTCGTCGATCGCGCCGGCCAGCTTGCCCGAGGGCTTGCCGCCGCCGTTGGGCGACATGCTCTCCCAGTAGATGATGTGGTTGAAGAAGCCACCGCCCTGGTTGCGCACGGCCGCCGGATGCTTGGAGACATTGGCGAAGATGCTGCGGAGATCCTGATCGGCCAGCTCGGTGCCGTCGATCGCACCCAGGAACTTGTTCAGGTAGGCCCGGTGGTGCTTGTCGTAGTGGATCTCCATGGTGCG
This sequence comes from Salinisphaera sp. PC39, assembly GCF_040361335.1. NCBI lineage: Bacteria > Pseudomonadati > Pseudomonadota > Gammaproteobacteria > Salinisphaerales > Salinisphaeraceae > Salinisphaera > Salinisphaera sp. PC39. The sequence continues at coordinate 28,111 of NZ_APNM01000004.1, read as the reverse complement.
GCCGTCGATGTACGGCTCGAGGGCGTCGTAATCGTAGGCCAGATCGGGCAGTTCGAATGCCATGTCTTTCCCCTTTGTCGGTTGCGTGAGTGTCGTCTAACCTGACAAACACCTGTATGGGGCCGGACGGCGGAAAAATCAAAGCCGCCCCGGGAATCCCAGGATTAGCCCGTAATCATCGCATGACCGCCGACGAAAAAAAACGCGCCGCCCACGGCGCCATCGAGCTGAGCGTCTTCGCGAGCCGCATCGAGGCGGTCTGCGAGGAGATGGGCGCCGTGCTCAAGCGCGCCGCCTTCTCCCCCAATATCCGCGACCGCCTGGACTTCTCCTGCGCCGTGTTCGACGCCGCCGGCAGCCTTTCGGCGCAGGCCGCGCACATCCCGGTCCACCTCGGCAGCATGGCCTACGCCATGGGCGGGATCGTGGCCTCGCTGGAGTGGGCGCCGGGCGACATGGTCGTGGTCAACGACCCCTTCCTGGGCGGGACGCACCTGCCCGACGTCACCCTGATCGCGCCGCTGTTCGTGGACGGCGAACTGGTGGCCTTCGCGGCCAACCGCGCGCATCACGCCGACATCGGCGCCGAGTCGCCCGGCTCCATGCCGTTGTCGCGCCGGCTCGACGAGGAGGGGCTGGTAATCCCGCCCACCTACCTGTTGCGTGGCGGCGAGCCCGATACGGCCGAGTTCGAGCGGCTGATGGCGCCCATGCGCAACCCGCATGTCTCGCGCGGCGATTTCTCCGCCCAGATCGCGGCCAACCGGGTGGCGCTGACGCGGCTGGGGGCGCTGATCGAACGGCTCGGCACGCGGGGGTTCCTCGATCGCCTGTCGGCCTACAACGACTACGCCCGGCGCATGGCCGCGTCCGCCCTGCGTCGCATACCGGACGGTGAATACCGGTTCACGGACGTGATGGACGGTGACGGCCAGGGCGCGGAGGATCTCGCCATCGCCTGCCGGATCACGGCCGACGGCGGCCGCATGCGGGTGGACTTCGACGGCAGCGCCCCCCAGGTCGACGGCAACGTCAATTGCCCGTTGTCGGTGACCGCGGCCGGCGTGCTCTACGCCTTCCGCTGCCTGATGCCGGATGCGGTGCCCGGTTGCGTCGGCACGTTCCGCGACATCGCGTTGTCGGCACCCGAGGGCTGCCTGCTCAACGCCCGCCGGCCCGCGGCGGTGGCCGCCGGCAACGTCGAGACCAGCATGCGGGTCGTGGACGCGGTCCTGGGCGCGTTGGCGCAGGCCCTGCCGGACGTGATCCCGGCGGCCAGCCACGGCGGCATGAACAACCTGGCGCTGGGCTGGCACGAGGGTGACGCCCCCTGGGACTATTACGAGACCATGGGCGGCGGTCTCGGCGGCGGGCCGTCGCACCCCGGCGCCAGCGCCGTGCAGGCGCACATGACCAATACCCTGAACACGCCGATCGAGGTGCTGGAAGGGCATTACCCGCTGCGCGTGCGGCGCTACGCCCTGCGCCGCGGCAGCGGCGGTGCCGGCCGGCATCCGGGCGGCGACGGCATCGTGCGCGAGCTGGAGTTCCTGGGCCCGGCGCGCTATACCCTGCTCACCGAGCGCCGCCGGCACGCGCCCTGGGGGCTGCGCGGCGGCGCCGGCGGCGCGCCCGGCGAGAATCGTCTGAACGGCGAGCCCCTGCCGCCGAAATGCACCGGACGGGTGGCGCCGGGCGACCGGCTGTCGCTGGTGTCGCCCGGTGGCGGCGGCTGGGGCGAGCCGGCGGAGGCCGGTAATTCGGCGGACTCGACTGCGGGTGTAGAATAGGGACCGGTTTTCCGCCGAGAGACAGATAGCGCTATGAGTGCCAAGGCCCTCGAGATCATCAAGAACGAAGTCGAGTCCAACCCCGTGATCCTGTACATGAAGGGCACGCCGGACTTCCCGCAGTGCGGCTTTTCCGCGCGCGCCGCCGAGGCGATCAAGGCCTGCGGCGTGGAGTTCAAGTCCGTGAACGTCTTCGACGACGAGGAGGTCTACCGCCAGGGCGTGAAGCTCTATTCGAACTGGCCGACGATCCCGCAGCTCTACGTGAACGGCGAGCTGGTGGGCGGGTCCGACATCATCATCGACCTGTTCCAGTCCGGCGAACTGGAGAAGATGCTCAAGGAAGCGGCGGCGCGCTGATGCGCCGACCGCCCCCCGTTCCCGACCCGGCCCCGGCGGCCGGGTTTTTTGTGTCGTCCGGACGGCGGCCGCCGCGGCGCGAGCGCGCCGGGGCCGGTGGTACAATCCGGGCGATCCATTTCGAATCCGCGCACGGCCGTCCCCCCGGCCGGTAGCGCGCCCGCACAAGACAGAAGGAGACAGCAGGCATGGCGTACAAGCACATCCGGATACCGGAGGAGGGCCAGAAGATCACCGTCGAGAACGGTCAGATGAAGGTGCCGGACAATCCGATCCTGGGGTTCGTCGAGGGCGACGGCATCGGCCCCGACATCACCAAGGCCTGCCTGCGGATCTGGGACGCCGCCGTGGAGAAGGCCTATGGCGGCAAGCGCAAGGTGCACTGGTGCGAGCTCTACATGGGCGAGAAGGCCGCCAAGCTCTATGACGGCGACTACTTCCCGTCCGAGACCCTGAAGGCGATCGAGGAGCTGTGGGTCGCGATCAAGGGACCGCTGACCACGCCGGTGGGCGAGGGTTTCCGCTCCTTGAACGTGTCCTTGCGCCAGGCCCTGGACCTCTACGCCTGCGTGCGCCCGGTGCGCCATTACGCCGGCGTGCCGTCGCCGCTCAAGGAGCCGGGCAAGGTGGACGTGGTGATCTTCCGCGAGAACACCGAGGACGTCTACGCCGGCCTGGAGTGGCAGTCCGGCACGGCCGAGAACGAGAAGCTGGCCAAGTTCCTGCGCGAGGAGATGGGCGCCAAGTTCTTCGAGGGCGCCGGCCTGGGCATCAAGCCGATCTCCGAATACGGCACCAAGCGCCTGGTGCGCAAGGCCATCCAGTACGCCATCGACAATGGCCGCGAGTCGGTGACCCTGGTGCACAAGGGCAACATCATGAAGTTCACCGAGGGCGCCTTCCGGTCCTGGGGCTACGAGGTGGCGCGCGAGGAGTTCGGTGACTGCACCATCACCGAGGATCAGCTCTACGCCGAGTACGGCGGCCGGCAGCCGGAAGGCAAGATCGTGATCAAGGACCGGATCGCGGACATCATCTTCCAGCTCATGCTGCTGCGTCCGGACGACTTCGACGTGCTCGCCACCATGAACCTCAACGGCGACTACCTGTCCGACGCCATCGCCGCCGAGGTGGGCGGCATCGGCATCGCGCCGGGCGCCAACATGTCCGACAACGTGGCGGTGTTCGAGGCCACCCACGGCACCGCGCCCAAGTACGCCAACCAGGACAAGGTCAATCCCGGCTCGCTGCTGTTCTCCGGCGTCAACATGCTGGAGTACATCGGCTGGCAGGAGGCCGCCGACCTGATCAGCCTCGCCTATCCCGAGGTGATCCAGGACAAGATCGTCACCTACGATTTCGCCCGCAACCTGGAGGGCGCCACCGAAGTCGGCACCAGCGGTTTCGCCGATGCCCTGATCGAGCAGATCAAGGGCGGCATCGACCTGGAGGCCAAGCGCAAGGCGCGGGCCGAGAAGCTGGCGCGCGAGCGCAAGCAGCGCGAGGTCCGGCGTCTGCTGCAGCCGCTGGAGGAGATGATCGCCACCGGCCGTACGCCGCACACCGTGGCCGACGTCATGACCCGCACCCTGATCACCGCCGACGACGCCACCACGGTGCATGACGCCATGCACCAGATGCGTACCGCCAATGTCAGTTCGCTGGTGGTCGAGCCCGACGGCGAGGGCCGCTGGGGCATCATGACCCGGCGCGATATCGTCACCAAGATCGTGCGCGACAACAAGTCGCCCACGGACGTCACGGTGGGCGAGATCGCCACCCGTCCGGTGATCACGGTCGCGCCCGAGACGCATCTGCACGAGGCGGCCAACATGCTGTCCGAAAAGAACATCAGCCGCCTGCTGGTGGAAAAGGACGGCGACATCGTCGGTATCACGACCGAGACCGACATCTTCAGCGCCATCGAGCAGTTCGGGTGGATTCCCGAGCCCGAATAGCGGCGCTATTCGGGGTTTCGTGTTTCGTGCCCGGATAAAGGTTCGGTATGTGCGCCTCGGAGAACATGAAACACGAAACAGGGGACAGCGAGCGGCGCGCCATCGGCGCGCTGCTCGTCGGCGACGAGCTGCTCACCGGCAAGCGGGTGGACAAGCATCTGCCCAAGCTGATCGAGCTGCTCGCGGCGCGCGGATTGGAATTGTCCTGGGCGCAGTACGTGGGTGACGACGCCGCCCGCCTCCGGGCGGTGCTCGCGCGCACGCTGGCCGACGACGACATCGTGTTCTCGTTCGGTGGCATCGGGGCCACGCCCGACGACCGCACACGGCAGTGCGCGGCGGCGGCGGCCGGCCTGGAGCTGGCGATCCATCCGGAGGGCCGGGCGGTGCTGGAGGAACGTTTCGGCGATCGCCTCTACCCGCATCGTATCCGCATGGTGGAGTGGCCGGTCGGCGCCGAGCCGATACCCAACCCGGTCAACGGCGTGCCCGGCTTCTCCCTGCGCCACCACCACTTCGTGCCGGGCTTCCCGAGCATGGCCTGGCCGATGGTGGAATGGGTCCTGGACCGGCGCTATGCCGAGATGCACAACCCGGATCCGCCGGTGGAGTATCTGATCGAGGTCCGGGACACACCCGAGAGCGAACTGATCGATCTCATGGAGGCGATCATGGCCGCGCATCCGTCGGTGCGACTGGCCTGCCTGCCGAACGCCTCGGGCCGCCGCGTGATCGAGCTGGGCCTGCGCGGGCCGCGGGCGGCGGCGGTGGCGGCCTACGACGCCCTCGTCGGGGCCCTGACCGACCAGGTGCTGCCGATGACGCCCCTGCGCGCGCCGGAGGACGAATCCGCGGCATAGCGACGCCGCGCCACATGCGGCATCATGGCCGTAAACTGTGGGGAAAGACAGCCGATATCGTCCCTAACGAATCCGGTTATCCGCATCCGCGCGATGCGAGGCGAGTTGCCCATGTCCCAGCGTCTCAATCTTTTCGCCACCCAGGTCCGCCTGCTGCGCTCGCGCGCGACGCGCCACGCGTACGTGGGCATGGCCATCGCCCTGGCCGCGGTGTTCGTGGCCACGGGCATCACCGCCTGGCTGCAGAGCGGCGAGATCGGCCTCCAGGCCCTGCTCGACGCCCAGCGCTCGAATGCGTCCCTGTGGCTGCTCGACCTCATGCCCTTCGCGTTCGCGTTCTGGGGGCAGTACGTCAGCGTCCTGCTGGCCCACGAGGCGGGCGCCATGGTGCTGGACGCCACCGAGAATCTGCGCGCGCGCAACGCGGCGTTGGAAGTCGCGGCCGACCGCCAGAACACCCACGATCCGCTGACCGAGCTGCCCAATCGCGGCCTGTTCCTGGACCGTCTGGAGCAGGCCATCGAGCAGTCCCACCGCGAGCAGGCCCGCGTGGGCGTGGTCGTGCTCAACCTGGATGGTTTCAAGGAGGTCAACGACGCCCTCGGCCAGCATAACGGCGACCGCGTGCTCAAGAGCGTGGCCCGCCGGCTGCGGTCCGCCGTGCCGGAGTCCAGCACCGTGGCGCGGTTGTTCGGCGATACCTTCGCCGTGCTGCTGCCGCGGGTCGAGGGACGCGAGGATCTGGTGCGCACCGCGCGGCGCATCAGCAAGGGCCTGGAACCGCCCTGCGCCCTGGAGAACCTGACCCTGAACCTGCAGGCGAGCAGCGGCGGCGCCGTGTGCCCGGACGATGCCGTGGACGGCGACACCCTGATGAACTGCGCCGACAGCGCCATGCATCAGGCCAAGAGCAAGGGCGGGCTGTTCGTGCTCTACCGCGCGCGCGACCGGCGCGCCGATCCCGAGACGGTGAGCCTGACCGCCGAGTTGCAGACGGCCCTCCAGCAGGGTCAGCTCGGTCTGCATTACCAGCCGGTGGTGGAATGCGCCGGCGACCGGGTGATCGGCGCGGAGGCCCTGGTCCGCTGGGAGCATCCGCGGCGCGGCATGATCCTGCCCCAGGAGTTCATCCCGCGCGCCGAGCGCAGCGGCCTGATCCTGGAGGTGTCGCGCTGGGTGCTGCAGCGGGCGCTCGAGGAGGCCCGTCAGTTGCGCCAGGCGGGCTGGCCGCTGCGCGTTTCGGTGAATGTCTCCGAGCGCTCGCTGCTGGACCCGGAGTTCCCGGACATGCTCGCCGGGTTGCTGGCGGCGACGGAGGTGCCGGCCGACAGCCTGATGCTCGAGATCAACGAGGACACCCTCATGGCCGACCGGCGGCGCGCCCACGATATCGTGGCCCGCATCGGCGACATGGGCGTGCGCATCGCTCTGGACGACTTCGGTACCGGTTATTCGCAGTTGTCGCATCTCAAGCGCCTGCCGATCTCCGAGATCAAGATCGACCGCGGTTTCGTGCACGACATGCTGCAGTCGGACGCCGACCTCGCGATCGTTCGCGCGGCCATCGACATGGGGCATGCCCTGGGCCTCAAGGTGGTCGGCGAGGGGGTCGAGGACGAGAATCAGGAGCAGAAGCTGGCCGAGATGGGCTGCGACTGCATCCAGGGGCACTACGTCAGCCGCACCCTCACCATCGACCAGCTCCCGGGCTGGCTGGAGGAATGGCACGGCGGCTGGCACGCCGAACCGTCACCCGACGGCTCCGGCTCGCCGGGCTGGGCCGGCTGAGCAGGCGCGATCCACGGATTACACGGATTTCGCAGATATTGGTTTGAAAGTCCTTAATCTGTGTTCATCTGCGTAATCTGCGGATTATTTACTTGTCTTGTCGCCTGCGGGCGAACACCACGATCACGCCCGCCAGGATGACCAGGGCCGTGCCGAGGGCGTCCAGGGCGTCCGGTACCTCGCCCCAGAACAGCCAGCCGAAGCCGGCGGCGAACACCACCGCGGCGTAGATCAGCGAGCCCACGTGGGCCGCGGGTGCCAGGGTGTAGGCGCGCGTGAGCAGGAGCTGGCCCGCGGTGGCGAAGGCGCCGGCCGCGGCCATGGCCAGCCACGCATCGCGCCCCGGCCATTGCCAGGTAACGGCCGCGGGCGCGGCGGAGATCAGGGTGCCGAACACCGTGAAATAGAACACGATCCGCGTGGTGGGCTCGGTGTCGGCCATGCGCCGGATCGCGACCATGGCGGTGGCCGCCAGCAGGCCCGAGGCCAGCCCCACCAAGCCCGCCGGCGAGACCAGGCCGGTGTCCGGCTTGAGGATCAGGGCCACGCCGGCGAAGCCGATGGCCACCGCCGGGAACAGCCGCGCCGGCGGTTTCTCGCTGAGCCAGAGCCAGGCGATGAACGGGATGAACAGCGGCTGGCTGTAGTTGAACAGCACCGCGTTCGCCAGGTGCAGGTGGGCGATCGCGTAGAAGAAGCAGTACATCGCCGACAGCCCCACCGCCGCCCGCAGCAGATGCGCCAGGGGCCGCCGGGTGGCGAGCCCGCGCAGTCCGGGGCGCAGCAGCCAGGGGGCCAGCATCAGCAGCCCGAAGCCGTTGCGCAGGAACACGACGACGGTGTTCGGCAGATCGGCCGCGGCGAACTTGATCATCGCGCCCATGGCGGCGAACGCGGCCGCCGCGGCGACCGCGAAGGCGGCGCCGCCTTTCAGGTCGTGTGTCATGGCGATCGGTTATCGTCGATCCGTGATTGGCGCTTGCGAATCACCGGCCACGAATTACGGATCACGTCTCTTCGACGGGCGTGTCGGTACGGTTGCCCCAATCCGACCAGGCACCCGGATAGCCGCGCACACGCTCGAAGCCCAGGGCCTTGAGGGCCACGTAGGTATGGGCGGAGCGGTGGTGGCTGTGGCAGTACACCACCACCTCGTCGTCGGGCAGGATGCCGCGCTCGGCGAGCCGTTGCAGCAGTTCGTGCCGGGGGCGGAGCCGGTCGCGATCGTCCTTGAGCTCGGTCCATTCCAGGTGTGCGGCGCCCGGGATGTGGCCGCCGCGGGCGGCACGCACGTCGGCACCGGCGTATTCCGGCGCGCTGCGGGTGTCCAGCAGCTTCACTCCCGTGTCGTCGAGATGCCCCGCGATATAGTCGTGGTCGGCGATGCAGTCGCTCCGTGGTCGCACGGCATAGTCGGTGGCGTCGGGCTCGACCGTCCCCGACTCGGTCTCGTGACCGCCCGCCACCCAGGCCTGCAGGCCGCCGTCCAGGAGCGACAGCCCGCCGGCGTGACCGGCGGCGTCCAGGGTGAACAGCAAACGTCCGGCGGCACCGCCGCCGCTGCGGTCGTAGGCCACGACGTGGTCGTCGGGATGCAGGCCCAGGCGCGAGAAGACCGCGGCCAGGGCGTCGGGGTCGGGAACCAGCCCCTTGACCGGCGGCGCGTCGCGGGTGATCTCGTCGTAGCCCACGCGCACGGCACCGGGAATATGGGCCGCCCGGAAATCCGCCGGGGCGTCCACGGCCACGATGCGCAGGCCGGGATCGCCGCGCCGGGCGGCCAGGGTGTCGGCGTCCAGGATCAGCGGCAGTTCGCTCATGGCAGCCTCCGTGAGATCGCGGTCATTCGTATGAATCCACGGATTCCGCAGAGTCCGCAGATTCGGTATCGAGGTCGGGCCGGCCGTTCGCGATAACCCCGGCCTGCACGCCTTTTGACAATCCGCGGATCTGAACAGGTCAACCCGAAAAGGTCTTGATCCGTGTCATCCGTGAAATCTGTGGATTGTTAGCAAACCCCACAAGCGATGCCTTGGACTCGGCCGGACCGGACACGGGACCTAGCTGTGCTCTTCCGCCAGGTACAGCCAGGTCTCGACCACGGTGTCCGGGTTCAGCGACATGCTCTCGATGCCCTGATCCAGCAGCCAGCGGGCCAGGTCCGGATAGTCGGACGGCCCCTGGCCGCAGATGCCGATGTACTTGTCCGCGCGCCGGCAGGCGGCGATCGCCATCTCCAGCATCGCCTTGACCGCCTCGTTGCGTTCGTCGAACAGGTGCGAGATCAGGCCGGAGTCCCGGTCCAGGCCCAGGGTGAGCTGGGTCATGTCGTTGGAGCCGATGGAGAAGCCGTCGAAGTACTCCAGGAACCGGTCGGCCAGCAGGGCGTTCGAGGGCAGCTCGCACATCATGATCAGCTTGAGGCCGTCCTTGCCGCGCTCCAGGCCGTGCTCGGCGAGGATCTCGCTGACGCCGCGGGCCTCGTCCACGGTGCGCACGAACGGGATCATGACCTGGACGTTGTCCAGGCCCATGTCGTTGCGTACCCGCTTGACCGCGGCCAGTTCCAGCTCGAAGCAGGCGCGGAAGTCCTCGGAGACGTAGCGCGAGGCGCCGCGCCAGCCGAGCATGGGGTTCTCCTCGTCCGGCTCGTACTGGGCGCCGCCGATGAGGTTGGCATACTCGTTGGACTTGAAGTCCGACAGGCGCACGATCACCGGTTCCGGGTGGAAGGCGGCGGCGATGGTGGAGATGCCCTCGGCGAGCCGGTCGACATAGAACGCCACCGGGTCGGCGTAGCCGGCGATGTGGGCGCGGATGGTCTTCTGCAGGTCCGGCGGCTGCCGGTCGAACTCCAGCAGGGCCCGCGGGTGCACGCCGATCATGCGGTTGATCACGAATTCCAGGCGTGCCAGCCCCACGCCGCGGTTGGGGGTCGAGGCGAAGGCGAAGGCCCGGTCCGGGTTGCCCACGTTCATCATGATCTTGACCGGGATCTCGGGCATCTTGTCCATCTCGACCTCGTTGACCGCGAAGTCGAGCTCGCCCTCGTAGACGTAGCCGGTGTCGCCCTCGGCGCAGGACACCGTCACCGGCGCGCCGTCGGCCAGGGTCTCGGTGCCGTCGCCGGTGCCCACCACCGCCGGAATGCCGAGCTCGCGGGCGATGATGGCGGCGTGGCAGGTGCGGCCGCCGCGGTTGGTGACGATCGCGGAGGCGCGCTTCATCACCGGCTCCCAGTCGGGATCGGTCATGTCGGTGACCAGCACGTCGCCCGGCTGCACCCGGTTCATCTCCTTGATGCTGCTCACGTTGCGCACCTTGCCGGCGCCGATGCGCTGGCCGATGGATCGGCCCTCGCTGAGGACCCGGCCTCGCTTCTTGAGCTGGTAGGTCTCCAGCCGGTTGGTCTTGTTCTGGCTCTGCACCGTCTCCGGGCGCGCCTGGAGGATGTAGAGATCGCCGGTCTCGCCGTCCTTGCCCCATTCGATATCCATGGGACGGCCGTAGTGCTTTTCGATGATCAGGGCCTGTTTCGCCAGGGCCTCGGCGTCGGCGTCGTTGATCGAGAACTGCTGGCGGTCGGCTTCCGATACGTCCACGAACTCGGTGGTCTTGCCGTGGTCGGTGGCGTCGGTGTAGACCATCTTCACCGCCTTGCCGCCGAGGATGCGGCGGAGCAGGGCGGGGCGGCCGGCCTCCAGGTTGGGCTTGTAGACGTAGTACTCGTCCGGATTGACCGCGCCCTGGACCACGGCTTCGCCCAGGCCGTAGGAACTGGTGATGAACACCACCTTGTCGAAGCCGGACTCGGTGTCGATGGAGAACATCACGCCCGAGGCGCCGGTGTCGGAGCGGACCATGCGCTGGATGCCGGCCGACAGGGCCACCTGGCTGTGCTCGAAGCCCTTGTGCACGCGGTAGGAGATGGCGCGGTCGTTGAACAGCGAGGCGAACACGTCCTTGATCGCCAGCATCACGTTGTCCAGGCCGCGGACGTTCAGGAAGGTCTCCTGCTGGCCGGCGAAGGAGGCGTCCGGCAGGTCCTCGGCGGTGGCGGAGGAGCGGACCGCGACCGACAGGCCGTCGTGACCTTCGCACAGGGTGGCGTAGGCGTCCCGGATCTGCTGCTCCAGTTCCGGCGGGAAGGGATGCTCGAGCACCCACTCGCGGATCTTCGCGCCGGTCTCGGCGAGCGCGTCCACGTCGTCCACGTCCAGGGCGTCGAGCGCGGCGTTGATGCGCTCGTCCAGCTTGTCATGCGCCAGGAACTGCCGGTAGGCTTCCGCGGTGGTCGCGAACCCGTCGGGCACGTTGACGCCGGCCTCGTGCAAATGGCTGATCATCTCGCCGAGCGAGGCGTTCTTGCCGCCCACCCGGTCGACATCGCCCATGCCCAGTTCGCTGAACCAGACGACCTGATCCCCGGATACTTGACGCTGTTGCAATGGACTCACTCCACGATCGGAACCTGAAACAGGCGCGCATTTTACACGCTATGCCGCGCCGATGGCCCCTCGTCCGGGCGGGCGTGCCGGGGTGGTGGCGTCCGTGAGCGAGATCAAGCGCTCGGTCTTCTTCATCTCCGACCGTACCGGCATCACCGCCGAGACCATCGGCTCGACGCTGTTGACCCAGTTCGACGAGAGCGAGTTCAAGCAGTCGACGCTGCCGTTCGTGAACTCCAGCGACAAGGCCAACTCCGCGGTCGAATACATCGACCACACCGCGCGGACCAGCGGCCTGCGCCCGATCGTGTTCTCGACCACCGTCTCGGACGAGGTGCGCGGCATACTGCGCGGTTCGCAGGCGCTGTTCCTGGATCTGTTCGACCTGTTCCTGCCGGCGCTGGAGGGCGAGCTCAAGGTCAAGTCCGCGCATCGCGAAGGGCGCGCGCACGGTATCGCCGACGAGAGCACCTACCGCAGCCGCATCGACGCGATGAACTACGCCCTCAAGCACGACGACGGCGTGAGCGCGGACGGTTACGGCGGCGCCGGCGTGATCCTGATCGCGCCGTCGCGCTGCGGCAAGACGCCGGCATGCCTGTACATGGCCATGCAGCACGGGGTGTTCGCCGCCAACTATCCCCTGACCGAGGAGGACCTGGAGCGCCAGCGGCTGCCGGAGGTCCTCAGGCCCTACAAGGACCGACTGTTCGGGTTGTCCATCGATGCCGAGCGTCTGCACAACATCCGCAGCGAGCGCCGGCGCGGCAGCCAGTACGCCTCGCTGCCCCAGGTCAGCTACGAGCTGCGCCAGGCGGAAGCCCTGTACAAGCGCCACAATATCCCCTTCACCAACACCACCAACATGTCGATCGAGGAGATCGCGGCGGTGATCATGCAGGAGAAAAACCTGCGCCGGCGCACGTTCTGAGCCGACCCCCGGCCGTCGCCGGATCGCATTTCCTTCGCGATCGGTGTCCCGTATAGTCGAAGGCATGTTGAGCAAGCATGCCAAGCGGGGAAACCGGGCGCGCCAGCACTGGGCGCGGCCGCGCAGCTTTGCGGGTCTGATGGCGCTCTACGAGAGCAATTACCGTCGCCTGCAACGCCTGCTGCCGGAGTTGGACCTGCCGTTCGAGCAGGCCGTGTCGCACGCCCCTGCCGACCGCGACCTGCACCTGCGGGTGCTGGAGCGTTGCCCCTATACCCTGACGCTGCACCTAACCTACTGGTTCGAAGACGGCGAGGGCCTGCACGCCGATCCGGACCTGGCGGTCCGGATCTACCGCGACGCCGGTCTGGCCGAGGCCATCCGCTGCGATGCCCACTCCCGCTACGCGGCCCTGGCGGGCATCGACCTGGAGGAGGGCCGGGTGGTCAGCGAGCAGTGGCAGCGCAATCTCCTGCTCAACAAGTGGCTGGCCTTCTGTCTCCAGCAGGGCCACGGTTTCGGCATGGCGCACCGCCCCCGGTTGCCACACGACGGCTGACCATCATCGCGCGGGCTTGGACGCTCGACGTGTCCGTTTCCGCCTGCCGTCGCGTATTACTCGCCGTCCGGATTGAACTTGATGCCCAGGCGGGTGATATGGCCCTGGTGCACGTGGCGCACCGTCAGCCGCAACGGCCCCAGGCGCACGCTGTCGCCGACGACCGGCTCCCGATGGGTGCGCTCGCGGAACCAGGTGTCGAGCGAGACATCGGGGTCGGCATCGTCCAGCTCGATGGCGTATTGCGCCGCGAGATCCCCGACCGTGATGTCGCCGCGCACCTGGAACCGGCCGTAGAACGCGGACGGCCGATAGCGGCCGCGGGTGGCGCGCAGGCTGAACAACGCCGTCAACTCGTCCACGTGCCGGTTCGGTGTCAGGACCAGGGCGCGATCGCCCTCCCGGAATACCAGCGACTCCCGGGGCCATCGCAGCCGCCGGTCGCGGATAACGCCGACGCAGCGTACCGTCCGGTAGCGTGTCAACGAGGTCGGCGCATGGCCCAGGATGTCGGCGTTGCGCGCGACCCTCAACTGTACCAGTTCGTAGGGCAGGCGCGTATCGGCGCGTATCGGGCGTCGTTCCTCGGGCGCGTTGCGCTGGGGGAGCTCCAGGCCCAGGTTCCGCGCCAGAATCGCCACCGTGGGGCCCTGTATCAGAAGCGATACCAGGACCACGGCGAAGGTCGTCTCGAACAGGAAACGGCTATCGGGCAGGTCCGCCATGACCGGGAAGATCGCGAGCACGATCGGTACCGCGCCGCGCAGTCCCACCCAGCCGATGAAGACGATCTCCCGCGCCGGAAACCGGAACGGCGCGAGACAGGCCGCCACCGATGTCGGCCGTGCGACGAGCATCAGGAACAGCGCGACCGCCAGCGCGGGCAGCGCGCCCGAGAGCATCTCGCTGGGGGTGATCAGAAGGCCGAGGATCAGGAACATGCCGGCCTGGGCCAGCCAGGCGAGGCCGTCCATGGCCCGCAGCACGTGCTCGGTCGCGCGCGAGCGGCGTTGGCCGACGGTGACGCCCAGGAGATAGATGGCCAGGAAGCCGCTGCCGCCCAGAATGTTCACCAGGGCGAACACCAGCAGGCCGCCGGACGCGATCAGCAAGGCGTACAGCCCCTCCGCCAGACGGAGGCGGGCCAGGATCTCGGCCAGCAGGCGGCCCAGCAACAGGCCGCCGACAATGCCGTAGCCGAATTGCTGGAGGAACATCACGGTCAGCTCGCCGGCCGGCAGTCCGCCCGGCAGGGAGAAGCTTTCGACCAGGGCCAGCACCAGGAAGATCGCCATGGGGTCGTTGCTGCCCGACTCCAATTCCAGGGTCGCGCGCACGCGCTCGTTGAGGGCGATGCGGCCATGGCGGAGTTGGGAGAACACGGCCGCCGCGTCGGTCGATGCCATGATCGCGGCGAGCAACAGCGCGTAACGCCAGTCCAGGTCCAGCACGATGGTGGTGAATACCCCGAGCAGGCCCGCGGTGAGCAGGACGCCGACGGTGGCGAGGCCGAGGGCGGGCCGCAGGGCGACCCGAAAGGTCTCGCTGCGGGTGCGCAGCCCGCCGTCGAGCAGAATGATCGCCAGGGCTAGGTTGGCCACCAGGAAGGCAGTGCCGAAGTCATCGAACTCGATGCCGCCGGGACCGTCCTCGCCGGCGAGCATGCCGACGCCCAGAAAGATCACCAGAAGCGGGATGCCGAAGCGGGCGAGCGTGGTTGCGAGGACACTGACGAAGAGCAGCAGCGAACCGAGCAGCAGCAGGGTATTGATATCGGTCATGCGGCCATTCTAACCGGCGGCTCGCGGACTGCCGCCTGGCGGCCGTGGCCGCGACGGGTGCACGGCCCGGCGTACAATGATGGATAATCTCGCGGGTATCGGCACGTTGGAATCGGTATCGACTTCGCGCCCGCAGCGGTACGCAGTGCAGTTTTGGACATTTCGATGGCACGGGTGAGCAGCAATCGGCGTTATCGGGGCCTGAGCCCCCGACAGCGGCGCCGCGAGCGGCGCGAGCGTCTGCTGGAAGCGGCCGTGGCCGAGTTCGGCGAGAACGGTTACCAGAACGCGACCGTGCGCGGCCTGTGCGCACGCGCCGGTCTCACCGAACGCTATTTCTACGAATCCTTCGAAAACCGCGAGGCGCTCCTGTGCGAGGCCTATGATCACGTCCTCGGCCGCCTCTGGGGACGGGTCCAGGAGGCGATACGCACGGCGCCGGGCGACGACGCGCCGGCCCTGGCGCGCTCGGCCCTGCGGGCGTTCTTCGGCTTCATGCGCGACGAGCCGGCCGCGGCACGGGTCGTGCTGTTCGAGGTCCTGGGCGTCAGCGCGGCCGTCGATCAGCGCTACCGCGAGGCCATGCAGGGCTTCGCGGGGCTGATCCGGGAGCTGGCCCTGCCGCGCCTGCCCGCGGCGCTGGCGGCCCATGCCGAGGACGACATGCTCGCGGACGGCCTGGTCGGGGCGGTGGTGCACATCGCCATGCGCTGGGTCCTGGGCGGCTACCGCCAGTCGCTGACGCAGGTGACCGAGAGCGGGCTGACCATCTTCCGCGCCGTGTATGTCGAGCTCGCCAGCGCCGGGCCGGACACCCGCGCCGAGGCGGCGGGCGCATGAACCGTCTGGTGCGTCGGGCGCTGGAGCAGGGTCTGGCGCTCAACCAGGTCGCGGCCGCCACCGCCAACAACGCCTACGACCGGCTGTTCCGGCGCGAAACCCTGGTCAAGTCCGGTCTGACGCCTTTCGAATGCATTCACGAGGGCGACCCCATGGCGGTGCGGTATTACCCGCCCGCCGACGGCGGTCCGGGCCGGCCGGTGCCGCTGGTCCTGGTGCCGCCTCTCGGGGTGACCACCGAGACCTTCGACCTGCTGCCGGGGCGCAGTCTGGTGCGCTATATGTCGGAGCGCGGCTTCCGGGTCTACCTGGTCGATTGGGGGCGTCCGGAGCGGCGGCACGCCTCCCTGGGCCTGGCCGACTACGCCGACGACATGCTGGCGCAGGCATTGGCCGCGGTGCGCGCGCACTCGGGGAGCCGGGACGTCTCGCTGATGGGATGGTGCATGGGCGGCCTGCTGATGCTGATGCACGCCGGGCTCACCGGCGACCAGCGCATTCGCAACATCGTCACCGTGGCCAGCCCGGTGGACGCCCGCGGCGGCGGCATGGTGGCGGGGGTATCGCAGGCGCTGAACGCGCCCGCGCAACTGGTGCGTCGCTACAGTGAGTTCCGTCTGCACAACGTGGATCCGGCGCTGCTGCACGTGCCGGCCTGGCTGACCACGCTCGGTTTCAAGCTCACCGCGCCCCTGGCCAGCGTCACCAGCTACTGGGACCTGGTGACCCGGCTGTGGGACCGTGAGTTCGTGGAATCCCACACCACTACCTCGGACTATCTCGACAACATGCTCAGTTATCCCGGCGGGGTGGTGCGGGACATGCTGGTCAAGATGGCGATGGACAACACCCTGTCCCTGGGGCGCATCGAGATCGGGGACGGGGTCGCCGACTTCGGCCGCATCACCGCCGCCATGCTGGTGATGGCCGGTGACGCTGATCACCTGGTCGCGCCGCGCACCGCGTACAAGAGCCTCGATCTCGTGTCCTCGCGCGACAAGCAGTTCGTGATCGCGCCCGGCGGGCACATGGGGGTCATCCTCGGCGCCCGCGCCCGCGACAGCGTTTGGGCCACCGCCGCCGACTGGCTCGGCAAGCGCTCCGGCGACACCGCCGCCCCGTAATCCCTCCCGATTTCCCGCCGGGTTCCCGCGCGCTCCGGGCACGGACACTTGACAAGACAAAGTAAGTAGCGATACTACGCATAAAGTACGTAGCAATACTACGCACAATGAGCCGGTGCCGGGCACCGGCGCTGCGACGGCCTATTCGGAGGTGACGACATGAGCTTGATGGCACCCGTGCTGGAGAATCCCGAGACCGGGGAGCGCTTCGTCGACCGCAAGCGCTACCTCTGGCTGATGAGCGCGGTCTATCCGCTGGCGCCGCTGTTCTTCATCGTGCTGGCCTACGCCACGGGCTGGGCCGGTTGGCTCTGGGCCATGCCGGTGGCGTTCTACGGCGTGGTGACCCTGCTGGACCACGTCACCGGCGAGGACACCAACAATCCGCCGGAGTGGGCGGTGCCCATGCTGGAGGAGGACCGGTTCTACCGCTACCTGGTCTATGCCGCCGTGCCGGCCCAGTTCGCGACGCTCGTCGCGAGCGCCTGGGCCGTGGGCAGCGGCGTATTCCCGTGGTGGGGCGTGGCCGGCCTGGCGGTGTCCATGGGCATCATCGGCGCCTTCGCCCTGAACCTCGGCCACGAACTGGGGCACAAGAAGACCGAGAGCGAGCGCTGGCTGGCCAAGCTGGTGCTCACGACGGTCGCCTACGGCCATTTCTTCATCGAGCACAACAAGGGCCACCACCGTGACGTGGCGACCCCCGAGGACCCCGCCAGCTCGCGCATGGGCGAGAATCTCTACCAGTTCATGCTGCGCGAGATCCCCGGTGCCGCGCGCCGGGCCTGGAAAATCGAGGCCGAACGCATGCAGCGCAAGGGCCGGAGCGTGTTCAGCCTGGACAACGAGATCGTGCAGACCGGTTTGATGACGGCAGTCCTCTACGGCGCCCTGACCTGGGCCTTCGGCTGGATCGTGCTGCCCTTCCTCCTGGTCCAGGCGGCGATCGGCTGGTTCCATCTGACGCTGGCCAACTACATCGAGCACTACGGCCTGTTGCGCCAGAAGCTGCCCAGCGGGCGCTACGAGCGTTGCAGTCCGGAGCATTCCTGGAACACCAACCACATCACGTCCAACCTGATCCTGTTCCACCTGCAGCGCCACTCGGACCACCACGCCAATCCGACCCGGCGTTACCAGTCCCTGCGCAACTTCGAGGGCCTGCCGACGCTGCCGAGCGGCTATCCCGGCATGTGGCTCGCGGCCATGGTGCCGCCGCTGTGGCGGGCGATCATGGACAAGCGGCTGCTGGCGCATTACGGCCACGACATGACCCGCATCAACGTCGATCCGGCCAAGCGCGAGGCGCTGTTCGCCAGGCATCACCGGCCGCGGGAAGAGAACGCGGCCGCCTGACAGCGTTCCCCGCCGCCCGGCGCGATGCCGGGCGGCGGGATCAGTCAGTCCGTGTCGGGCTCCTGTCCGGCGTAGCGGGAGATGAAGGCGCGTATCCGGCGCCGGTGCAGGATCTCGAACATCCGGTTGATGTCCGGGATCACGCTGCGCATCAGGGCCTCGGCCTCGCGGTCGTCCAGGTCGTTGAGGTAGTTCTCGAACAGGCGGATTTCGCGGTCGAACAGCAGGTCCGCCGCCTCGACGATCATCTCCACGATGCGGGGGCTTATGCCCCGTTCGCGGGTCAGTCCGGCATCGCGGATGCTGGCCCAGAGCCGCAGCATGGATTCCTCCTCGCCGGTCAGCCGGGTTGCCTTTTCGCGCAACAGCCCGAGCTCGCGGAAGGCCTGGATCTCGTCCTGTGCCAGGTTCAGGTAGCGCGCCAGCTTGGACAGTTCGTGCGGCGGATGCGGCAGGCGCTCGCCCTCGGCGAGCTGCTCGCGCATGCGGGCGAACACCTGTAGCTGGCGCGGGCTGAACTCGTGCTCGCCGGTGTTGTGCAACACCGACTTGATCGCCTTGAGCGGCAGGAACTGGTCGTCCTGCAGGCGCCGGATCAGCTTGAGCAGCTCGATATGCCGCTCGCTGTACCACGCCATGTTGGGGGCGGTTTTCTCCGGCCGCGGCAGCAGCCCCTCATTGATGTAGAAGCGGATCGCTTCCCGCCCCACGCCGGTGCGCTCGACCACCTCGGAGATCTTGTAGCGATCGTCGCGTCGCGGTGTTCGCTTGCTCTTGGGAATGACGGCGCTCCGGCTGACGGCAATGCCCCATTCTAGCCCGAAACCGATGCCGGCGACCCGTCGTGATCCTGCATTGCCCCCGCGATATCAGCCACTTGCCGTCACCGTGCCGGTCGTCACGAAAGCTTCAGTTAGCCGTCATGCCGCCGCCACACGGGCGTCACGATCCGGGGCAAACATGACCGCCTTTCGTTACCGCAAGCCCAAGGAGAGGTCATGTCCCCCCGATTCCTCGCTACCTGTCTGCTGTCGTCGACCGTGCTGCTCCACGGCTGCAATGGCTCCGGCTCCGGCTCCGGCGACGCCGACTCCGAGCCGCCGTCCAGCAGCGTTGCCGGCGAGCCGCTGCGCATCGGCATCCTGCCCGATACCCAGGGTGGCGGCGACAATGTCTCCGTCCATCCCATGGAAGCCGTGTTGGCCAAGTACGAGGCCATGGGCGTGGACATCGTGATCCCGGTCGGCGACCTGACCGACCACGGTACCACCCGCGAGTTCGCGCAGTGGACCGGCGTCGCCGCGAAGTACCGGGACGGTGGCATGGAGTTCCTGCCCCTGATGGGCAACCACGAGGACAGCTATGCCTATTCCGTGGAGTGGATCGACAACATGCGGCACTACATCCCCGACGACGCGGTGCACATGTCGGGTGCGGAATACCTCAACTACTACGTGGTCCGGGACAACGTGCTGCTCATCGCCCTCAAGTACTACAACCTACCCATCGCCTTCCCCTGGATCAAGCAGGTCGTGGCCGAGCACCGCGACGACGTCGAGCATATCGTTATCGCCAGCCACGACGGCCTGATCGGCGCCAAGTACGGCGAGACGCGCGAAATGATCGTGGAGGGCGTCAAGGACGACAACCGGTTGTACGACCAATGGGACGAGATCCGGGCCTTCTTCTCCCGCCACGACGTGCTCTGGGTGCAGGGTCACGAGCACATGTACCAGCGTTCGGTGATCGAGGCCCCGATCGGCATCGATCCCACGTCCTGGACGTCGGACAGCGGCAACTACCGGCTGCCGCAATACACCCAGATCGTGGCCGGCAACGCCTCGTACAAGGGCTATGAATTCCGTTACGGCGAACGCGAGCTGGTGCAGCGTATCGTCCAGCAGAAGATGAACACCTACAAGAACGGCGCCACCGGCTACGACGTCAACGCCGCGGTGCTCACGTTCGACGGCGATCGCGTCGACTACGAGGCCTGGTTCGCCGAGCACACCATCACCGCCAACGAGGACGGCCCCAAGGAGCTGGCCGATCCCGCGTGGACGCTGCTCGACCGGTTCACCCGCACCGCGAACCGTTGCGAGCGTATCGTCTACCCCGACTCGATCCCGGCGGATACCCGGCCGGTGATGTATCTCGACCCGCTCTACCGCACCAACGAGTGCTACGGTACCGACGGCACGGTCGCCCGTTTGATCGACGGCGAGAACGACACCTTCAACCGGGTCGAGAGCCGGACCCGCACCCTGGAGTGGCAGCCCGGTTTCAGCCGTGCCGAGAGCCAGCCCGACCTGATGCGGCTCGCCTATCAGTACCTGTTCCGGTATCACCAGCCCTGGACGCCCAACCTCAACGGCGAGATCCGGATCGCGCCGGCCGCCGACGAATACGAGGTCGACGTGCCCGAGACCACCATCGACCTCAAGGAGCACCTGATGCTGAGTTGGCAGGCGGCCACGACGGAGACCGCCTCCGACATCCTCATCGTCAGCGGCACCCAGAACCAGACCGGCACCTTCAGCAGCGCCTACGGCGCCACCAAGGACATCGAGGCCGATGCCGGCCTGCCGGGCAGCCAGCCGGACGGCACTGCCAAGGCGCCGGTCACGCTGCCCGCCACGGCCACCAAGGCGTGGGATATCGCGCAGGCCGTGTCCGATCCCTATGTCCTGGAGTTGACCGCGGGCGACGGGATCGCACCCGGAGAGGTCGTCCTGGGCCACGCCACGGACGCCGGCTGGCAGCCGCTGGCGGATGCCGAGTGCGTGGTCGAGGCCACCTACAGCGAGGCCATGCTGGCGACGCCGCCCGCGCGGCCCGCGGCCTGTGCCGACCAGCCCGTGGTCGGCTACGACGCCAACTACGGCGGCCGCTGGTGGGCCATTCTCACCGAGGACGTCGAGGTCGCCCTGATCGCGGAATGACCGTGTCCGCGGGGTGGCCGCGATGGCGGCGGCCGCCCCGCGGGCCGTCGGGCCGGCAGGTTCGCCGGGGCCCGGCGGCCACCCCCAACGGCGGCGTGGACTTTCAGTGGCCGCGGTCACTGAAAATCCGCACCGGATTCGCCACCGCCGAAGCGGCTACGACATGGCATGACGCCCGTGGCCGGCCCTTTCCTACGTGATGGCGGGCAGCGGACGATATCGTGTAACTTGCGAAGATTGTCCTACAAAATCACGACGGAGGTGGTGCGTGTCGAAAGCCGACGATGGGGATCGATCGAGTCCGGAGGATGCCGTCTGCAACGTGACCGTCGAGTGTATCGACGGGAACCTTTACAGGGTCGCCTGGGACGAGCGCTTCACGGCAGCACCGGTGACGGTACGCGTCTCGCCGACAGCGGATGTGCCGGGCGATGCCGAGCCGGTGGCGGAGGGCGCGCGCGGCGGTGCCGAAGTGACCGTGCCGGGCGGAGCGCCGCGCTGGTACTTCCGCCTGGAGGCCGCCGACGGTGCGCCGCTCGTGGTCGCCGAGCGCGGCGTGACACTGGAGGGCGGCGTGAATTTCCGCGACCTCGGCGGCTATGCCGCCGCCGGCGGCCGGCGCCTGCGCTGGGGGCGGCTGTTTCGCTCGGGACACCTCGCGCACCTGACCGCGGCGGACCGCGAGGTGGTCGCGTCGCTCGGCATCTCCACCGTCTGCGACTACCGGCACCCGAACGAGCTGGCACGCGAGAACGCCGAATTGCCGAACGCGCCGGACGTGAACGTCATCGGCATACCGCCGGGCATCGGCAACTGGCGCATGCTGCACGAGCTGTTCGCGCGCACCACCGATCCCGAGGACACCGCGGCGGCGATGCACGACCTCATGGTCTACCTCGTGCGCGATGCGGCCCACTATTACCAGGGCCTGTTCGACGCCCTGCTCGAAGGCGCCCCCGGCGCCTTCCTGATGAACTGTTCCGGCGGCAAGGAGCGCAGCGGCGTCGGTGCCGCCCTGACGCTTTCGGCCCTGGGTGTGCCGCGCACGACCATCCTGTACGACTACATGCTGTCGTCGCGGTACACGCCGATCGAGCGGGAAGTGCCGAACGTGCTGGAGAAGTACGAGGTGGACCTGCCGTTCGATCAGGGCCGGGCCCTGATCCTGCCGCTGCTCGAGACACGGCCCAGCTACCTGAGCGCCGCGTTCGACACGATCGAGGCGGACCACGGCTCCGTCGAGGCCTTCCTGCGCGAGCGCTACGGCGTTGACGAGGCGGCCCGCGAGCGATTGCGCGAGTTGTATCTGTCCG
Source organism: Salinisphaera sp. PC39 (assembly GCF_040361335.1). Classification (NCBI taxonomy): domain Bacteria; kingdom Pseudomonadati; phylum Pseudomonadota; class Gammaproteobacteria; order Salinisphaerales; family Salinisphaeraceae; genus Salinisphaera; species Salinisphaera sp. PC39. Next base: position 6,061 of record NZ_APNM01000004.1, on the reverse strand, counting down.
CCTGAGCGCAAGTATGTGCGAAGGGTCGGTGTCGGGTGCCGACTAGCTTTACAAGCCGACCAGCACCCGCAGTTCGGCATCGGATAGTTCCGTGATCCACGGCTCGCCGCTGACCACGGTGAGTTCGGCCAGCGCTTTCTTGCTCTGGATCATGGCGTCGACCGGCCGCATCTGCCCGCGTCCCTGCGCGGCCATCGCCCGTTCGACCAGGGCATCGAAGTCAGCTTTCGCGTTCATGCTCGATCCACTCCCGGTCCACCATATGCAGGTTGCGGCCCACCCGTTTCAGATCCCGCCAGGCCGTGGCCGGTGTTGCCAGGCGCAAGGGCCGTTCATCCGTCTTGACGGTATGCGCCAGAATATCCTCCACCGGTCGTGCCGTATGGGTGAACTCGATCACCCCGTAGGGCGTGGGGTAGACCCCCTTGCGGCCCGTCGTCATGACCGTGAGACGGTCGATGGGAATCTGGGAGATGGCGCCGCACTCGGAGAGCAGCGATTCCAGGCTCAGGTAGTTGTATTCGCCACGGCGCATGGCGACGGCAATACGTTCCGCAATGCGGCTGTCGTCTTCCGCGCCCAGCGGGTTCACATACACCCCGCGGCACACCCGTTCCAGCAGGCTTTTGTCGGTCAACCGGGCCAGCCCCTTGGTCAGCGTCTTGTCGCTGTCCTCCGGGAACAGGTGCGCGAGATCTCGCCGGGTAAACATCCAGCGCCCCTCGCGATTGCAGCGGTGCAGCACCTTATTAGCAACATCCATATCCATGCGCAACAACTACACAGTAAAGCCCCCTATAAAGGGTTTTTATGTTCACTTGCAGGCGATGGGCGCGACCTTATCCCTCGCGGCCACCACCCTGTGTAGTATGTTCGCAGTACATCCGACAGCACCACTCCGGAGCCCGCCGTGAAGCCAACCAAAACTGAGACCATCACCGTACGCATCGAGCCCGGCGTCAAGGCCGGGCTGAAGACGATGGCTGAGCGAGAGCGGCGCAGTATCGCCAATATGATCGAAGTGATGATCCGGGACTATTGCGGGCGGGAAGGCATCGAGATTCCGGAGACACTGGCCGCCGGGGCAGGAGGCGAGAAGTCCCTTTAGCCTGGCGGCTCGAATCTGCTCTGTGCGCAACCCCAATACTTTCCACAGGGAAATCAAGGTATGGCCTCCATTAATCACAACGCAGAAGACGCCGCACGCGATATCGATACCGACACGCTATGGCAGGCAGCCGACAAGCTTCGAGGGGCCATTGATGCCGCCGAGTACAAACATGTGGTTCTCGGCCTGATCTTCCTGAAGTACATCTCGGATGCCTTTACGGCCCGCCGGGAAAAGCTGGCCGAAGAGCTCAAGGCCGACGGGATCGAAGGCGAACAGGCCGAGAATCTGCTGGAACAGCGCGACGAATACACCGCCGAGAATGTCTTCTGGGTGCCGCCGGAGGCTCGCTGGGACAAGATCCAGGCGCGGGGCAAGGACCCCAATATAGGCAAGCTCATTGACGATGCCATGTATGCCATTGAGCGGGACAACCCCAAGCTCAAGGGTAAGCTGCCGCGTGACTACGCACGGCGCGGCATCGCGCCGGAACGGCTGGGCGGCTTGATCGACTTGATCGGCTCCATCGCCATCGGGACGGATCAAGCCCGCGCCAAGGATGTGCTCGGCCGGGTCTACGAGTACTTCCTCGGCAAGTTCGCCGCGGCCGAAGGCAAACTGGGCGGGGAGTTCTTCACGCCCCGGTCGGTCGTGCGACTGCTGGTGGAGATGATCGAGCCCTACGAGGGCCGCGTTTTCGACCCCTGCTGTGGCTCCGGCGGCATGTTCGTACAGTCCGAAAAATTCGTCGAAGCGCACGGCGGTTCCAAGCGGGACATCTCCATCTTTGGCCAGGAGTCCAATCCCACCACATGGCGGCTGGCGCACATGAACCTGGCCATTCGGGGGATCGAGGCCAACCTGGGAGAGCAACCGTCAGACAGCTTCACGCGCGATCTGCACCCGGACCTCAAGGCCGACTACATACTGGCCAATCCCCCTTTCAATATGTCCGACTGGTCCGGCCAGTTACTGCGCGACGACGCGCGCTGGAGATTCGGTCCGCCACCGGTGGGCAATGCCAACTACGCCTGGATTCAGCACTTCATCCATCACCTGGCCCCGCCCAATGGCCGTGGCGGCGGCATTGCCGGCTTCGTTATGGCCAACGGATCGCTGTCTTCCAATACCTCCGGTGAGGGCGAGATCCGCAAGAACATCATCAAAGCGGATCTGGTGGACTGCATTGTCGCCATGCCGCCGCAGCTCTTCCTCACCACCGGTATTCCCGTCTGTCTGTGGTTTATCAGTCGGGACAAGACCGGTAGGAACATCAAGGATGGTGGTCGTGATCGGCGCGGGGAAACCTTATTTATTGATGCGCGCCAGATGGGGACCATGGAAACCCGCACGCTGCGTGTGCTGTCCGGCATCAATGGTTTTCCCGCCGCGCCCGATACCGATATCGGCCGCATTGTCGGCGCCTACCATGCCTGGCGTGGCGAAGAGGGTGCGGATGAATACCAAGATATCCCCGGCTTCTGCAAGTCTTCGAATCTTGAAGAGATTCGTAAGCACGGCCACGTGCTGACACCCGGACGCTATGTGGGTGCGGCGGAAGCGGAGGACGACGGCGAGCCCTTTGAGGAGAAGATGCAACGGCTAACCGAAGAACTGCAAGCGCAGTTTGCTGAATCCGATGCACTGGAAGCACGGATCAAGTCGAACCTTGAGGGGTTGGGCTATGGGGGATGAACTGTCCCAAAATAATTATCAGACGGTGGAGCTGGGTGATTTAGGCCGGATAGTGACCGGAAAAACTCCATCGACCAAGGTGCCTGAGTATTTCGGAGGTGATATTCCTTTTGTCACACCGTCTGATATGGACGGCCGAAAAACTATTTCTTCAACTGACCGTTACCTAACCCAGGATGGGGCGTCGGCAGTTAAGAGTGCGATTGTTCCTGAAGGCTCAGTAATGGTTTCATGCATTGGCTCGGATTTGGGGAAAGTCGCATTTACTGGAAGAATGTCTGTTACGAATCAACAAATTAACACGATTATTGTTGATAGAGACCGATTCAATGCAGAGTACATCTACTATGATCTCAGTACTCGGCAAAATGAACTAAAAACGCAGGGGGCAAGCGGCTCGGCTGTTCCTATCCTCAATAAAGGGCACTTTTCCAAGCTCCACATAAAACTGCCACCTCTCGATACTCAAGCGGCCATCGCGAATATCCTCAGCGCGTTCGACAACAAAATCGAACTAAACCGCCAGATAAACCGCACGTTGGAAGCCATGGCACGGGCCATCTTCAAGGCGTGGTTCGTAGACTTCGAGCCCGTGAAGGCCAAGGCGGCCAGTGCAACCAGCTTCCGTGGCATGCCACAGGACGTTTTCGACCAACTGCCTGCCAAGTTGACTGAATCCGACTTGGGGCCAGTCCCGGAGGGGTGGACACATTTGCCAATCGGGGATCTGGTTGAAGTTGTAGGCGGTGGCACGCCCAGCACGAAGAACTCCGACTTCTGGGAGCAAGGGGAGTACCCGTTCTGTACCCCCAAAGACCTTTCAAAACTATCTGCGCCAATACTTCTCGATACTGAGCGTCACATTACGCGAGCAGGGGTCGACAAGATAAGCTCTAGGCAACTGCCAGTAGGTACGGTGATTCTCTCGTCGCGTGCGCCGATCGGCTACCTCGCGCTGGCTGAAACACCCGTTTCGGTAAATCAGGGCATTATTGCCATGGTTACTGGAAAGGTCCCGAACAGCTATATCCTGCTTTGGACGGAAGAAAACATGGAGATCATAAAGTCCAGGGCGGGAGGTAGTACGTTTGCTGAAATCAGTAAGCGGAACTTCAGGCCAATCCCTGTTCTTCGTCCAGATGACACTACGCTACAGACGTTCGGAGAGATAGCGCAGTCGCTGTTTGCTCGTATTGCGTCGAATGAGCGGGAGTCTTGGACGCTTGCCGCCATTCGTGACACTTTGCTTCCGAAGTTGATCTCCGGTGAGATTCGGGTGCCAGAGGCCTTGGAGGGTGCCGATGGCGGATGAACACTACGGCGCAATCTTTCAGCTATCTGCTTGTCGGGAGTTGCTGGATGCCCACCCGGAGTCACTGCGCATCCGTGAACAGGTGGAAGCGCTGGAAGAGGCCATGCCGGATCGCCCGGGGGTGGTAGTTTCGTTCTGCCGGACAATCATCGAGACGACCTGCAAAACGATCCTGACCGATCGCAGTGTGCAGGTAGACCCGTCTTGGGAAGCACCGAAGCTGATTGCGGAGGCGCTGAAGTACCTCAATCTTGGCCCTAGTGAAGATGGAGGGGTGGATGCCAAGCTACGCAGTGGTGCCGAGTCGCTGGTTCGGGGCTTGAACCAGATCATCGTAGGCGTGGTGGAGATTCGCAACGCGCATGGCTCGGCCGCACACGGAGCCGATGCCTATGAACCGCTGCTGGATAGCCGCTATGCCGAAATTTTGGCGCGTGCGACCGATGCCGTCGTGGGGCTGCTGTTCAGGACGCATCTGCGATCAGCGCATCATGATCCGTTATCGCGTTTTCGCTATGGAGATCACTCAGACTTTGACGAGTATATCGACAATGATTACGGCCCGTTCGAGGTGCTAGATGTTCCGTTGATTGCCAGCGAAGCGCTCTACCACACTGATTTCCAGGCTTACCGGGCAGCGCTGGTGCTGTTCCGCCAGGAACAGGAACCTGAGGTTGAAGAAACGACTCGAGAGGAGGCCAGTCCATGACTATAACCCAAATAACGCTGGACCCTCACGATCGATTCAGTATCGGTGATGAAGCCATTATCGGTCCCATCCAGACGGATGCCGGGGGTGAGGACCTCAGCAGTCAAGTCGAACATCTTGACGATATTCGCGTCCGCATAGGAACGCTCCTCAAGACAGAGACGGTTTCGTTCCTTCTGGGGGCAGGGGCGTCCGTGGATTGTGGGGGGCAATTGATTGGTTCCGTACCGTTGGTTGTCGAACGACAATTGCAGAAAGACGGCATTAGAGGTGCGGAACGGCCACGGATTCGGAAGTGGGTCAAGACATTTTACCGGGCTGTTCAGGCAGCAGGCGGCGATGGCGCGCCCGTAACGCGAGAGAACATACTTGCACGCAGAGAGGTGCTCAACGGCGGCGATGCGGAAGCGATGCCTGCGAATTTTGAGCAAGTGCTCGCAATGCTTATTCGCTGGCGCTCGGCCTTACCGAAGGACGACGGCCGACTACGGATCGAGGCCTCTCCCGCAATTGATGTCAACGCGGATGATCTGGACCAGTGCATCGCGCGTGCAACGCGAGCGTTGGCAAATGCGTGTTCACTGCCAACCAGCGACAAGGAAGACGGGCTTCTGACCTACAAAAACCTTGTTCGCAAACTGTTGACGCGCCCGCTGAACCTGAAGCGAGTCAATGTTTTCACTCTCAACTATGACACGCTTGTTGAGCAGGCGGCGGATGCCGAGGGTGTGGTCCTGCTGGACGGTTTTGTCGGTACTCAAAGCCGTGTGTTCCGTCCAGAGAGCTACGAGCAAGATCTGTATTTTCCGGCAGAAACGACCGAAGGTCGAGTGCACCGGTTTGATCGAGTCTTGCACCTTTACAAATTGCATGGCTCCATTACCTGGACGGGGAATCAGCCCACCATTGATGATCCCTATGGGGTAAAGGCAGCGGCCTTCGATCCAGATGCGACTGACCCTCTCCTGATTTATCCCACGCCTGCCAAATATGGGGAGACGCTCGGATTGCCCTACTCCGAGCTTTTTCGCCGTTTTGCGAGCACTGTCGCACGGCCTCAGTCGATTCTGTTCGTGATTGGTTACGGCTTTGGTGACGAGCATGTTAATGCGATTATCCGTCAGGCATTGGCGGTTCCGAGTTTTACCTTGGTTGTTGTGGATCCCTCCCCAAAAAGTGATTTCATAACACTAGTGTCCGGTTAAATTATCGAACAAATTCAATTGGTTATTGATTT
>NZ_APNM01000003.1:0-244427 GCF_040361335.1 Salinisphaera sp. PC39 | reverse complement strand
TACGACACCCATGCCTTGCTTGACCGGGGGAGTCCATATACGGGATGACGAACCGGAATACTCTTGTCTCCGTGCGCCTCCGTGCGCCTCTGTGGTTAACCTGAGCCCATTCAGGAAATCGGCCGCGGTTCCCAGTCGCCCCCCGCCTCGGCCGCCTGCTCGACCGTGGCCACCACTTCGGCGAGGCGGGCCTCGATGGCCTCCAGGTCGGGGATGATCGCCTCGGTGTTCGCCAGCCGCACGCGCGAGAGTGCGACATCGGCGTCCTGCGGCAGGTCCGGACGGCGCTGCAGGGCGGCCGGATTGAGACCGGTGAGATGCGGATACCCCTGGATCACCACCGCGAACAGCCCGTTCTCCAGATGCGTGCCCAGGCTGTTGATCACGACCAGTCGCGACCGGCGGGAACGCGTCGGCAACGACTCCCCCGCCAGCGCCTCGATCGAGATCGCCGGCAGGCGCCGACCCTGCCACTCGGCAAAGCCCAGCAGCCAGTTGGGCCCCTCGGTATCCAACGCGACACTGTCCAGCCCCAGCACCTCCAGCACCGCCGGCTTCGGCAGCAGCAGGCTCACGCCCTGCAGCGGCAGCAGGTGACCGAACAGCTCGCGGGGCCGGGTGTCCGCGTCAGCCACGGGACGCCTCCTGCGCCGTGCCGAGGACCGACCGGATCTCGTCGAGCAGTTCCTGTTCCTGATAGGGCTTGGTCACGAAACGGTCGACGCCGATGGCCTCGGCCCGGCGGCGGTGCTTATCGCCGCTGCGGGACGTGATCATGATGATCGGCGTATCCCTCAGGGTCTCGCTGTTGCGCATGTAGGTCGCCAGCTCGAAGCCGTCGATTCGCGGCATCTCGATATCCAGCAGCACCACGTCCGGCGGCTGCGACTGCAGCTTGGCGAGCGCGTCCATGCCGTCCTTCGCCGTGGACACGGCGAAACCGTGCCGGCTCAGGAAACGTTCGGACACCCGCCGGATGGTGATGGAGTCGTCCACCACCATGACCGTCGGACGCTCGTCCGCGGGCGCGGCCACCGCTTCCGCCGGCACGCGCTCGCGCATGGCGCGGCGGACCTGCATCTGCATCAGGGCGGCGACATCCAGGATCAGCACCACCTCGCCGTCGGCCATGATGGTGGCGCCGGCCACGGCCGGCACGGTGGCGACCTGAGGGCCCACCGGCTTGACCACGATCTCGCGGCTGCCGAGCATGCCGTCGACCACGAACGCGGTCCGGCGGTCGCCGGTGCGCACCAGCAGCACGGCCGCGTTGACCGGTGCCTCCTCGCCCTCGCCGCCGGCGCTCGGCACATCGAGCAACTGGCCGAGGCTGCGCACCCGGTAGTGCTGCCCGCCGTACTCGAAACCCGCCTCGGGCGAATCCAGGTGCTTCTCCAACTCCGCGTACGGCGCCCGGGTGACACCCTCGATACTGCCCAGCGGCACCGCGTAGCGCTCCTCGCCGACCTCCACCAGGAGCGCCTGGCTGATGGCCAGGGTCAGCGGCAGGCGGATGGTGAATCGGGTGCCGGCGCCGGCACCCGAGTCCACGGTCAGGGTGCCACCGAGCTGCTTGATCTCCGCGTTCACCACGTCCAGGCCGACGCCGCGGCCCGCCGTCTGCGTCAGCTCGCGCGCGGTGGAGAATCCCGGCTCGAAGATGAACTGGGCGAGATCGGCATCCCCGAGACCGGCGTCCGACGCCAGCAAGCCCATCTCCACCGCCTTGTCGCGGATGGCGGCCGTGTCCAGGCCGCGACCGTCGTCGCGCACTTCCACGACGAGCTGGGTGCCTTCGCGGAACAGGCGCACGCCGATGGTGCCGGTACGCGGCTTGCCGGCCTCGACCCGGTCCGGACCGGGCTCGATACCGTGAACCACGGCATTGCGCAGCAGGTGTTCCATGGGCGCGACGATGCGTTCCAGCACGTTGCGGTCGAGTTCGGCCTCGACGCCGTCCAACTCGAGACCCACGTCGCGGCCGTGCTCGCGCGCCACCTGACGCACGATGCGCTCCAGCCGCTGGGTCTGGCGGGAGAAGGGCACCATCAGGGTCCGCATCAGGCCCTGCTGGAGACTGGTGTTGATCCGGGACTGCTGCACCAGCAGGGATTCGTCCTGCTCGGCCAGGTCGGACATCGAACCGTGCAGGCTGGCCAGGTCGGTGGCGCTCTCCGCGAGACCGCGCGAGAGCTCGTGCAGGGCCGAGTAGCGGTCCATCTCCAGCGGATCGAACTCGGCGTCGTAGCGGTTGGTCTCGGGCTCGTGCCGGGCCAGGATCTGGGCCTCGGTCTCCATGTCCAGCTTCCGCAACTGTTCGCGCAGGCGGCTGGTGGTCTGCTGCATCTCGCGCAACTGGAACTGGAGCTCGGCGTTCTGCTGCGCCAGCCGCGCGCGCACGATGCTGATCTCGCCGGCCTCGTTGAGCATGTCGTCGAGACGCGCGACGGGCACGCGCGCCGTCTCGGGCAGGCCGGCCCGCGTATCCGCGCCCTCGGTCTCGGGCTCCCAGAAGAGCCGCTCGTCGAACTCGACAGGCACCCGCGGCGCATCGCTCTCCGGTGACGGCGGTTCCGCGGCCGCCGGCGCGGGCGGGACCGTCTCATCCACGGCGTCGGGCACGGTCGCATCCGCCGCATCCGCATCGCCGGACGCGGACGCGGCCCCGGTCCGGAATCGGTCCTCGGGGCCCGTCGACGGCAGGGCGTCCGTCTCCGGCGCCGGCGATTCGCCGCGTGCCAGCAGGTCCAGGGTGCGGTGGATACCGTCGGCCGCCTCCCGCAGACGTTCCAGATGGTCGGCATCGGCGCGCCCGGCGCCGGCGAGGCGGGTCTCCAGCTCGTGACACTCGTCGCCGATCGACTCGACGCCGGCCATGCGTGCGCTGCCCTTGAGCGTGTGCAGGGTCCGCATCAGGGCCTCGCGCGGCTCGTCGTCGTCCGGGGCGAGCCGCCAGCGTTCCAGGTCGCTCTCGAGGGCCTCCATGAGTTCACCGGCCTCGGCGGTGAATATCGCCAGCACCTCGGGATCGGCCTCGTCGGCATCCGAATCCTCCGTCGCCGGCACGTCCGCGTCCGGCACGGGTTCGTCGGCGCCGTCGTGTCCGGCGGCATCACGGTCACCGTCGGCGTCCGCCCCGTCAGCAGCCGCCTCTGCCGGCCCCGGAACGCCGGCCGTCGGCGGCGTCGCGGATTCGCCGGTCTCCGTGACATCGACCGCGCCCGCGTCGTCGGACGCATCGACGGTCGTCGCCTGATCGACCTCCGCGGGCCCGGTCGTGTCCGCGGGCGGCCCGCGCTCGCCCTCGGCGGTCCCCGAGAGGATCCGCAGCAATGGCCCCGCCTCGCCGGCGCGGCCGCTCTGCCGCAGTCCGTCGAGCATGTCGTAGAGACCGTCCACCACTTGCTCGAGCCGGTCGAACTCGGCGGCGTCGGGATGCCGCCCCGGCTCGATGTAGCCGGCCGCGCGTTGTTCCAGTGCCTGGGCGACCTCGCCCAGCTCGTGCGCCTCGGCGGTGCGGGCACTGCCCTTGAGTTTGTGGCAGATAGCCTTGAGGGCGCTCGGGTGATGGTCGTCGGCGGGATTGGCCCGCCAATCGTCGAGCGCCCCCTGGATCGCATCGACGAGATCGCAGGCCTCGTTCGTGAACACGACGCGCAGCGCCTCGTCCGAGGCCGACTCGACCGCCTCCTGCGGCAAGCCGGCACGCGCGGCCTCCACCCGTGCGGCGAGCGCGTCGATGGCGGCCGCGTCCGGCTCGTTCCCGCGATCGAGGGCGTCGATGGCGGCGTCGAAGGCCGTCGCCGCCTCGTCCAGCAGCGCCAGATCGTCGACGTCGAAGGGACGGCCGGCGGCGCGGCTGGCGTCGGCATAATGCTCGAAGACGCGCGCCAGGCGGGCGATGGCCTGGGCATGCACCGCCTCGGAACTGCCCTTGAGGGTATGCAGGGCCCGGACGGTGTCGGTCGCGACCGCCACCGGCGGGGTCTCCGCCGCCACCTCGCGCAGATGCCCGATGTGGCCGCGGGCGTCGCCGCGGAACACCCGGAAAAGCTCGCTCTCGGCATATTGGCCGGCGTCGTCGCCTTCGCCGGCGACACCCGCCAACCGGTCGGCCTCGGCGATCACCGGCGCGATCCCCTCCGGGCGCCGGCCGGCGCGGAAATCCTCGATCAGGCCCGGCAGCACCTCCACCGCGCGCCCCACGGTCGCGGCGACCTCCGCGCCGGCCTCGACGGCGCCCTCCAGGCATCGGTTCAGGAGCCGCTCCAGCGACCAGCCGAACGCGCCGATGTCGCCGGCCCCCGCCATGCGGCCGCTGCCTTTCAGGGTGTGGAAGGCGCGCCGGATCTCGGCGAGACGCGCGGTGTCGCCCAGGTTCCCGGACCAGGCGGGAACGTCCCGGCGCAGGGCTTCCAGGACTTCGCCGGCCTCTTCCAGGAAGATGTCGCGGATCTCGGGATCGACCTCGTCCGGATCGGCGGTCTCGCCCGCTTCCCCCGAAGGCGCCGGAGACGTCTCCTCGACGGCCACGGTCTCCGCGGAGGCACTACCCAGGCGCTCGATACGGTCAACCGCGCGTTCGTAGGCCGCCGCCGGTTCCGCCTGGCCGGCGGCCAGCGCCTCCAGGTAGTACTCGACGCCGGCCACGGCGTCGGCGAGCGCCAACATGCGCGCCGGCTGGGTCCGGGCCTCGATCATGTCGCGGCTGGCCACGAACGTCCGCAGGCGTTCGAGCAACGCCACGCCGTCGTCGCGCTGCAGGACCTGCAGACCGGCTTCCACCTCGCGCAGCAGGCGCGCCGCCTCCGACAGCAGCGCCGGCTCGCCGGCGTCGATGAAGTCGGGGATCAGCGTCTTGACCCGCGAGAGATTGACCAGGGCCTCGCGATAGATGGCCGCGCCGCCGGTATCGATCTCGTGGTGCGGCGTGTCGTCGTCCCCGGCCGCTTCCGGCGCGTCCGCCTGTCCCCGCATGTGCCGGGCCAGGGCCTTGTCCAGGCTTTCCTCGACCCGCAGCAGGGCCAGGGCGACCTCCATCCAAGCGTCCTGGTCGCGGACGCCCTCCTCGGCCAGTCCCTCGATCGCCCGCGCCTGGTTCAGCACGACCCGCTGCAGCATGTCCAGGCCCAGCATCGCGAGCGTGTCACCGATGCGGCGGGTGGCGGCCACCGTGTCCTCGATGCGTACCGCCGCGCGGTCGCCGGCGCGCACCACCAGGTCGATGCTGTTCTTGACCGATTCGATGTCTTCCTTGATGGCGGCGGAAAGCTTCGCCACCAGGCCGGTGTTGGGACCGCGCAGCCGGCCGCGCAGGCGATCCAGCGCCGCGGCATCGGGCAGCAGTTCGTCGAGCCGGTAATCGCGCCGCAGCGCCGCCACCCGCTCGCCGTCGGAATCGGCGCCGCCGGCGAAGTAGACCAGCCCGTACAGCAGATCCTGGGGCGCCTCGCGCAGGGATTCGTCGTCGCCCTCGGCAACGGCCTTCAGGTACTGGCCGACCCGGCCCAGCAGGCGCTTGACGTCCAGTTCCAGACCCACACCGCCATCGCCGACGGCCTCCAGCAGACCGGCCGCCGCGCCGAAGACGCGGCCGCCCCGGGTCTCGCCGGCGGTCCGTTGCATTTCCTCGGCGATCCCGGACAGCCGCCCGAGATAATCGGCGGGGGACTGGTCCCTGAGCACCCGCAGCAGCGCGGCGTTGAACGCCGGCAGGCGCTGCGCGGCAAGCCGCCGCACGGCCTCGGCATCGATCTCGGCCTCGGTATCGGCCGGCGGCGTCTCCAGTTGCGCATAGCGGGCGAACAGCACGCTCTCGCTGAGGACACCGGCCCCCCGTGCCACGCGCAACTCGTTGATCAGGGGCAGAAAGACCAGGGCATTGTCGCGCTCGCCGGCGGCGAGCACGTCGAGGTAGTCGGATAGTTGCAGGGTGGCCCCGAGCAGGACCTCGAAGGCCTTCTCCGGGGCGTTGTCGACGTCGGCCAGCAGATCCTGGACGGCCCCCTTCATTTCCTCGGCGAGCAGCGCCGCGCCGTCGCACTGGATCATGCGCAGGGTGCCGCGGATCTGGTGCAGTTCCACCAGGCTGCGCTGCAGCGGCAACGGGTTGGCCGGCGCCTCCAGATAGCCCTCGACGAGGCTGCGGACGCGTTCCAGGCTGATGCCGAGTTCCTCCCGAACCCAGTGCAGCCCCTCCGCCGTGACTTGCTTTACCTGCGCCATGGCCGTCTCCTAGGCCGCTCCCTGACCTAGCTCTCTTCTCGACCGGGAAGCGTAAACCCGCTTACCGACGCGCGCAATTGCTGACCCAGCTCGGCCAGGCGCTCGATCGCGCGCGCGGTGGCCTGGGTACCGCCGGCCGTCTGTTCGGTGATCTCCCGAATCGAGCCCATGGTCTCCGAGATGCGGCCGGCCTCGTCCGTCTGGCGCTCGGTCTGGGCGGTGATGCCCTGGACCAGTTCCGCCATCTGGCGCGAGACCTCCTCGATCTCCTCCAGCGCGCCGCCGGCGTTCTCCGCCAGGCGCGCGCCGCTGACCACGCCGGCGGTGGATTTCTCCATGGAGATCACGGCCTCGTTGGTATCCGCCTGAATGGTCCGCACCAGCGCCTCGATCTGGCGCGTGGCGCCCGCGGAGCGCTCGGCCAGGCGCTGGACCTCGTCCGCCACCACCGCGAAGCCGCGGCCCGCCTCGCCGGCCATGGCCGCCTGGATCGAGGCGTTCAGCGCCAGGGTGTTGGTCTGTTCCGCGATGTCGTTGATCAGTTCGACGATATCGCCGATCTCCTGGGAGGACTCGCCCAGCCGCTTGATGCGCTTGGAGGTCTCCTGGATCTGGTCGCGGATCGAACCCATGCCGTCGATGGTCTTGCGCACGGCGTCGCCGCCGGTGTGCGCCGCCTGCACCGAGCGCTCGGTGACGTCGGCGGCGCGCCGGGCGTCGCGCGAGACCTCCTGGATGGAATCCACCATCTTGCGGATGGCCTCGGTGGCGGACAGGATCTGCTGCGTCTGGGTCTGGCTGGCGCGGGTCAGGCGCTTGGCGGTGCCGAGGGATTCCTCGGAGGCATCGGCCATCTGCTCGGCGGTGTCGTTGATGGTGGTCACCAGTTCGCGCAAGGCCTCGATGGTGTAGTTCACCGAGTCGGCAATGGCGCCGGTGATGTCCTCGGTCACCGTCGCCTCCAGCGTCAGGTCGCCCTCGGCGAGCGCGCTCATCTCGTCCAGCAGCCTCAGGATGGCCTCCTGGTCGCGCTGGTAGCGCTCCTGTTGCCCGTCGTCGGTGTCGCCGCCGCCCGCGGCGGCCTGGGCCACGCCGGCCGCGACCAGCCCCAGGAGCAGGAGACCGGCGCCGCCCAGTCCCCAGGCCGCGTAGGCGGGCACCGCCAGTCCGGGCAGCAGGCCGGCGCCGGCGGGCGCCAGCGCGTCCGCCAGCAACAACGTGAGGCCGGCCAGGCACAATGCGGCGAGCGCGAGCAGGCTCCAGATAAGGGCCCGTCCCCCGGATCCGCTGAACAAGTCCTTCAAAGTCGGCACGCTCTATCCCCTCGTATCGGATGCGTCGTTATGTCAGGCGCCGGCGTCTCGGAATACCGGCGCGGCGGCGAGCTTGCGCAGCGAGAACACCCGCCAGGTGCTGCCGTCGCGCACGAAGGCGCCGAGCACGAAGGCCGCGATGTCGGCATGGGCGTCCGCGCCCCGCCCCGCCGTCGCGGCCAGCTCGTGGCGCTGATCCTCGGGCAGGAAGCCGCGGAAACCGGCCACGCCGTCCACCAGGAAGCCGGCCGCGACGGTGTCGTCGTTGAGCACGATGACGCGGCTCGCCTCGGTACGCCGGCCGGGCCGCCCGGTCACGAGACGCGTCAGGTCGACCACCGGCAGCAACTCGCCCCGGACGTTGGCGATGCCCACGAGCCAGGGGCGCGCCCCCGGCACCCGGGTCACCGACGGCGGCTCCATCACCTCGCGCACGTCCGCGCGCGGCGCCAGAAAGCGCTCGTCGCCGAGCTGGAAGGCGAGTCCCGTCCATTCCGCGCCCCCGGCGGGCGTCATGCGCGCGTCGCCGGAGCCGATCAGGCGCGTCTCCAGCGCCGCGAGCAACTCGAAGGGCCGGTCGGCGAGCGCCCGCAGCTCCATGGCCTAGCGCTCCGCCGTCCGCCGGCTCAGCACGTCGGCGACCGCCCCCGAGAGAACCTCTGACGCGACCGGCTTCACCAGGTATTCCGCGGCGCCCTGACGCAGCCCCCAGATGCGGTCGGACTCCTGACCCTTCCCGCTGATGATGATCACGGGAATGTCCTTGGTCTCCGGATCGCGCGCCAACTTGCGGGTGCCCTGGAAACCGCTCATGCCCTGGAAGACCACGTCCATCAGGATCACGTCGGGCCGGTCGCGCTTGGCGGCCTCCAGGCCGGTGTAGGCGGATTCCGCCACCGCCACGTGGTGACCCTCGCCCTCCAGGGCGCTCCTCATCGCCTGGATGTCGGTCGGTGAATCGTCGACGATCAGCACGTTCGCCATGTGCTCCCCTCCCCGGTCCGTTGTTGCGTCGTTCGGTACTGCCGGCTCACTCGCGGTCGCCCACGTGGGCCTCGACCGCGTCGATCAGCTCGTCGCGGGTGAAAGGCTTGGTGAGATAGCGGTCGGACCCGACGATGCGGCCCCGGGCGCGGTCGAAAAGTCCATCCTTGCTGGTCAACATGATCACCGGCGTGTCCTTGAAGCGCGGATTGTTCTTGATCAGGGCGCAGGTCTGGTAACCGTCCAGACGCGGCATCATCACGTCCACGAAGATCACCTGGGGGTTGTGGTCGGCGATCTTGGCCAGCGCCTCGAAGCCGTCGACCGCCGTCAACACTTCGCAACCACGCCGCGACAGCAGGGTCTCCGCCGTGCGGCGGATGGTCTTGCTGTCGTCGATCACCATGACCTTCACGCCGGCGAGATCCCCCGCCTGATCCTGCACTGCTGACACTTGGTCACTCCCCCGGGCCGGAACCGGCCGTTACGGCACTGTCCTCGACTCGTGCAACTACCCGGCACCGACATCGCCGCACCGATCACAATACGCGGATTCTTAGCACAATCCGCGAGGCCATGCCTAACCCCGCCCGCGGCGCGCCCCGGCGTTCCCGCCCGCGGGCGGCCGGAATCGGACAATCGGAAACGCAGTCTTGGCGCATATGCCGCGCCGCTCTGCGCTACCATGCGCAAAACCCAGCGGGACGGCACACGCATGGCGCTATCCGTCGCGGTGGTGATGGACCCGATCGCGGACATCACCCCCTACAAGGACACCACCCTGGCCCTGCTGCTCGAGGCCCAGCGGCGCGGACACCATCTGCATTACCTGGAGATGGGCGACCTGTTCGTGCGCGACGGCGCCGCGCGCGGCGCCACCCGCCGGCTGACGGTCCGCGACGACAACGACGACTGGTTCGACCTGCACGAAGGGGCCGAGCTGGCCCTGGGCGACCTGGACGTCATCCTGATGCGCAAGGATCCGCCCTTCGACATGGAGTACATCTACGCCACCTACGTGCTGGAACGCGCCCAGGAGGCCGGCGCCCTGGTGGTCAATCGTCCGCAGGCCCTGCGCGAGATCAACGAGAAGATGGCGATCACCGCCTATCCCCACCTGTGCGCGCCCACCCTGGTGACCCGCGAGGCCGGCCGCATCCGCGACTTCCTCGCCGAGCAGGGCGACATCGTGCTCAAGCCGCTGGACGGCATGGGCGGCTCGCGCATCTTCCGGCTGCAGGCCGGTGACCCCAACATCGGGGTCACCATCGAGGTGCTGACCGAGCACGGCAGCCGCTACGCCATGGCGCAGCGCTACCTGCCGGCGATCTCGGAGGGCGACAAGCGCGTGCTGGTGATCGACGGCGAACCCGTGCCGCACGTGCTGGCACGCATACCGACGCCCGGCGAGTCCCGCGGCAATCTCGCCGTCGGCGGGCGCGGCCAGGGCGTCGACCTGACTCCGGCCGAGGCGCGCATCTGCCGGGAAATCGCACCCATGCTCAAGGACAAGGGCCTGATCTTCGTCGGGATCGACGTCATCGGCGACAAGCTCACCGAGATCAACGTGACCAGTCCGACCTGCGTGCGCGAGCTGGACAAGATTTTCGGCGTGAACATCGCGGCACGCTTCTGGGAGGCGGTCGAGAGGCGGCTGTGACGGCCGCGGACCGACGCCTGGCCTGGACCGCCGCGGCCGCGCTCGCGGCCCACGCCCTGCTGCTGTTCGGCGTCGCGTTGCCGGCGCCGGGACCGCAGGCCCGGACGCCCCTCACGGTGACCCTGGCGACCGCCCCCGGCCCGGCGCGCGCCGACAGCGCCACCATCGCCGCCACCGACCAGGCCGGATCGGATACCGTTTCCCGCCACGGCCCCGCCGCGGCGCATGCCACGGGCGAAGCCGACGCGGCGCCGCGCGACACCGCCGAGGCCGGCACCGGCACGGAGGCCGCCACGCCCCTGCTGGCCCGCAACCGACCCGACGCCCGGCGATCCGTGCCGGACGGGGCACATCGCGCCGGCGGCGGGCCGGCCGCGGCGGAGACCGATCAGCGGCTCCGGCGGCGCGCGGCCACCGCGGATTCCCGCGCGGCCTACCTGGAGCAATGGCGGCGCACCGTGGAAGCCGCCGGCAACCGCGCCTTTCCGCACGGCCTCGTCGAGCGCGGCGGCGGGCGACGCCTGACCGTGGAGGTGACGCTGACCGCCGACGGCGACCTCGCATCGGCCCGCATCCGGCGCGGCTCGGGGAATCCCGATCTGGACGCCAGCGCCCTGCGCATCCTGCGCGACGCCGCGCCGTTCGCGCCCTTCCCCGCCGCCCTGCGCGAACGCTGGCCGCGGCTGACCTTCGCCTACGACTGGCGCTTCCTGGCCGGCGACGGCGCGGTCAGCGTGGACACCGCCCCCTCGACCTCCAGGTGAGCCGCGGATTCACGCCGAACGGCGCGGGCCAACCGGCCCGGATCGGAAATCGGACGGGAAACCGGAACCCGGGGCCGCTTTCTCAATTACAATGTCCGCATGGCTGAAACCTTCCTCTCCAACCAGTTCCTGGTCGCCATGCCCAACGTGGTGGGCGGCGAGTTCGATCACTCGGTCACGCTGTTGGCGGAGCACAACGCCGACGGCGCGATGGGCCTGGTGATCAATCGGCCGACCGATCTCGCGCTCTGCGACATGCTCGCCCACATGGGCATCGATCACGACGGCCTGTCGCGCGAGCGGACCGTGTTCTGGGGCGGGCCGGTCCAGCCGGAGCGCGGCTTCGTGCTGCATCGCCCGACCGGGCACTGGGACGCCACCCTGGCGCTGGAGGACGACCTGGCGATCACCACCTCCAAGGACATCCTGGAAGCCCTGGGACGCGGCGAGGGCCCGGCGGACTATCTGGTGGCGCTGGGCTACGCCGGCTGGGGCGGCGGCCAGCTCGAGGACGAAATCCGCAACAACAGTTGGCTCAACACGCCGGCGGATGCGGGAATCATCTTCGCCACCCCGACCGCCGACCGCTGGGCCGCGGCGGCGCGCCTGCTCGGCCTCGATCCGAGCCAGCTCTCGGGGCTCGCCGGACATGCCTGAGCCGAGCGGCGCCGACATGGTGCTGGGCTTCGACTTCGGCACCAAGCGCATCGGCGTGGCCGTGGGCAGCTCGATCTCCGGCCGGGCCCAGGCCCTGACCACCCTCCACCACCGCGACGGTCCCGACTGGGACGCCATCGGCCGCCTGGTGGCCGAGTGGCGGCCGCAGGCGCTGGTGGTCGGCCTGCCCCTGATGGAGGATGGCCGCGAGCAACCGATCACCGGCCACGCCCGCTGGTTCATGCGCGAACTCGGCGCGCACTTCGACCTGCCGGTGCACGAAGCCGACGAGCGCTTCACGTCCACCGAGGCCTGGGACCGGCTGCGGCTGCAGCGATCCAGCGGCGCCCGGCGCCGGCGCCTGTCCAAGGGCGATTCCGACGCTATGGCCGCGCAGATCATCCTCGAGGGCTGGCTGCAGCAGGCCGGGGACGCCGCATGAGCCGTCCGATCGATGCCGAGCGGGCCCTCGCCGCCCTCGCCGACCAGCTCGGCGACATCGCCCGCTCGCGGCCGGAGCCGGCGGTGATCGGCATCCACACCGGCGGCGCCTGGGTCGCCGAGCGCCTGCACGACAGTCTGGGCCTGACGACGCCGTTGAGCACCCTGAACATCGGTTTCCACCGTGACGATTTCGCGCGCATCGGCCTGCACCCCCGGGTGGGGCCGTCCCGCATCGCCGCCGAGATCGAGGACCGCTGCATCCTGCTCGTGGACGATGTGCTCCAGACCGGCCGCACGGTGCGCGCGGCCATGAACGAGATATTCGACTACGGCCGGCCCGCCGCGATCCGCCTCGCGGTGCTGTTCGACCGCGGCTGCCGCGAGCTGCCGATCGCCGCCGACTATGTCGGCGAGCGCATCGACGTGCCCGCGGACAGGCGGCTCAAGCTGTCCGGCCCCCGCCCACTGGTCATGGAGGAACGATGACGCGGCAGCTCGACGACGACGGGCGCCTGCGGCACCTGCTGACCATCGCCGGCCTGCCCGCGGCGCTTCTGACCGAGATCCTGGACACCGCCGAGTCCTTCCTGCCGGAGACCGGCCCGCCGGTGAAGAAGGTGCCGCTGCTGCGCGGCGCGACCGTCGTGAACCTGTTCTTCGAGGCCTCGACCCGCACCCGGACCACCTTCGAGCTGGCCGCCAAGCGGCTGTCCGCGGATGTCCTGAACATGCAGGTCGAGCATTCGTCCAAGACCAAGGGCGAGCACGACCTGGACACGCTGTTCACCCTGCAGGCGATGGGCGCGGACGTGTTCGTGGTCCGGCATCCGGACAACGGCGCCGCGGCCGGCTTCGCCGAGCAGGTCGCCCCCGGCGTGGCGGTGCTCAATGCCGGCGACGGCAGTCACGCCCATCCCACCCAGGCCCTGTTGGACATGCTCACCATCCGCCGCCACAAGCCGGACTTCTCCGGTCTCACGGTCGCAATCGTGGGCGACGTGCGGCATTCACGGGTCGCGCATTCGGACATCGACGCCCTGCACGCCCTGGGCGCGCGCGAGATCCGCGTGATCGCGCCGCCGCCGCTGATGCCGGCGGAGCCCGGGAACCTGGGGGTCCGGACCCACGACCGCCTGGCCGAGGGCCTCGCCGGCGTCGACGTGGTGATCGCCCTGCGAATCCAGCACGAACGCATGCAGCGCACGCTGGACATCACGCCGGAGGACTACCGCCGGGACTTCGGGCTCACCGCGGAGAACCTGCAGGCCCTGCCGGCGGACGCGCTGATCATGCACCCGGGCCCGATCAACCGCGGCGTGGAGATCGACGCGGATATCGCCTACGGGCCGCGCTCGGTGATCCTGGAGCAGGTGCGCAACGGCATCGCCGTGCGCATGGCGGTGATGGCCATGATCGCCGGCGGCCGGCATCGGGTCTGATCCTGGCGCCGCCCTTGCCGGCGGCTAACGACAGGCCTGCTCGCGCCGCCAGAGCGCATCGACCAGCCTATGCCGGGCATCGGCGAGGTGCCGCCGGAACGTCGAATAGCCCATGTTGAGTGTCGTCGCGGCAGCCTTCTGACCGCCGACGGGCGCCAGATAGGCGGCGGCGAGCACGCGGTAGGCATGCTCGCCGGCCGGCCCGGCATCCGCCAGCGAGCATGCGGCCTCCTCGATCGCCTGCCGCAGGGCCCGGACCCCGTCTTCCCTCTCCCGTGCCGTGCCGCGCACGACCAGGGCACTGCCGGCCAGCGGATTGCTCTCCAGCCGCGCATCGTTGTGCCAATGCTTGATCGCGCGCACGGCGGCCGCCTCGAATTCCTCGCGCGACAGACTGCGATAGGCCTGCACGGCCTGGGTACGCCCGGTCATGGCGCGCTCGAACTGGATGCAGCGATCGGCGAACAGGCGGTAGTAGCGTGCCGGTGGCTCGCGCAACCAGTCGTTGTAGTAGATGCGCCAGGTCTTGTCGCCGACGACGGTATCGCTGCCGCTGAGCATGTCGATGCCCAGGGCCCGTGCCTGCGCCGGCCAGTTCGGGTCCGACGTGCCGTAGACCTGTGCGGTGAGCCGCAGGTTGGGCACCGTCATGTTGTACGTATTGATGCCCATCAGGATCTGGGTCTTCTCGGGCGACTCGGAATGCGCGTAGTCCCCCGAGACCCAGTGGCGGATGAAGGGCATGTGATCGCCCGGACGCGGCGCGAAATCCGTCTCGATCGCATGCCAGAGACATCGCGTGAGCGGATCCGCGTCCCGGTCGTCCGCGTCCAGTGCCTCCATGTCCAGCCGCAGATAGTAGCCGCGCGGCTCGCCCGACGTGTGTCGGACCACGGTCACGTTCTCCGGGTATCGCCGCCCCCAGAAATCCAGCCACTCGCGGGAAGCGGCACCCTCGTGGCGTTCCGTCATCGCACGCAACACCGGCCAGTCGGCGTCGCGGACGGCATCCAGGTAGAGGGCGCGCGTGCCCGCCGGGTTCAGGAAATGCTCCACCACGGGCAGGGCGCGCAGGGCGTACATGGCATCCGCCGCCAGACCGGCGGCCTGGGCGTTGTCCAGGTCGACGGCTTCCTGGATGCGATCGACGACCCAGTTCACGGCCGCCCGCGCCATTTTCTCGTAGCGTCCCGGGAAACGCCCGGGCATCTCGCGCATCAGCACGCCGCGCACGATGTCGTGCGGGAACAGGCCCGTGTCGCCGCGCTCTATGAAGGACAGGCCGGCGAGCCAGTCGAACAGATCGCGGGCGTCGTCCAGCCCCAGCATCGCGGCAAGCAGATCCTCGTTGAGCTCGCGCGCCACGGCACAGGCATCCAGCGCCTGGCGCTGCCGCGCATCGCGGGCCTCGCGCGTGAAGCTCTCCAGCAGCGCCTGGTAGACGGGATGCCCGCCCTCTTCCTCGACCATGTGCACGGACTGGCCGGAAAGCACCGCGTCCGCGGCCATGGCCAGGGCCAGGGCATGGCCGCGGGAAAAGGCGGTGAGCTCGCGGGCCCGCGCCTCGGGCACCCCGCGCCGCCGCAGGTATCGGTCGCAGTCCGCCGCCGCCAGCGCACCCAGCCGGCTGATGTGCATCAGGGCCCGCCATCCGGGATCGGCATACCAATCGGTGCCCGGACCGTGACGGCCGGCGATGACCACGCACGGCTCGCCCGGCAGGCGCTGCAGCACCTCGTCCCGGAACCAGGCTTGCAGCTCGTGCCAGTATTCGAACGAATCGATCATCAGCACCGGCCGCCCGCTACCGCGGCAGAATTCGTCCAGGAGCATCCCCCCGGCGGCCCGCTCCAGCGCCGCGCCTGCGGCCGGCGGATTCGCGGGTACCTGCCGGGCATCCAGATGGAGGCAAGCGTGGCCCTGTTCCCCGGCGATCTCGCGACAAAGCTGCAACAGGGTCGACTTGCCGATCCCCCCCGGCCCCACCAGGAACCAGAGCGGCGGCGCGCCGGTCCCGTCCAGCATGCGGCGGAAATGGGCGATCTCGGCCTCGCGACCGACGAAGACGCCGCGGCGGGCGGCCGCGACCCGGTCGGCCAGGGTCACCGCCGTGCGGGTGTCGGACGGCCGCCTCATGCGCCCGCTCCCGCCCGCCGACGGTCGCGCCATAGCCGGCACGTCAGCTCGGTGCGCGCCGCGGCCAGATGGCGGCGAAAGGTCGAATACCCCATGCCCAGCGCGCGCGCCGCCGCACGCTGGCTCTCCGCCGGCGCGAAGTAGGCCCGGCGCAGCAACCGCCGCGCGCGCGCATCGCAACCGTCGGCGGCGCGTTCGATCGCGGCGCGGACAGCCGTCGCCCGATGGCTCGGGTCGCCGGCCGGCACCGGCGACCAAAGCCAGGCGCCCAGTTCGCTTTCGGCCAGGGCCCGGTCGTTGCGCCAGTGGCACAAGGCCGCCGCGACCGCCGCCTCGAACTCCGGCGCCGGCGGCATATCGGCCGCGCCGCCGTCATGACGCGCGAGCAGGTTCGCGACCAGGGCCTGCGCATGTTCCCTGGGCGACACTTGCCCCCACTCGCGATGGAACAGGCGTAGCCCGCACCCCGCGACCGCGCCGGCCACGGGCGACATGCCCAGCAGGCGCGGCCAGACGGCGGCCGGCGAACGGGGCGCCAGGGCCATGGCGACACGGCGCCGGCCGCGATCGGCCAGCAGGCGGACCGCGAGCACGGTCATCAGGCGGGTGACCTCGGGCGCGTCCCGCGGATCGCCGTCCCCGACCGACCAGTGGCGTATCAGCGTCAGCGGGCCGTGCCCCGGTGCCCGGCGCCGCAGCGTCCGGACCACCGGATCGGATTCGGCGCCGGGAACATCCGCGGGCCGGACCTCCAGGCATGCGGCCCGCACGCCTCCCTGCACGTCGCGGATCACGTACAGCCCCGCCGGCCGGCGCGCGCACCAGTCCCGGAACCAACGGGCGGACGCCGCGCCCTCGCGCCGCTGGATGGCATCCGCGAGCGCGGGCAGATCGCTGTCGCGGGCGATATCCGGATACAAACAACGCCCCGCGGCACCGCCGACCAGGCGGCGCACACGGGGCGGCGGGCGCAGGATGTCGGCGATGCGATCCGCCGTCCGGGCGGCCCGCGTCAGCGACCGCCCGGCGTCGCCGCTCCGATCCAGGACGCAGGCGACCGCGCGCCGGGCCAGCCGCTCGTAGCAATGCGGACGCTTTTGCCGCATCGCCGACAACCACGTCTCGCGGACCCGCTCGTGCAGACTCACGCCGCGATCGGCCGCCGTCGCGAACGGTAGGCCGCGCAACCAGGCGTGCAGGCGATCGGCGTCGTCGCCGGGCGACAGGCGGGCAAGCATGTCACGGTCCAGATCGGCCACCACCGCCGCGGCGTCCAGCGCCCGGCGCTGTGCGTCATCGCAGGCCGCCGACGCGAAAGCGGCCAGCAGACCGGACAGCGGCGCCTGGTCGTCGACTTCCGGAAACCCGGCCCCGGGTCGGGCACGGACCGCTTCGGCGGCCACGACGAGGGTGAGGGGACAGCCGTCGGCCAGGGCCAGCAACCGGCCGCGGAAACGGTCCGGCACACCGCTCGCGGCGAGGAGCCCCTCGGCCTCGCCGGGCGCCAGGCCCGCGAGGCGACGCACCCGGCACAGGCTCTGCCAGCCGGCATCCGTGCGCCACTCCAACCCGGGCTCGCGCCGGCTCGCGATCAGGAGCCTGAGATCGCCAGGCAGCCGCGGCAGACATTCGTCGCGCAGCCAGGGCTCGACATCGTGCCAGGCCTCGAGGCCGTCGATCACGATCAGCGGCGGACCGGCGGCGGCAGTGGGGCGATCCAGGGCGGCGCGGATCTCGTGGGGCACGGGGGGCACGTGGCGGGCGTCCACATACGGACCGGCGCGGCCGGCCGCGCGCGCCTCGGCATGGCATGCCCCCAGCAGCCGGGTCTTGCCGATGCCGGCGGGGCCGACCAGGAACCGGACGGGGCACGACTCGCCGTGGTCCGTCAGCCAACGGCGCAACGCGACCAACTCGGCGCGCCGCCCGTGGAATCCCGCCTTGTCGGCCGCGACCGGCGCATAGGCCGGCGGCAGGCGTTCCTCCGGACGGACGCCCGACATCTGCCACCTCTTGTGTGCAAACCCTGCGTCGCCATGCGTGGCCACGCATCGGCAGTGTAGGCAAACGCGGGCACACGATCCAGGCGCGGCGAGCAAATTCGAGCGCTTGCGGCCTTGGCAGCGAGCGCATCCCGGCTCGATGGTTACGTCCGACGCATTTCTGGCAGAGGGGACTGGGGAACCGACAAGAACCCACGTCGCGAATGCGGCCTGCCGAGTGGGCGCAAACCCTGCGTGCAAACTGGACCCGGCCCCTGGCCGGGTCATCTTTTGCCGACCGTTTCCGCGCCCGAGCGGCCCCGCCGCCGGATGGCGATATATCGATCCGCATGACACAGGAGTAATCACCGATGAGGGAACAACGTCATCACGGCAACCCGGGCCACGGCCTGTTGATCGTCGCGGCCGCGGGCGCCCTGGCGCTGGCCGGATGCAATGACGGCAGCAGCGGCGATGGCGACAGCGGCGACGGTCTGCCCTCCGCCTCCCAACAGGCACAGATCGCCGCCCTGATCGGCACCGACGCGATCTCCGAATTCGAGGAGCCGCCCGTCGGGGAGACGCCCCCACAGCAGGGTCAAAGCAGCATGCAGGCCCGGACGGCGGCGACGGATACGACCGACCAATGCGAGTCGCTCGGCGGCGAGGGCACCTACACCGTCGACGACGACCGGGCATTCAACCTGCGGGAACAGGGTTTCCCGGATGACTTTTCCAACGTGCCCGCCGACCCCGTCACCGGCACCCGGATCGTCGCCGATTGCGAGTCCGACGATTTCTCGTTCCGCGGACAGTTCGACATCGCGGACGCCGCCATGGACGGTGGCGAGATCGTTTATTACCGCGCCGGCGGCGACGGCGACGGTGGCGCCCCGGACGTCGATGCGTTCTACGATGTCGCCTCCGCCCAGGCCGGCGATGTCCGCACCCGCGGCGTGCTCTACTTCTGCGACGGTTGCGTCGCCGGCGACCTCGGCGACTTCTCCGGCACCGCCGGGGTCGACGCCACCCTGGCCGCGTTCCTGGTCATGGAGGTCCTGGAGTTCCGGCTCGAGGCCGGCAACGGCCTGGATGACCTCCTGGTATTCCAGCAGGAGGACCGAGGATCCGGCGCCGTGGAACAGACCATCGACGGACGCATGGCCTTCCGGCTGAACGTCGAGGACGGCGACCGGTGTGCCTTCGATGTCGACTACCGCACGGACACGCCGTTGCGAATCGAGGATTTCGACACAGCCGACGCCCGGGTCTCCACCGGCGCGCTCACCATCGCGGTGACCGGCACCGACGAGGCGTTCGACATCGAATACAACAACGGCACGGTATTCGTCGACGGCGAGGAGGTGACCCCGGAGGATGTCTCGGACCTCTGCCCGGAGGAGGCCTGAGCCGGACCCGGCCCGGGAGCCGCTCGCGGCTTCCGGGCTGGGCCCGCGGTCACCGCTGCCGTAAGATTCCGACCAGGACACCACGAGGAGATAGGGACATGCGAACAACGATGACGCTGGCGGGTTGCATGCTGCTGCTGGCGGCCGGCGGGGCCCTCGCCGAACAGGACCCCATATTCGGCGCGGTCCAGGAAAAGAGTTCGGAGAAGGTCGAACGCCAGGAGGAACGGCAGAAGCAGCGGGTGGAGTCCCGGGTCGACCGCGAGAGCGACAAGGCCATGGACAAGGCGGTCGACAAGGCGTTGGACAGCCTCTTCGACTGAACCGACGAACGTCAGGGAGAACGATCATGCCTCACCAACGATTCACCGCCGGACTGCTCGGCGGGCTGCTCGCCGCCCTATCCGCCGCGGTCTGGGCCGACGGCAGCGCCACGTGGGGCGCCGGCGGCCAGAGCATGAGCATCGCCTGGCGGGACGCGCAGACAGTGCGCATGGACGTCCAGGGTGGCGACTATATGTTGGTCCGCGACGGCAACGCCTACATGGTCAGTCATCGTGGCGGGCAGCCGATGGTGATCGACCTGTCCGCCATGCGCCAGGCCATGGGCGGCATGGCCGGCTCCGCCGGTCCCGCGGCCCCGGCGGCCGGCCCCAGCGGCGGCGACGCCCTGGTCGAGATCGAGGCCACCGGCCGCACGGAGACGGTGGCCGGTATCGAGGGCGAGATCTATCGCGTCGTGTACCGCGACGACGGCGGTCAGGGCACCCAGGAAATGGTGCTCTCGGACGATCCGTTGGCGGTGGAGATGACCCAGGCCTGGTTCGCGGCCATCGCGGCGTTGAGCGGCGGGAACGGCGGCGCCGACGCCGACCGCATGGACCGCGAACTCGCCGAGCGCGGCCTCGGCCTGTTGCGCGCCGGCGACGATTTCAAGGTGAGCTCAATCTCCGCCGGGGCCCGCGCGGCCGGCGATTTCGAGCTGCCCGCCGAACCGCAGGCCATGCCCGGCATGGGGCGCTAGGCCGAGTACGCGAAGCCGCCCGGCGTTACCGGGCTACGAAACGTGGCGAGCGAAGGCGGGTTGGTCGCCGCCGGAGCGCGGGAAGCGCGGCGCGTGTACGTATACATGAGCCCTCTTTCGGAAAGAGGGAGCACCGCCGGCGGCCAAGATGCCGGGCGCGGCAGTCTTGTAGACACCCTCCTAGACGATCGGCGGCTCGTCCCATTCCTCGTCGCCGCCGCCGTTCTCGGGCTCGTGCTCGCTCTGGAACGCCTCCACGCGGCCGGCCACCTTGCGCGCGGACGATACCTTGGCCACGTGGTAGAGGGCGTCGCCGGCGTGCGCCAGCGGCAGATTGGAGCGGCCGATCACCACCCCGGCGTGCTCCGCGCGCACCTCGACCTCCTTCTCGCCGAACGGGTCGGCGACCAGCGCCAGGGTCTGGCCCTTCACCACCCGCGCGCCGAGCTCGACCACCGAGCGCAGGATGCCCGACTCCGGCGCCCGGACCCAGTTGCTGTCCAGCGCGATCACCGGCGTGGGCGCGGCCTTGCGGCGGCCGCGCAGCGGCAGCATCTTCAGTTCCCGCAGCACGCCGGTCACGCCGCGCACCCCGGCCCGGATCGAAAACTCGTCGAAGCGCAGGGCCTCGCCGGCCTCGTACAGTAACAGCGGCACGCCGCAGGTATGCGCGTACTCGCGCAGCGAGCCCTCGCGCAAGGCGGCGTTGACCATAAGCGGACAACCGAAGGCCTCGGCCATGCGACGGGTCTCGGGATCGTCCAGGTTGGCGCGGATCTGCGGCAGGTTCGGACGATGGATCGCGCCGGTGTGGAGATCGATGCCGTAGTCGGATTTCTCCAGGATCTCGGCGACGAAGACCCGCGCCAGCCGCGCCGCCACCGAGCCATGTTCGGAGCCGGGGAAGCAGCGATTGAGATCGCGCCGGTCCGGCAGGTAGCGCGAATGCCGCAGGAAGCCGTGCACGTTGACGATGGGCACCGCGATCAGCGTCCCCCGCAGGCTCCGCAGCGCCGCCATCTTGAGCAGCCGGCGGATGATCTCCACGCCGTTGATCTCATCGCCGTGCAGGGCGGCCGAAACGAACACCGTCGGCCCCGGCCGCCGGCCGCGCACCACGTGCACGGGCATGGTCAGCTTGGCGTGGGTATAGAGATCAGTGATCGGCAGATCGAGGGTGACGCGCTGCCCGGCGGGGATGTGGGTGCCGCCGATGGTCAGGGCCGGTATGGATGCTTGCTTGGATTTCACCATGGATTCGGTTTCCGACCGGAAACCGCTCTTTGGAAACTGGAAACTGCTCTCCGGGTACTAAAAGCTACCCTCCGCCCCGCGTCCGCGTCTTGCCGTAGCGACTGTGCTTCTCGATGAACTGGATGATCTGGCCGGCCACATCCTTGCCGGTGGCGGTCTCGATGCCCTCCAGTCCGGGCGAGGAGTTCACCTCCATGACCACCGGGCCGTGGTTGGAACGCAACAGGTCCACGCCGGCCACGTTCAGGCCCATGATCTTGGCGGCCCGCACCGCGGTGGAGCGTTCCTCCGGGGTGATCCGGATGGGCGTGGCGACACCGCCGCGATGGATGTTGGAGCGGAACTCGCCCTCCTTGGCCTGGCGCTTCATGGAAGCCACCACCTTGTTGCCGATCACGAAGCAGCGGATGTCGGCGCCCTTGGCCTCCTTGATGAACTCCTGCACCAGGAAGTGGGCGTCCAGGCCGCGGAAGGCGTCGATCACCGACTCCGCGGCCTTGCGGGTCTCCGCCAGCACCACGCCCTTGCCCTGCGTGCCCTCGGTGAGCTTGATCACGAACGGCGGCCGGCCCACCAGGTCCAGCAGGTCGTCGGTGTCGTCCGGGGAGTGGGCGAAACCGGTCACGGCCACGCCGATACCCTTGCGCGAGAGCAACTGCATGGAACGCAGCTTGTCGCGGGAACGCGAGATGGCCACCGATTCGTTGAGCGGATAGACCCCGATCATCTCGAACTGGCGCAGCACCGCCGTGCCGTAGAAGGTGACGGAGGCCCCGATACGCGGGATCACGGCGTCACCGCCCTCCAGCTTGCGCCCCTTGAAGTGGATCTCGGGCGCATGCGGGACGATGTTCATGTAGCAGCGCAACGGGTCGATCACCCACACCTCGTGATCGCGCTCGCGCGCCGCCTCCACGAGCCGGCGGGTGGAGTAGAGATTGCGGTTGCGGGAGAGAATCGTGATCTTCATCGAATCCATCCAGTTATCCCTCTTCGCCGCCGGTCAGATAGGAGGCACTCGGGTCGACCCACAGGGCGCGCATCGCCGTGCGCCCGACCAAAAGCCGGAAAAGCATCGTATCGCGCGCGGTCAAGGTCAGCTCCACCGGCCAGGTGTCCGGCCCCAGCCGCAGCCGCGTGCCGATGACGTAGCGCCACTCGCGGTGGCCGCCCGAGTCCGAGACGCGACGCTCGTCGATGATCTCGGCCGTGCACCAGATCTCGCGCGTGTGGTTCCGCTGCAGGGGATGCACCCCGAACCGGACCCAGGGCGCGCCCTTGTCGCGGTAGGCCTCGAGCGCGAAGCTGTGCAGTGCCGATGTCCGCGCGCCGGTATCGATCTTCGCCTTGATGCGGTCGATACCCAGGTCCGGCAATCCGACCCATTCGCGCCAGCCTACGACCGCTTTCGCGGCATCAGGTTGCAGGTTACAGGTTACAGGGGACAGGGGGGAGTCGTCTTTTGGAGTCATGGTGGATCGAACTTACCGTGGCCGTTCATCGCGCGCCATCATAAGCCAAGCCCGCCACTTGTAACCTGTAACCCGTAACCTGCAACCTGCCTTCAGCGCCTGAGCCGCACCCGCGGCTCAGGCGCTGAAGGCTATCCGGTTTTCCAGGTTGTCGCGGGAATCGGCGTTCGCCAGGGCCACCTCGCGGTCGATACGGCCGGCCTGGTAGAGCTCGTAGAGGGAGTCGTCGAACGTGCACATCCCCTTGCTGTGGGCGGAATCCGCCATGGCCTCGCGTACGGCCTCGAAACGGCCCTTCAGGATGAGCTCCGCGACATAGGGTGTGTTCACCAGGATCTCCAGCGCGGCCACGCGGTGGCCCTCGCGGCTCGGCACCAACCGCTGCGACACGATCGCCCGCAGGTTCAACGACAAATCCATGTAAAGCTGCTCGCGCTGCTCGTGGGGGAACAGGCTCACGATCCGCTGCAGGGTCTGGTAGGCGTTGTTGGCGTGCAGGGTCGAGATGGCGAGATGGCCGGTGCCGGCGAGCTGCACGCAGGCCTCCATGGTCTCGCGATCGCGGATCTCGCCGATCAGGACCACGTCCGGCGCCTCGCGCATGGCCGAACGCAGCGCATTGCCGTAGGAACGGGTGTCCACGCCCAACTCGCGCTGGTTCACGATCGAGCGCTTGTGCGGATGCACGAATTCCACCGGCTCCTCCACCGTGAGGATATGGCCGGTGGCGTTCTCGTTACGGTGGTTGATCATCGCCGCGAGCGTGGTGGACTTGCCCGAGCCGGTGGCCCCCACGCACAGCACCAGACCGCGCTTGCGCATCGCCAGTTCGGACAGGATCGGCGGCATGCCGAGGTCCTCCAGGCGCGGCACGTCGCCGATGTTGCGCAGGACCATGGCCACCGAGCCGCGCTGCCGGAAGACGTTGACGCGGAAGCGGCCGCCGTCGCGGAACCGGATGGCGAAATCGACCTCGCGCACCGACCGGAAGGTGGCCTGTTGCTCGGGCGTCATGATGCCGTAGGCCAGCTCCGCGATCTGCTCCTGGGACAGCCGCGAGCCGCCCTGACCGCTAACCGAGTAGGTCTCGCCCTGGATGCGGACCATCACCGGGGCGTTGGTGGTGAAATAGAGATCGGAGGCGCCTTTGTCGACGGCCAGTTGCAGATAGGGGGCGATATCCTTCATGGCGGTTCGGTTAGCGGGTCAGGGTTCCCGGATCGTCCTCGTCCTCCTGCACGCTCATCGAGCGCACCATCTCGTCGTCGTCCAGATCCTGGCGGCTACGCTTGGAATGCAGCTTGATGTTGAGCCGCAGCTCGTTCTGGGAGTCGGCGTTGCGCAGCGCCTCGGCGTAGTCGATCACGCCACGCTCGAACAGCTCGAACAGGAACTGGTCGAAGGTGACCATGCCCTGCTCGGTGGAGCGCTGCATCACTTCCTTGATCTGGTTGACCTCGCCCTTGAAGATCAGGTCCGAGATCAGCGGCGTGTTGAGCATGATCTCCATGGCCGCGATGCGACCGCCGCCCTCGCGGCGCACCAGCCGCTGGGAGATGATCGCCCGCAGATTCAGCGAGAGGTCCATGAGTACCTGCTCGCGCTTCTCCTCGGGGAAGAAGTTGATCACACGATCCAGGGCCTGGTTGGCGCTGTTGGCGTGCAGGGTGCAGAGCACCAGGTGACCGGTCTCCGCGAACTGGATCGCGTATTCCATGGTCTCGCGCTCGCGCACCTCGCCGATCAGGATCACGTCCGGCGCCTGGCGCAGGGTGTTCTTGAGGGCGTTGTCCCAGGAATCGGTATCGGTGCCGACCTCGCGCTGGGTGACGACCGACTTGTTGTGCGGATGCACGTACTCGATCGGATCCTCGATGCTGATGATGTGGCCGGCGGCGTTGGCGTTGCGATAACCGATCATCGCCGCCAGCGAGGTCGACTTACCGGAGCCGGTGGCGCCCACGAAGATCACCAGGCCGCGCTTGGACATCACCACGTCCTTGAGCGCCTCGGGCAGATCGAGATCCTCGAAGGTCGGGATCTCGGTGTTGATGGTACGCAGCACCGCACCCACCCGGCCCTGCTGCACGAAGGCGGACACGCGGAAACGCCCGGTGCTCGGGCTGATCGCGAACTGGCATTCCTTGGTGGCGTCGAACTCCTTGGCCTGACGATCGTTCATCAACGCCCGCACCACCATGGCCGCGTTCTCGTTGGACAGCGGCTTCTCCATCACCGGGGTCAGCTCGCCGTCGAGCTTGATCGCCGGCGGAAAGCCGGCGGTCAGGAACAGGTCCGAGCCGCCCTTGGCCTTGAGCAGCCGCAGCAGCTCCATCACCAGCTTGAGTGCCTGATCACGTTCCATGAGTCGCTAGGCTCCGTGGGAGAGCGTCAAGGGCCGGGATGCGAGCCGGCCAGCGACCGCGCCAGTCGCTCGTCTTTCACTCTTGAATCTTTCAGCTTTCATCTTTCCGACCCTCAAAACGCATCCTTGTTGGCGGCCCGCCGGCGGGCCTCCTCGCGCGTGACCTGACCCTTGCGGACCAACTCGGTCAGGCACTGGTCCAGGGTCTGCATGCCCTGGGCCTGGCCGGTCTGGATCGAGGAGTACATCTGGGCCACCTTGTTCTCGCGGATCAGGTTCCGGATGGCGGGCGTGCCGATCATGATCTCGTGCGCGGCGATGCGGCCGCCGCTCCGCTTCTTGAGCAGTGTCTGCGAGATCACGGCGCGCAGCGACTCCGAGAGCATGGCCCGGATCATGTCCTTTTCCGCGGAGGGAAAGACGTCGATGATGCGGTCCACGGTCTTGGCCGCGCTGGAGGTGTGCAGGGTGCCGAACACCAAGTGGCCGGTCTCGGCCGCGGTCAGGGCCAGGCGAATGGTCTCCAGGTCGCGCAGCTCACCCACCAAGATGCAGTCGGGGTCCTCGCGCAGCGCACTGCGGAGGGCCTCGTTGAAGCCGAGCGTGTCGCGATGCACCTCGCGCTGGTTGATCAGGCTCTTCTTGGACTCGTGCACGAACTCGATGGGGTCCTCCACGGTGAGGATGTGGCCCATCTCGCTCTCGTTTTTGTGGTTCACCATGGCCGCCAGGGTGGTCGACTTACCGGACCCGGTGGGGCCGGTCACCAGAACGATGCCGCGCGGCAACTCCGACAGTTCCTTGAACACGCCCGGCGCGCCCAGGTCTTCCAGGGTCAGAACCTCCGAGGGAATGGTGCGGAACACCGCGCCCGCGCCCCGGTTCTGGTTGAAGGCGTTCACGCGGAAGCGCGCCAAGCCCGGAATCTCGAACGAGAAGTCGGTCTCGAGGAATTCCTCGTAGGCCTTGCGCTGCTTGTCGTTCATGATGTCGTAGACCAGGTCGTAGACCTGCTTGTGCGCCATCGCCGGGAGATTGATCCGGCGCATGTCGCCGTCCACGCGGATCATGGGCGGCAGGCCCGCGGACAGATGAAGGTCCGAGGCGCCCTGTTTCACCGAGAACGCGAGCAGTTGCGAGATATCCATAAGTTCCAAAGAGTAAAGATGAAAGGCGAATGAGGGAAGATGACGGCAGTATAGCCCCGGCGCCGTTGCACACGGCCGGCGTTCCTGCTTTCATCTTGCGCCTTTCAGCTTGTGCCTGACCCCATGAGCCGACCCGCCGACAACCTGGAGCGTGTACGCACACGCATCATCGAGGCCGCGCACGCCGCCGGCCGCCCGCCGGACGGGATACGTCTGGTCGCGGTGAGCAAGACGCGTCCGGCCGACGATATCGCCGCCGCGGCCGAGGCCGGCCAACGGGACTTCGGCGAGAACTACCTCCAGGAAGCGCTGCCCAAGATCGAGGCCCTGCGCGGGCGCGACCTGACCTGGCATTTCATCGGCCCGATCCAGTCGAACAAGACCCGCGACATCGCCGCGGCCTTCGACTGGGTGCATTCCGTGGACCGATTCAAGATCGCGCGCCGGTTGTCCGATCAGCGCCCGGACGACCTCCCCCCGCTCGAGGTCTGCCTGCAGGTCAACATCGACGACCAGGCCAGCAAATCGGGCGTGGCACCGGCCGACGCCCTCGAGTTGGCCCGAGCCGTGGCCGGATTCCCCCGCCTGCGCCTGCGCGGTCTGATGGCGATCCCTGCGCCCAGCGAAGACCCGGCGGCGCAGCGCGCCCCGTTCGCCGCCCTGCGCCGCCTGCGCGACGAGCTGAACGCGGCCGGCCTGTCCCTGGACACGCTGTCCATGGGCATGACCGGCGACCTGGAGGCGGCCGTCGCCGAGGGCGCGACCATCGTGCGCGTCGGCACGGCCGTTTTCGGGGAACGCCCCGCTGCGTAATGCGTGACGACGCCCTGTAACCTGTCCCCCGCAACCTGTAACCTGCTCACCATGACCGACCAGGACACACTGAAACGCCGGGCCGCCGAGGCGGCCTACGAATACGTCGCCGAGGGCGAGTACCTGGGTGTGGGTACCGGCTCCACGGTGAATCATTTCATCGACGTGCTCGCCGAGCGGCAACCGGAGTTGGCCGGTTGCGTGTCCAGCTCGGAGGCCACGACCACGCGCCTCAAGGCCGCGGGCCTCGACGTGGTGGACCTCAATACGGCCGGCGACCTGCCGCTGTACGTGGACGGCGCCGACGAGAGCAACGACCACCTGGAACTGATCAAGGGCGGCGGCGGCGCGCTGACCCGCGAGAAGGTGATCGCATCCGCCAGCCGGCGGTTCGTGTGCGTGGTCGACGAATCCAAGCGCGTCGGGCTGCTCGGCCGTTTCCCGCTGCCCGTGGAAGTGATCCCGATGGCCCGCAGCTTCGTGGCACGGCGCCTGGTCAAGCTCGGCGGCGAGCCCGAGTTGCGCGAGGGCTTCACCAGCGATAACGGCAACGTCATCCTGGACGTGCACAACCTGGAGATCCTCAACCCGATCGAACTGGAGGACGCCATCAACGCCATCCCGGGCGTGGTCACGGTCGGCCTGTTCGCGCGCCGGCCGGCGGACGTGCTCCTGGTGGCCGGCGCCGGCGGGGTGGAGAAAATCGAACGATGAGCCCGACCCTCCCCGAGCCCGAACGCGACCTGCCGGCCGCCGAGGACGACGGCGAGGCGGTCCTGGCCGGCGGTTGCTTCTGGTGCACGGAGGCGGTGTTCCAGGCCCTGGACGGCGTCACGGAAGTCACCTCCGGCTATGCCGGCGGCAGCGCCGAAACCGCCGACTACGAGTCCGTGTGCACCGGCAATACCGGCCACGCCGAGGCCGTCCGGGTGCGCTACGACCCGGCACGGATCAGCTACGGCACGCTACTGCGAGTGTTCTTCGGCGTCGCCCACGACCCCACCCAGCTCAACCGCCAGGGCGCCGACCGCGGCCCGCAATACCGCTCCGCGGTGTTCTACGCGGACGACGCCCGCAAGCACGTCGCCGAGGCCTACATCGACCAGATCGAACGCACCGGCCTGTTCGGCGCCCCCATCGTTACCACCCTGGAACCGCTGGACGCCTTCTACGAGGCCGAGGGCTATCACCAGGACTTCGTCGCCAGCAATCCCATGCAGCCCTACGTCTGCATGGTCGCGCAGCCCAAGCTGGACAAGCTGACCGGAACCTTCGGCGAGCTGGTCAAGAAAGAATAATCCACAGATTACGCAGATGGACACAGATTGAAAGAATCTGTTCCTGAAAAATCTGCGTGAATCTGCGTAATCTGCGGATATTCTTTCAAAATCGCCGCAAGGCGAACACCGGCACCGGTTCGTCGAAGCCCTTGAGGCGTTCCGGGGGTCGTGCCTCGATCGCATGGCCGCGGTCGGCCACGGCGGCGCGGGTGCGATCGTCGATCAGGATCTCGCCGTCCTCGGCCCGGTCGCACAGACGCGCCGCCAGGTTCACCGCGTTGCCCACCGCCATGTACTCGAGCTGGCCCGCGCCGCGCATAGCGCCGACGGTGACCGTGCCGGTGGCGATCCCCACGCCCAGACCCAGATCGGGCGCGACCTCCGCCAGCGCCTCGCGGACCCGGGCGGTCAGGTCCACGGCCAGCGCCGCGGCGACCGCGGCGTGGTCGGTAACCGACAGGGGCGCACCGACCAGGACCAGGACGCCGTCGCCGGCATGATCCTTGACCGTCCCGCCGTGCTCGGCCGCCACCGCCCCCACGGCGGCGTAGAAACGTTCCAGGGTCGCCGCCACGGTCTCTGAATCGTTCGCCCGGGCGAAGGCCGTGAACCTGCGCAGATCGCAGACCACGATACTCACGGGGCGGCGCCGCAGCCGCAGGACGCGATCCATGCCCTCGGTGCGCACCAGCCGCTCCACCTCGGGGGACAGGAACCGGCCCATGAGCCGCCCCCGCTCGGTCTGGATGATCAGATAGCGCATGGAGCCGTAGATCACCACCAGCAGCCCCAGGGCGATGGTGATCGGCACCAGGGTTTCGCCCACCACCAGTGCCGCGAGCAGGAACGGCGCCGCGAAGAACAGCACCCGCAGCCGCACCGCCTCGGCACGGTCGATACGCACCGCCAGCAGCAGGAGGATGGCGATGGCCGCGCAGAGCATGGCGGAGCCGAGCACCGGCGCGAATACCGCGAACTCCAGCGGCCGCGTGCGGATCAGGCCCGGCGCGTCGGTGCTCGCGGCGTCGGTGAACAGCACCACGTAGCCCAGCGACAGTCCCCAGTACACCAGCACCAGGATCTGCGCGGCCCGGAACAGGCCGTTGGCCGCCGCCCGCGCGCGGCCGCTGGCCGTGTTGCCGATGCGCCGTCCCCACTCCACCCCGGCCAGGATCGCCAGCGCGCGCACGCTCTCCAGCATCACGGTCGGCAGCCAGCCGCCGATCCGGGTCTCGTCGAGCAGGACGGCGACACCGATGGCGGCGAGGCACAGCGCCAGGGGCCGGCTCAGGGCGTTGTCGCGGTCGGTCCAGTAGACGATGGCGCCCAACCCCGCGGTGAGCAGGCCGGTGACCAGGTGGGCATTGTCGGCAAACCAGTTCATCGGCAACGGTGTTGGCGCGATCGGGGCCCCAGCATACCCTGTCGCACCGGCACGGCTCAGGCAGCGGCGGCGCGGCCCACCACCCGCAACCGCCAGGCCAGCAGCGCCGCCGCCACGCTCAGGCCCGCCAGCATGCCGATCCAGAAGCCGTGCACGCCGAGCGGCCCCGGCGGCAGGTCCGACAGGGCCAGCCAGATACCGGTGCCCAGCCCCACCAGCCAGTACGAGGGCAGCGTGATGAGCATGATGCTGCGGGTCGCCTCGTAGCCGCGCAGCGCGCCGGCGGCCGTCACCTGCAGGGTATCCGACAGCTGGAAGAAGGCCGCCAGGCGGATCAGCGAGACCGCGAGATCCCGGACCGCCGGATCCGCGGTATAGAGACGCACCGCGTATTCGGCGCCGACCAGCATGCAGCCGGCCTGGACCAGGCCCAGGAACCCGCCCAGGCGCATGCCGTTGGCGGCGCAGCGGCGGGCCGCCGCGGGATCGTCGCCGCCGCGGGCGAAACCCACCCGCACGGTCAGGGCCATGCCCAGGCTCAACGGCACCATGAACAGAACCGTGGAGACGTTGAGCGCGATCTGGTGGGCGGCCACCACGGTGGTGCCCAGCCCCGCCACCAGCAGGGTGATGGCCGCGAACAGGGTGACCTCGAAGAACAGTGACAACCCGATCGGCAGCCCCACCCGCAGCACGTGCAGCGTCGGCGCCCGGCGCAACCGCCAACGCCGCTCGAACAGCCCCGTGGCGGTGTAGGCCGGCGCGCGGCGCACGTACAGCCAGAGCGCGCCGGTCATGGTCCACATCGCCAGGCCGGTGGCGATGCCGCAGCCCAGCGCCCCCAGCGGCGGCACGCCGAACCCGCCGAAAACCAGCAGGTAATTGGCCGGCGCATCCACCGCCAACCCGACCAGGCTGACCCAGAGGATCGGCCGGGTGTCGTGCAGGCCCTCGCACAGGCTGCGCAACACCTGGAACACGCCGATCGCCGGCATGCCGGCGGCCACGCCGGCGAGATAGGCGGCGGCACTGCGGCAGACGCCCGGATCGATCCCGCTCACCGCCAGCCCGCGTTCCGCCAGCAGCAGCGCCGCGGCCGCCAATCCACCGGCGACCACGCCCAGCCACAGGGCATTGCCGAGATACGCGCCCAGTTCGCGCGCGCGACCGCCACCATACAGTCTGGCCACGTGCGGCGTCACGGCCATCAGGACCCCGGACAGGAACAGCAGCGCCGGAAACCAGATGCTGCTGCCCACCGCCACCGCCGCCAGGTCGTGCGCGGAATAGCGGCCGACGATGATGGTGTCGGCCGCGCCCATGCCCACGAGGGCGAGTTGCGCGCCCATGATCGGCAGCGCCAGCCGGGTCTGGGTGGCGGCGTCGCGGGCGAAATCGGTCCAGCGGTGGCGGGCCATGAGTCGGTTCGGGCAGTTGTCGGGTTTCGTATCGGCGACGGGGCGGCCGGCGCCGGCGGGCGCGTATTATGGCGCAAACGGCCCGGCGATCCCGCCGGGCGGCGACGAGACCGGACCATGACACGAACGCACCATCCCGAGCCGACCTTTCAGCTCCGCCTTGTCGCCGGCCGCGATGTCGTGGTCGGCCCCGGCAAGGCCGATCTGCTGGCAGCCATCGACCGCACGGGGTCGATCAGCGCCGCCAGCCGCGAGCTCGGCATGAGCTACAAGAAGGCCTGGCAGCTCATCGACACCATGAACCGCCACCTGCCGGAGCGCGCCGTCGAGACCGCCACCGGGGGGCGCGAGCGCGGCGGGGCGCACCTGACCCGCCTGGGCCGCGAGGTCCTGGACCGGTTCCGGGCCCTGGAGGCCCTGCTCGATCCGGCATGCTCCGACGACGCCGGGGCATTGCTGTCGCTGGTCGCACGCCGCGGGGACGCGAATTGACGATGTATTGGCCGCGTCCCCGCAATGGGTATATAGTCTTCGCTATATCCGAACGTACATAACGAGGTCGCGCATGACCGCCGTTCCGGGGTCCCGTCCTCCGGCGCGCCGCGCGCTCGCCGCGGCCGTCGTCCTGCTGCTGACACTCGCGGCATCCGTGGCCGCGGAGGCGGCACCGACGGTGCGAGTGTTCGCCGCCGCCTCGCTGGCGGACGCCCTAGACGCAGCCGTCGAGCGTTACGAGTCCACCCGCGGGGTCGACGTGGTGCCGGTCTACGCCGCCTCGTCCACCGCGGCGCGCCAGATCGCGCACGGCGCCCCGGCGGACCTATATATCGCCGCCAACCGGCAGTGGATGGACTGGCTCGCGGACCGGGGCATCCCGCTGCATGCCCGCGGCGATCTGCTGCGCAACCGCCTGGCCGTGGTGGCATCGGCGACCAGCGGCATCCGCGAATACGCGCCGGGCGCGGACGACCGGCCGCTGGTCGCCCTTCTGCACGGCGACGAACGCCTCGCCGTCGGTGACCCCGCGCACGTGCCGGCGGGCATTTATGCGCGTCGGGCCTTGATTTCGCTGGGCATGTGGGACGCTCTCGCGGGCCGGCTGGCACGGGCCGACAATGTCCGCGCCGCGCTCGCCCTGGTCGAGCGCGGCGAAACGCCGCTGGGCATCGTCTACCGTAGCGACGCGCACGCCGCCGACGATGTCGTGCGCCTGGGACTGTTCCCCGCCGACAGCCACGATCCCATCGCCTACCCGGCCGCCCTGGTGGGAACCTCGCCGAACCCTGCCGCCCGGGCATTCCGCGAGTGGCTGGGCGGCGACGAAGCGATGGCGATGTTCGCGGATTTCGGCTTCACGCCCGCCCGGGACTGACATGCTCTCCGACGCCGAATGGCAGGCCATCCTGATCAGCCTCCGGGTCGCGGGGACGGCCGTGGGATGGATCCTGGTCCCCGGCGTGCTTCTGGCCTGGCTGATGGCGAGAAAGGAATTCCGCGGCAAGGCCCTGCTCGAAGGACTGTTGCACCTGCCCCTGGTGCTGCCGCCGGTGGTGGTCGGCTACCTGCTGCTGATCTCGCTCGGCCGTCAGGGCTGGCTCGGCCAGTGGCTGGACCGGTGGCTGGGCATCTCACTGCCCTTCACCTGGCAGGGGGCGGCGGTGGCCGGCGGCGTCATGGCCTTCCCCCTGCTGGTGCGCGCCGTGCGCCTGTCCCTGGAGGCGGTGGACCCGGGCCTGGAGGCGGCGGCCGCCACCCTGGGCGCGAGCCGGCGGCGCGTCTGGCTCACGATCACCCTGCCCCTGGCCCTGCCCGGCCTGCTGACCGGGACGGTGCTGGCCTTCGCACGGGCACTATCGGAATTCGGCGCCACCATCACCTTTGCCGCCAACATACCCGGCGAGACCCGCACCCTGCCGCTGGCGCTCTACACCATGCTCCAGACACCCGGCGGTGAGGCCGCGGCGGCGCGTTTGTGCGCCGTGTCGGTGGCGATCGCGATGCTCGCGATCCTGGTGTCGGAGGCGCTCGCCCGGCGCGCGCGGCGGCGTCTGCAGGGGCGGGACGCCTGACCATGGATGCCGTCGGCCTGCAGCCTGACGACACCGGCGTCGAGCTGGACGTGCGCAAGCGTCTGGGCGATTTCCGCCTGGCGACGTCGCTGGCCATCCCGGCGCGCGGCGTCACCGCCCTGTTCGGCGCCTCGGGCAGCGGCAAGACCAGTCTGTTGCGGCTGATCGCGGGCCTGGACCGGCCGGACGCCGGCACCATCCGTATCGGCGGCGATATCCTGACCGATACCGCGCGCGGGCACTTCGTGCCGCCACACCGACGCGGCCTCGGCGTGGTGTTCCAGGAGGCCCGGCTGTTCCCGCATTACCGCGTGCGCGGCAACCTGACCTACGGCATGCGTGCCGCCGGGCGGCGGTGCTTCGACGACATCGTGGCGCTGCTGGGCCTGGACAACCTGCTCGCCCGCTTCCCGGCCACGCTCTCCGGCGGCGAGGCCCGCCGGGTGGCCATCGGCCGTGCCCTGCTCACCGAGCCCCGCCTGCTGCTCCTGGACGAGCCCCTGACCGGCCTCGACGAGGCCCGCAAGCGGGAGATGCTGCGCTACATCGGCCGGCTGGTGCGCGAGGTGGACATTCCGGTCGCCTACGTCAGTCACGAGCCGGGCGAGATCGCCGCCGTCGCCGATCGGCTGGTCCTGATCGAGAACGGCGGTGTGCTGGCCCAGGGGCCGCTCGACGAGCTGCTGGCCCGATTCGACCTGACACCTCATCTCGGCGGCTTCGACGCCGTCTCCGTCCTTGCCGCCACCGTGGAACGCCATGAAACCGACTACGCCCTCACGGATCTCGCCCTGGCCGACGGCCAGCGATTGACCGTGCCGGCCGTGGACGAGCCCGCCGGCACGACCCTGCGGCTGCGCGTGCCGGTGCGCGACGTCGCCCTGGCCCTGTCGGACCCGGCCGCCACCAGCTACCGCAACCGGCTGCACGCCACCATCGAACGCATCGGCGAGATCGGCACGGGCAGCGCG
Source organism: Salinisphaera sp. PC39 (assembly GCF_040361335.1). Lineage (NCBI taxonomy): Bacteria > Pseudomonadati > Pseudomonadota > Gammaproteobacteria > Salinisphaerales > Salinisphaeraceae > Salinisphaera > Salinisphaera sp. PC39. Next base: position 210,216 of record NZ_APNM01000003.1, on the reverse strand, counting down.
GTCGAGCTGCGTCTGCGCGTCGGCGGCCAGGCGCTGCGCGCCCGGCTCACCCGCAAGTCTCTCGCGGAAATGGACTTGCGCGAGGGTATGCCGGTGGTGGCCCTGATCCGCACGGTGGCGTTCGATATGCGGCTGTGAATCGCATGAAAAAGCCCGCCTGGCGGCGGGCCTTCCAGGCCCCGGATCGCAGTCCGGGGGCCAGATACGACAAAGCCCGCCTTAACCCGCCTTAAACGGCGGGCTTTCTAGGCCCCGGATCGGGGTCCGGGGCAACATTCTTCTAAGCTCGCTGCGCTCGCCAAGAAAAATTGTTGGCCGGGGAACCAGGATTACTCGGGGCTTACGCCCCTCGCCCTTCGGGCCAGCGTCGCTACGCTCCGCTGTTCCGATCCGCCATTGCGGATCGGTCGAACCGGTTCGAATCCCGGGATTCTCACGAAACAACAAAAAGCCCGCCTTGGAGGCGGGCTTTTCGCTGTTGGCTGGGGGACCAGGATTCGAACCTGGATTGACGGAGTCAGAGTCCGCTGTCCTACCGTTAGACGATCCCCCAAAATCGGGATTCAGGTTACAGATTACAGGTTACAGGGGTTAAGGCATTCAGGGTTCGGGGTTGGTCAGCGTGTTGACCATGGACTGAAGCATCCGCGTTATCTGTCCGGCTTCCTCGATCAACTCCGAAGACTGTGCCTTTTCAACAACTCCTATTTTCGTGCCGATATACAGTTGAGTCCGCAACTCGGCGCAAGAGCCCTTCGCGTAGTTGAGGAACTGGATGTACTCCGCGGTAGAGCCTCTGTCATATCCCTCGGCCACATTCGAGGGGATAGACAGGGCGGCGCGAGTGACCTGGTCCTTGAAACCGTACTCGCGCGTGGTGGCGAGGGCTTCGTAGACCTTCACGGTCAATCTGCAACCGCGTTTCCAGACCTCCAGGTCCGTGAAACGTTCCATGTCCGGCGCAAGGTGACTTCCCTGTAACCCGTAAACCTGTAACCCGTAACCTGCGCCGCGATGCTCGAAGCTAACGCTTCGAGTATTGCGGTGCCTTGCGGGCCTTGTGCAGACCGATCTTCTTGCGCTCGACCTTGCGCGCGTCGCGGGTGACGTAGCCGGCGGCGCGCAGGGTGCCGCGCAGGGTCTCGTCGTAGTCGATCAGCGCGCGGGCGAGGCCGTGGCGGATGGCGCCGGCCTGGCCGTTGGGCCCACCGCCCTCGACGGTGGCGTAGATATCGAAGCGCTCCACGGAATCGGTCGCTTCCAGCGGCTGGCGCACGATCATGCGCGAGGTGGGCCGGCCGAAATACTCGTCCAGCGGCTTCTTGTTGACGACGATGTCGCCCTTGCCGGGCTTGATGAAGACGCGCGCGGTGGCGGTCTTGCGGCGGCCGGTGCCGTAGCTCTGGGTGTCAGCCATCTATCTAAATCTCCAAGGCCTGGGGCTGCTGGGCGGCGTGCGGGTGCTCGGCACCCCGGTACACGCGCAGCTTGCGGTACATGTCGCGGCCCAGCGGGTTCTTGGGCAGCATGCCCTTGACCGCGGTCTCGATCACGCGCTCCGGATGCCGCTCCAGGGCGTCCTCCAGGCGCGTCTCCTTCATGTTGCCGGGGTAGCCGGTGTGCCGGTAATAGCGCTTCTGGTCGAGCTTGTTGCCGGTCACCTTCACCTTTTCGGCATTGATCACCACGATGTGATCGCCGGTATCCACGTGCGGGGTGTACTCCGGCTTGTGCTTGCCGCGCAGGCGAAAGGCGACCTCGGACGCCAGGCGACCCAGGGTCTTGCCTTCTGCGTCGACCACATACCAATCACCGGGCACTTCGCCCTTCTTCGCGGAAAACGTCTTCATGATCGTCTCTCGACTGCCGAAAAGGAAGCCGCGATGCGGCCCCGAAAGGCGCGCGATATTACCGAAACGCGCCCCCGTTTGCAATGTATGGCGCCCCGGCCGGGCCCGATGTCACGGCAGGGTCCGCAGGATTTCGGACACCGGCAGCCGGCGCGACCGCGGCCGGTGCGCCGGGTAGCCGTACCAGACGAGCCCGGTCACGTCCTCCGCGCCGGCATCGATGCCCGCGATCTCGTAGAAGCGGGGCTCGCGGGTGACATCACCCGTGGTCCACTTGGTGCCCACATCGTGCGCCGCCAGGAACAGCATCAGGTTCTGGATGGCGCAACAGCAGGCGGCGTAGTCCTCGCGCTCGCGCAACGGATCGTCGCTGCGGCGCTGGGTCACCACCAGCCAGCCCGGGACCGCGCCCCAGCGCCGGCGCTTGGCCTCCGCCGCCGCCTCGCCCTTGCGGGCGGCCACGAGGTCGGCATTGAGCGCCACCACCGCGGCGGCGGTCTCCGGCCCCAGGTCGTAGAAACGCCAGGGCTGGGTCAGATGGTGATTGGGTGCCCAGCGGGCGCATTCCACGGCGGCCTCGATCAGCGCCGGCGGCGGCCGCTCCGGCCGGAAGCGCTCGACGCTGCGCCGATGACGCAGCAGCGCCGCCGCCCGTTCGGGATCGGGCGGCGCGGCATCGCCGGGCGGCGGCTCATTCCGCGGCATCGACCGCGTCCAGCCGCAGCAGGATCAAATCCGCCAGCTCCGCCTGCATCGCCTGTTCCAATTCCTCGCGCTCGGCTTCGGCGGCCAAGCGCGCGGTATCGTCGAAGCTGTATTCGCGGCGCACCGTCAGGCTCTCGTGCGCCAGGCGCGTCTTGCCGCCGATCCGGAGGTCGAACACCGCCTCGGTCTCCAGCTCGTAGGCCGCGCCGCGCGCGTCCTCCGGACTGACCGCCAGCAGGCGGCGCCGCGTATTGATCTCGGCTATGTGCAGCCGGGCGTCGGCATCGCCGCCGCCGAGGGCGCCGCGGGCGCGCAGCCGCTGCTCGAGGACCAGCACCAGCGGCGGCTCCGCCACGCCATAGGGCTGATCGAAGGTCACTCGCACGCTGTCCACGCCGCCGGGCAACGGCGCCGTGCCCTGCAGCCGGAAACCGCAGGCGGCCAGGGTCAGGATCAGGGCGCCCGCGAGGGCGGCTGCGATCGCGCGGTTCATGTCACACCACCAGGTTGACCAGCTTGCCGGGCACGACGATGCGCTTGCGGATCGTCTTGTCGGCCACGAACCGGGCGACGTTGGGCTCGGCCAGCGCCGCCGCCTCGATGCTCGCCTCGTCGGCCTCGGCGGGCACCTCGATGCGCCCGCGCACCTTGCCGTTGACCTGGACCACGATCTCGGCGCGGGCCACCGCCAGCGCGCCCGGATCGTGTTCCGGCCAGGGCGCGTCCAGCAGCTCGTCGTCGCGGCCCAGGGCCCGCCACAGCGCGTGGCAGACATGCGGCACGATGGGGGCCAGCATGCACACCACCGCCTCCAGGGCCTCCTGCATGACCGCGCGGCCGCCGGGCGAATCGTCCTGGAAACGGCCCAGGGTGTTGCACAACTCCATGACGGCGGCGATGGCGGTATTGAAGGTATAGCGCCGGCCGATATCGTCGCCGACCTTGGCCACGGTCTCGTGCAGCTTGCGGCGCAGCTCCCGCTGACCGTCGTCAAGCGCCTCGGGATCGGCGATCGGTGCCGGGCCGGTCGCGGCATGAACCTGCACCAGGCGCCACAGACGCTTGATGAAACGGTAGGCGCCCTCGACGCCGGCGTCGGACCACTCCAGGGACTGCTCCGGCGGCGCCGCGAACATCATGAACAGGCGCACGGTATCGGCGCCGTAATGCTCGATCATCTCGCCGGGGTCGACGGTATTGCCCTTGGACTTGGACATCTTGGCCCCGTCCTTGAGCACCATGCCCTGGGTGAGCAGGCGCGCGAACGGCTCGTCGGCCCCGGCCAGGCCCTCGTCGCGCAACAGCTTCTGGAAGAAACGTGCGTACAGCAGGTGCAGGATCGCGTGCTCGACGCCGCCCACGTACTGGTCGACCGGCAGCCAGTAGTCGGCGCGCGCGTCGAGCATGGCGCTGTCGTTGTCCGGGCAGGCATAGCGGGCGTAGTACCAGGACGATTCCACAAAGGTGTCGAAGGTGTCGGTCTCGCGCCGCGCCGCCTTGCCGCAGGCGGGGCAGTCCGTCTCGTAGAACTCGGGCATCCGCGCCAGCGGCGAGCCGGTGCCCTCGGGCGTGACATCCTCCGGCAGGCGCACCGGCAACCGGTCCTCGGGCACCGGCACCGCGCCGCAGTCGTCGCAGTGGACGATGGGGATCGGGCAGCCCCAGTAGCGCTGGCGCGAGATGCCCCAGTCGCGCAGGCGGTACTGGGTCCGCCGCCGGCCCCGGCCTTCGGACTCTAGGCGCGCCGCGATGGCGTCGAAAGCCTGCTCTGAGGCCAGGCCGCTGTAGTCGCCGGAATCCACCAGCACGCCCCGTTCCTCGAAGGCGCCGTCGGCGATATCCGGCGGGGAAATCCCCCCTTGCCCCCCTTTTTCAAAGGGGGGTACTTCGTCGTCCGCCAACGTGGCCGGTGCGATCACAGGCTTGATCGGCAGATCATAGGCCCGGGCGAACTCCCAGTCGCGCGCGTCGTGGGCGGGCACGCTCATGATCGCGCCGGTGCCGTAGCCCATGAGCACGAAGTTGGCGACCCAGACCGGCAGCCGTTCGCCGGTGATCGGGTGCACCGCCTCCAGGTCGAGTCTGTAACCCTTCTTGTCGCGGGTCTCCAGGCCGGCCTCCGCGGTGCCGATGCTGCGGCATTCGGCGCAGAATGCCGCCAGATCGGGATCGCCGGGCTCCAGGGCCTTGACCAGCGGATGGTCGGCGGCCAGGGCCATGTAGGTGGCGCCCATCAGGGTGTCCGGGCGGGTAGTGAACACCGTCAGGCGGTCGTCACGGCCTTCGACGTCGAATTCGATCTCCACGCCCTCGGAGCGCCCGATCCAGTTGGACTGCATGGTACGCACTGCCGCCGGCCAGCCCTCCAGCCGCTGGAGGTCGTCCAACAGCTCATCGGCGTAGGCGGTGATCTTGAGGAACCACTGGGGGATTTCGCGCTGCTCGACCACCGCGCCGGAGCGCCAGCCGCGCCCCTCCACCACCTGCTCGTTGGCGAGCACGGTCTGGTCGACCGGGTCCCAGTTGACCACCGCGTTGCGGCGATAGACCAGGCCCTTCTCGAACAGCCGCGTGAACAGCCATTGCTCCCAGCGGTAGTAGTCGGGGTCGCAGGTGGCCAGTTCGCGGTTCCAGTCGTAGGCGAAACCCAGGCGCTGGAGTTGCCCCCGCATGTACTCGATGTTCTCGCGCGTCCACTGTGCCGGGGGTACGCCGTTCTTCATCGCCGCGTTCTCGGCCGGCAGGCCGAAGGCGTCCCAGCCCATCGGCTGGAGGACGTTCTTGCCGCACATGCGCTGGTAGCGCGAGATCACGTCGCCGATGGTGTAGTTGCGCACGTGGCCCATGTGCAGCCGCCCGCTCGGGTACGGGAACATGGACAGGCAATAGAATTTCTCGCGGCCGGGATCCTCGGTCGCGGCGAAGGCGTCGGTCTCCTGCCAGTGCGCCTGCACCTGCCGTTCGATCTCGTGCGGGTCGTAGTCCTCGCGCATCGGGCGGTCGTCGGTCCGGAATGGAAAGCGCGCTAGTGTAGCGTGCCCACCTCGCCTAGGCGAAGCGGGCGGCGCGCGGTCCCGCCAGGCGCGCCGCCACCAGGCAGAGCACGCACAGGGTCAGGGCGTACAGCGCCAGCGGCCGGTCGCCGTGACGCACGTAGGGCGTCGTCCCCGAGCGCGGCTGGATTGTCGTCTCGACGATGTCGGCAGCGTAGTGCGCGCTGCGCGCCAGCACGCGTCCGTCGGGCCCGATCGCGGCACTGATACCGGTCTGGGTCGCCCGCAGCATGGGCCGGCCCGCCTCCATCGCCCGCATGCGGGCGATGCGCAGATGCTGGTGCGGCGCGGATGTGCCGTCGAACCAGGCATCGTTGGTCATGTTCACCAGCACGCCGGCTTCGGGCAGGGCCTTGCGTATCTCGTAGCCGAACACGTCCTCGAAGCAGATGGACAGCCCCAGCGCCACGCCGTCGACGGTGATCGGCTCCTGCTCTTCCGGGCCGTGGTCGAAACTGCTGTAGCGCATGTTCACGCCATCCATGATCGCGCGCATGAAATCGGGCACCGGAAAATATTCGCCGAAGGGCACCAGATGGCGCTTGTAGTAGTGTCCCTCGTCCACGCCCAGGGCGTAGACGGCGTTGTATAGAGGTGCCTCGTACTCGGGCCATTGCAACACGCCCACGAGCAGGGTGCGCCCGCGCGCCTGCGCGCTGGCATCCAGGCTGTCCAGATAGCCGCGCGCCTGGTGGGCCAGCGCCGGCACCGCGGCCTCGGGCCAGACGATGAGCCGTCCCTCGGCGACGTCGTTGAGCTCGCGATAGCGTTCCAGCGTCGGCTCGAAGGCCGAGGGCAGCCATTTCAGATCCTGCGGGATATTGCCCTGGATGATGGCGATGTCCAGCGGCTCGCCCTCGGGCTGCGTCCAGTACTCGACCGGCGGCGCCAGCCACACCGCCACGGGCAACGCCGCGCCGATAGCCGCCACGACAAGCCGGTCCGCGAGACCGCCGGCCGCCAGCAGGTAGACGGCCCCCGCCAGCGTCAACAGCAACACGCCGATCAGGTAGACGCCGCCGAGCGGCGCCAGGCCGGTGACCGCGGCATCGGTCAGGGCATAGCCCGACGACAGCCAGGGGAAACCGGTACCCAGACGGGCCCGTACCAGCTCGCCCAGGGCCCAGGCGGCGGGCACCAGCAGCAGCGCCCAGACGACGCGGGGCAGGCGGGCGCCGTAGCCGGCGAGCGCCCCCACCAGGGCCGGGTAGACGGCCATGTAGGCCGGCAGCAGGCAGACCAGCAGCACCGCCACCGGCAGCGGCGCGCCGCCGTGGTAATAGGTACTGACGAAGACCCAGTAGACGCCCGTGCCGAAATGGCCCAGGCCGAACAGCCAGCCGCGCCAGGCCGCGCGCCGAGGGCCGGCGTCCCGCCACAACGCGAGCAGCCCGGCGAGGGCCAGCACCGTGACCGGGTACCAGCCGAACGGCGCGAATCCGAGCGTGGCGGCCGCGCCGAGCAGCAGCGGCAAGGGAAAGTCGAGCATGAAACGTCCGGCGCGCGCGAGAGAGCCGACCGCCGGCGCCGGCGCCCCACCGTTCCCGATCACGCGCCCTCGGCCTCGGGCAGCACCGCCATCTGGAACAGGTGGATGCGGCGCGAGTCGGCGCGCTGGACGTTGAACTGGAAGCGGTCAACGACCACCGTTTCGCCGCGCTTGGGCATGTGCCCGAATTCGTGCATCACCAAGCCGCCGATGGTGTCGAACTCCTCGTCCGAGAAGGTGGCGCCGAAGTAGCGGTTGAACTCGGGCACCGGCGTCAGGCTGCGCACCAGGAAGCGGTTGGCGTCCTGGCGCATGATGTAGGCGCCCTCGGCGGTGTCGTACTCGTCGTCGATGTCGCCGACGATCTGCTCCAGGGCATCCTCGATGGTGACCAGTCCGGCGACGCCGCCGTACTCGTCGACCACCACCGCCATGTGGTTGCGCGAGGCCCGGAATTCCTTGAGCAGCACGTTGACGCGCTTGGCCTCGGGCACGAACACCGCCGGCCGCAGCACCTGGCGCATATCGAAACCGGCCTCGCCGTTCTCGTCCAGGGCCAGACGCAGCAGATCCTTGGCGAGCAGGATGCCGACCACCTCGTCGCGCGAGTCGCCGATCACCGGAAATCGCGAGTGCCCGGACTCGATCACGGTGGGCAGGATGGCGGCGGGCTCGGCGTCACGCTCCACCACCACCATCTGCGAGCGCGGCACCATGATGTCCCGCACCTGGATTTCGGAGACATTGAGCACGCCCTTCATCATCCAGAGGGCGTCGCCGTCCAGTAGGTCGTTGCGCTGGGCCTCGCCCAGGATCTCCGTCAACTCGTCGCGATCGCGCGGCGGGCCGGCCAGGCTCTGGCCGAGTTGGCGCAGCCAGCCGTTCGAGGACGAGCGGCTACTGTCGGATTCGGAATCCTCACTCATGAGCGGATTGGATATGTTCCTTCAATAGGGGTCGGGATAGCCCAGCCGCGCCAGGATCGCGCGCTCCTCGGCCTCCATGGTCTCGGCTTCATGGTCGCCGATGTGGTCGAAGCCGAGCAAGTGCAGCACCCCGTGCACCACCAGGTGCGACCAGTGCGCCTCGACGGCCTTGCCCTGCGCGCGGGCCTCGGCGGCGACCACCGGCGCACAGATGACGAGGTCGCCCAGCAAGGACAATTCCGGCACGGCCGCATCACAGGGGAATGACAGCACGTTGGTCGGCCCGGCCTTGTCGCGATAACGCTCGTTGAGCGCGGCGGACTCGGCCTCGTCCACGATCCGGATGCACAGCTCGGCCGCGTCCCGACGCCCGGCCAAGGCCGCCTCGGCGGCCGCACGCAGCAGATCGTCGTCCGGGGCCGCGTGGTCGCCGGCCCGCTGGACCTCCAGCGTCAGTCTCACGTCCCGTCGTCGCCCTCTTCGTGGCGGTCGTAGGCCTCGACGATGCGCTGCACCAGCGGGTGCCGCACCACGTCGGCGCTGGAGAAGCGCGTGACCGCGATGCCCTCGACCCCGTCGAGGATATCCACCGCGTGCCGCAGACCCGACGTCTTGTGCCGCGGCAGGTCGATCTGGGTCATGTCGCCCGTGACCACGGCGGTGGAGCCGAAGCCGATCCGTGTCAGGAACATCTTCATCTGCTCGATGGTGGTGTTCTGCGCCTCGTCCAGGATGATGAAGGCCTCGTTGAGCGTACGCCCGCGCATATAGGCCAGCGGCGCGATCTCGATCACGTTGCGCTCGATCAGCCGTGCCACCCGTTCGAAGCCGAGCATTTCGTAAAGGGCGTCGTACAGCGGCCGCAGGTAGGGATCGATCTTCTGCGCCAGATCGCCGGGCAGGAAGCCCAGCCGTTCCCCCGCCTCCACGGCCGGACGCACCAGCAGCAGGCGGCGCACCCGTTCGCGCTCCAGGGCATCCACCGCGCTGGCCACCGCCAGGTAGGTCTTGCCGGTGCCGGCGGGGCCGATGCCGAAATTCAGATCGCTGCGCTGCAGGTTGAGCAGGTAGCGGCGCTGGCTGGGACCGCGCCCGCGGATCAGGCCGCGACGGGTCTTGATCACCATGCCGTCGCCGCCGCGATCGGCATCCGTGGGAGCGTCCCCGTCCTCCGCCAGGTCACGGGCCGCCGCGCGCACGGCGATATGCACCCGGTCCGGCGCGACCGGCCCCGAGGCGGTGGCGGCATAGAGATCGCGCAGCGCCGCGTGGGCGGCATCCACCGCCTTGTCCGGGCCGTGCAACTGGAAATGGTGGCCGCGGTTGTGCACGGACACCTCCAGGCCCTCCTCGATCTGCCGCAGGTGCTCGTCCTGCGGACCGCAAAGATAGGCCAGGCGCTCGGTATCGGCCGGCTCCAGGGTCAGGGTTCGGGTACTGTCGGCCAAGGCAGGTTCGGCTCAGGCGGGCTCCGCGGACGGCGTCGCCACGTCCACCACCCGTCCGCGCAGGGAGTTGGACAGGGCCTCGGTGACGGTCACGTCCACGAAATGGCCGATCAGCCGCGGATGGCCGTCGAAGTTGATCCAGCGGTTGGAGTCGGTGCGGCCGGCGAGCTGGCCGCCGCCGCGCTTGGCCGGCCCCTCGACCAGCACGCGCTGGGTGGTACCGACCATAGCGCGCATGTACTCGGCGTTGAACTCGTCGATCCGCCGCTGCAGGCGCTGCAGGCGCTCGCGCTTGACCTCGCGCGGCGTGGGGTCGTCCAACTCCGCGGCCGGCGTGCCGGGGCGCTTGCTGTAGATGAAGGAGAAGGCCTGATCGAAACGGACCTCCTCGACCAGTGCCATGGTGGCCTCGAAATCGGCCTCGGTCTCGCCCGGATAGCCGACGATGATGTCGGTCGACAGGCTGATGTCCGGACGCAATTCGCGCAGGGCCGCCACCTTGGCCTTGAAATCGGCCACGGTATAGCCGCGCTTCATGGAGGCGAGGATACGGTCCGAGCCGTGCTGCACCGGCAGGTGCAGGTAGTTCGCGAGCTTCGGCACTTCGCCGTAGGCGGCGACCAGGGAGTCGGAGAACTCCAGCGGGTGCGAGGTGGTGTAACGGATACGCTCGATACCGTCGATCTCGGCGACGTAATTCACCAGCAGCGCCAGATCGGCCACCCCGACGTCGTTGCCGTCGTCGTCGACCATGCGCCCGCGGTAACCGTTCACGTTCTGGCCCAGCAGCGTGATCTCCTTGACACCCTGGTCCGCCAGTTCCGCGACCTCCAGGATCACGTCGTCGAACGGCCGGCTGATCTCGGTACCGCGCGTGTACGGCACCACGCAGAAGCTGCAGTACTTGGAGCAGCCCTCCATGATCGATACGAACGCCGTGGGCCCCTCGGCCCGCGGCGTCGGCAGACGGTCGAACTTCTCGATCTCGGGGAAGGCGATATCGATCACCGAGGTGCGGTTGTCGCGCACGGTGTCGACCATCTCGGGCAGCCGGTGCAGGGTCTGCGGCCCGAACACCATGTCCACGAACGGCGCCCGCTCGCGGATGGCGTGCCCCTCCTGGCTGGCCACGCAGCCGCCGACCCCGATCACCAGGTCCGGGTTGGCTTCCTTGAGCGGGCGCCAGCGGCCGAGCTGCGAAAACACCTTCTCCTGCGCCTTCTCGCGCACGGAACAGGTGTTGAGCAGGATGATATCCGCCTCCTCGGGCGAGTCGACCCGCTGCGCGCCACGGCACTTGGCGAGTACGTCCACCATCTTGGCGGAGTCGTACTCGTTCATCTGGCAGCCCCAGGTCTGTACGTAAACCTTGCCGCTCATAGGGTGTTGGCGTCCTCGGTCGCCGGCATGCGACCAGTTTAGTGCAAAATACCCGCTCGGGGCCGCGGACTATAGCTAAATCGGGTTTTATAGACCACAGGCCGGGGGCGCCCGATATGCCGATTCACCGGACGCCGGCACGCCGGGGGGAGAACGGTGCGCCAGGCGGCGCCCCGGAACCGAACGATCCCGGCGCCGGGCGAACCGGGTCTCAGCCGACTTCCAGCACCAGCTTGCCGGTGGCCTTGCGGGCGAGCATGTCGTTGAGGGCATCGGCGGCCCGCTCCAGGGGATAGGTCCGGCTCACGACCGGCTTGAAGCCCCCCTGGTTGTACCACTGGATGAGCTGCATGAAGTTGGCCATGTTCTCCTGCGGCTCGACCTGCGCGAACCGACCCCAGAACACGCCCACCACGGCACAGCCCTTGAGCAGGATGCGGTTGGCGGCGGCCTCCGGAATCCGGCCGCTGGCGAAGCCGATCACCAGCAGGCGGCCGTCCCAGTTGATGCAGGACAGGCACTGGTCGAAGGCGTCGCCGCCGACGGGGTCGAAGATCACGTCCGCACCCTTGCCGTCGGTCAGTTCCTTGACCCGGTCCTTGAGGGACTCCTCGCTGTAGTTGACCACCTCGTCGGCACCGTGCTCGCGGCACAGCTCCAGCTTCTCGGCGGTGCTGGCCGCGGCGATCACGCGCGCGCCCATCAGCTTGCCGATCTGCACCGTCGCCAGGCCCACGCCCCCGGCCGCGCCCAGCACCAGCAGGGTCTCGCCCTCCCGCAACCGGCCGCGCTGCTTGAGCGCGTGGATCACGGTGCCATAGACCAGCGGGAAGCCCGCGCCCTCGTTCCAGGACATGTCCGGCGGCATCGGGATCACGCCGAAGGCGGGCACCACCGCCTTCTCGGCATAGCCGCCCCAGGTCATCAGGGCCATGACGCGGTCGCCGGGCTTGACGTGCGAAACGCCCTCGCCGATCTCCAGGACCTCACCGGCCACCTCGCCGCCGGGGGAGAACGGCATGTCGGGCTTGAACTGGTACTTGCCCTGGATGATCAGGGTATCCGGGAAATTGACCCCGGCCGCGTGCACCCCGATCAGGACCTCGCCCTTGCCCGGCGAGGGATCGGGGGCCTCCTCGTACACGAGGCTCTCGGGCGGTCCGTATTCCTTGCAGAGAATCGCTTTCATTGAAGACTCGGCAAACGGGAAATGGGAGACGGAAAACGCAGGCACAGACGGGTGTGCCGACAATCGCTGACATTTTCCGTTTTACGTTTTACGTCTTCCATCCTAGAAAGGGATATCGTCGTCCAGGTCGTCGTCGAAGTCGTTGCCGCCGCCCTGCTGGCCCGCGGGTGCCGCCTGCTGCGGCTGCGGGCGCGACTGCTGCCCGCCGCGCGGCGGACCGTCGAAGCTGGCGCTACCGCCGCCGCGCGAGTCCAGCATCTGCATCTCGTTGGCCACGATCTCGGTGGTGAACCGGTCCTGCCCGTCCTGGCCCTGCCACTTGCGCGTCTGCAGCCGGCCCTCGATGTAGACCTTGCTGCCCTTGCGCAGGTACTCGGCGGCGATCTCGCCCAGGCGCGCGAACAGGACCACGCGGTGCCACTCGGTGCGCTCCTGCATCTCGCCGGACTGCTTGTCGCGCCAGGTATCCGAGGTCGCCAGGCGCAGGTTGGTCACGGCGGTGCCGTTGGCGGTGTAGCGCGTCTCCGGATCGGCGCCCAGGTTGCCGATCAGGATGACCTTGTTGATGCCCTTGGCCATGTGGAACTCCGTTGAGCAGGGGTTTTATTGTCTTCCGTGCCGAATCGCCTAGTCTGCCCCGCCCGCCGAGACCCTGGCAACGGGCGGGCGCAGACCCGCCGCGAAAACCAGCCACAGCAGGCACAGCGCGGCGGCGCCGGCGAACACGCCGGCGTTGCCGAGCCGATCCTGCGCGATCCCGCCCAGGAAACCGCCGGCGAAGGCGCCCAGGAACTGGCTGCTGGAGAAGGCGCCCATGCCGGCGCCGCGCAACCGCGCGTCGCAGAGCCGCGACAGCAGCGACGGCATGCTCGCCTCCAGCAGATTGAAGGCGCCGAAGAACAGCAGCAGCGCCGCGACCAGACCGGCCAGCGTCGCCTGGGCCCAGACCAGCACCGCGCTGGCCGCCGCCAGGGCGGCGATGGCGGTCACGAAGACCGTCTTGAGGTGACCGCGCCGCTCACCCAGGTACATCAGCGGCAGCGTCAGGGCCAGGGAGGCGAGCATCACCGGCAGGTAGACCTGCCAGTGCCGTTCCGAGGGCAGACCCGCGTTGTCCGAGAGCGCGGCGGGCACCGCCAGGAAGATCGCGGTCAAGCAGGCGTGCAGGATGAACACGCCCAGATCCAGACGCAGGAGCTGGGACGAGGACAACACCGTGCGCAGATCGCGCAGGATGCCGGCGTGGGCCCGGCTCGGCATCGGTCCCGGGTCGGGCACCACGAACCAAACCAGGGGAATGCAGGCCAGCGCCAGGACCGCCGTGACGGCGAAGATGCCCGGCACGCCGATCCAGGCGTCCAGGACCGGCCCCAGGATCAGGGCCCCGGTGAACGAGGCACCGATGGCGATCCCGATCACCAGCATCGCCTGGGTGCGCCGCGCCTCGCGGGTGAGATCCGCCACCAGGGCGTTGCTGGCGGCGGCGATGGCGCCGCTGCCCTGCAGCGCGCGGCCGACGATGATCCAGTCCAGGTCGCGGGAGACCGCCGCCAGCACGCTGCCGGCGGCGAACAGCAACAGGCCCGCCACGATCACCGGCTTGCGCCCGAGACGGTCGGACGCCACGCCGAAGGGAATCTGCAGCACCGCCTGGGTCAGGCCGTAGATGCCCAGGGCGAGCCCGACGCGAACCGGGGTGGCGTCCGCCAGGTCGCGCGCGAACAGCGCGAACACCGGCAGGATCATGAACAGCCCCAGCATGCGGGCCGCGTAGACCGTCGCGAGACCGCCCGCCGCGCGCCACTCGAAGGCGTTCAACGCCGGTCTCCGGTGGGGATTGCCTCGGGTGTCGGAATCACGTAACGCAGGCTGCTATCGAGAATGAGCGAAGCGCCCGGGGCGCTTTGCGTGGGTTTTGCGCAGCGCAGTATAGTATCAGGTTGTTCCCCATTCCGGCCTTTGCGGCCCAGCCCTGGACGCCCAAACATGGACAAGATCGCCATCCGCGGGGCGCGAACCCACAACCTGAAGAACATCGACGTCGACCTGCCGCGCGACAAGCTGATCGTGATCACCGGCCTGTCGGGATCGGGCAAGTCCAGCCTGGCCTTCGACACCGTGTACGCCGAGGGCCAGCGCCGCTACGTGGAATCGCTGTCCGCCTACGCCCGGCAGTTCCTGTCGATGATGGAGAAGCCGGACGTGGACGGCATCGAGGGGCTGTCGCCGGCGATCTCCATCGAACAGAAATCGACCTCCCACAACCCCCGCTCGACGGTGGGCACGGTCACCGAGATCCACGACTACCTGCGGCTGCTGTTCGCGCGCTGCGGCATCCCTTACTGCCCCGACCACGACGAACCGCTATCGATCCAGACCGTCAGCCAGATGGTCGACCAGACCCTCGCCAAGGAGCCGGACTCGGCCTGGATGCTGCTGGCACCGGTGGTGCGCTCGCGCAAGGGCGAGCACCGCGACGTCTTCGAGCAGATGCAGGCCCAGGGCTTCGTGCGCATGCGCGTGGACGGCGAGGTCGTGGAGATCGAGGACGTCCCCGAGCTGAACCCCAAGGTCAAGCACGACATCGAGGTCGTGGTCGACCGGTTCAAGATCCGGAACGACATCCAGCAGCGCTTGGCGGAGTCCTTCGAAACCGCCCTGCGGCTGGCCGAGGGGATCGCCTGGATCATGCCCTGGCGCGGCGGCAACGAGCCCGAGGTGTTCTCGGCGCGCTTCGCCTGCCCGGTCTGCGGCTACTCGATCAACGACATGGAACCGCGGCTGTTCTCCTTCAACAGCCCGCACGGCGCCTGTCCCTCCTGCGACGGCCTGGGCTCGATGTCGGTGTTCGATCCGGACCGGGTGATCACCGATCCCGCGGTTTCCCTGGCCGGCGGCGCGGTGCGCGGCTGGGACCGGCGCAACCCCTACTTCTTCGGCATGCTGGAGGCGCTGTCCGAGCGCTACGGCTTCGACCTGGAGACACCCTGGGCGGACCTGCCCGAAACCGCGCGCGACGTGATCCTCTACGGCAGCGGCGACGAGCGCATCGAGTTCCGCTACGTCAACGCCCGCGGCCGCCGCAAGGTCCGGCGCCACGCCTTCGAGGGCGTGCTGCGCAACATGCAGCGGCGCTACGCCGAGACCGATTCGCTCGCGGTGCGCGAGGAACTGGCGCGCTATCTCTCGGACAAGCCCTGCCCCGACTGCGGCGGCGCCCGCCTCAACCGGGCCGCGCGCCATGTGCGCGTCGCCGACGCCACCCTGCCCGCGCTATCGGCGATGGGCATCGGCCGCGCCCTGGAGGCCGTGGGCGGGCTCGATATCGCCGGGCACCGCGGCGAGATCGCCGCGCCCATCCTCAAGGAGATCCGCCAGCGTCTGGAGTTCCTGGTCAACGTCGGCCTGGATTACCTGACGCTGTCGCGCAGCGCCGAGACCCTGTCCGGCGGCGAGGCCCAGCGCATCCGCCTGGCGAGCCAGATCGGCGCCGGCCTGGTGGGCGTGATGTACGTGCTCGACGAGCCCTCCATCGGCCTGCATCAACGCGACAACCGGCGCCTGCTGAACACGCTGGAACGGCTGCGCGACCTCGGCAACACGGTGATCGTGGTCGAGCACGACGAGGAGGCGATCCGCGAGGCCGACCACGTGCTCGACATGGGGCCGGGCGCGGGCGACCACGGCGGCCACGTGGTCGCCCAGGGCACCGCCGCCGAGATCGCCGGCGTGGAGGCATCGCTCACCGGCCAGTACCTGGCCGGCCAGCGCAGCATCCCCGTGCCCGAACGGCGCACGCCCTTCGACCGCGAGCGCATGCTCACGGTTCGCGGCGCGCGCGGCAACAACCTCCAGGGCGTGGACGTGGAAATCGGCCTCGGTCTGCTCACCTGCGTAACCGGCGTCTCCGGTTCCGGCAAGTCGACTCTGATCAACGAGACCCTGCTGCCGGCGGTCGCGCGGCAGGTGAACCGGGCGGTGACCCGGTCGGCACCGGTGGAGGCGATCGAAGGGCTGGCGCACCTGGACAAGGTGATCGACATCGACCAGTCCCCGATCGGGCGCACGCCCCGCTCCAATCCGGCCACCTACACGGGTCTGTTCACACCCATCCGCGAGCTGTTCGCGGCCACCCCCGAGGCCCGCGCCCGGGGCTACAAGCCCGGCCGTTTCTCGTTCAACGTCAAGGGCGGCCGTTGCGAGGCCTGCCAGGGCGACGGCGTGATCAAGGTGGAGATGCACTTCCTGCCGGATGTATACGTGACCTGCGACGTCTGCCAGGGACGCCGCTACAACCGCGAGACCCTGGAGGTCCGCTACAAGGGGCACACCATCAGCGAGGTCCTGGAGATGACGGTCGAGGCGGCGCTGGAATTCTTCCACCCGGTGCCGACCCTGCGCCGCAAGCTGGAGACGCTGATGGACGTCGGCCTGTCCTACGTCAAGCTGGGCCAGAACGCGACCACCCTGTCCGGCGGCGAGGCCCAGCGCATCAAGCTGGCGCGCGAGCTGTCCAAGCGCGACACCGGCAAGACCCTGTACATCCTGGACGAGCCCACGACCGGCCTGCATTTCCACGACATCGCCCAGCTCCTGCGCGTGCTCGGCCGTCTGCGCGACCACGGCAACGCGGTGGTGGTGATCGAGCACAACCTGGACGTGATCAAGACCGCCGACTGGCTGATCGACCTGGGCCCCGAGGGCGGCGACGGCGGCGGCCGCGTGATCGCCACCGGCACCCCCGAGGAAGTCGCCGGCGTCGAGGCCTCCCACACCGGTCGCTTCCTGCGCGACATCCTGCCGGGGGCCAAGCGCCGCAAGGCGGGTTAAATATTACTAACCACAGAGGCACAGAGACACAGAGCTGACAAACACGAAGAGCGTGAAGGCAAGACAAGATGAAGACGAGGCAATATGGCGTGTGCTTTGTGTCCTTCGTGCCTCTTTGCCTCTTAAAACTCTGAGTCCTCTGTGTCTCTGTGGTTAATGCCCTGTCTTTCGCGACTTGCGACAAGAGGCCTTACCGGCCATCTTTGCGCGCTTGAGTCAGACGGATGCGGACGCCCATGCACGCGGTGATCGAGGACATCGAGTATTTGCTGCCGGAGCGCACCGAGACCAGCGAGGAGCTGGCCCGGCAGTTTCCCGGCTGGTCGCTGGACAAGATCGCGGAGCGCACCGGCGTGCTCATGCGTCGCATCGCCGGCGACGACGAGTGCGCCTCCGACCTCGCCGTGGCCTGCTGCGAGCGCCTGCTGGCGCGGCGCCGGGAGTGCGCGGCGGATTTCGACTTCCTGCTGTTC
Organism: Salinisphaera sp. PC39; assembly: GCF_040361335.1. NCBI lineage: Bacteria > Pseudomonadati > Pseudomonadota > Gammaproteobacteria > Salinisphaerales > Salinisphaeraceae > Salinisphaera > Salinisphaera sp. PC39. The sequence continues at coordinate 192,873 of NZ_APNM01000003.1, read as the reverse complement.
TGCACCCAGACGCCGGACTATTTCCTGCCGACGACCGCCTGCCTGGTGCAGGAGCGCCTGGGCCTGCCCACCTCCGCCGGCGCGCTGGACATCAACCTGGGCTGCTCCGGCTACGTCTACGCCCTGGGCCTGGCCAAGGGACTGATCGAGACCGGCCAGGCCAGGCGCCTGCTGCTAGTCACCGCCGACACCTACAGCAAGTTCGTGCACCCCGGCGACAAGAGCGTGCGCGCCCTGTTCGGCGACGCGGCGGCCGCGACCGTGATCTCGGCCGACGCCGGGGCGAACACGATCGGGCCCTTCGTCTACGGCACCGACGGCCGCGGCGCGGGCGACCTGATCGTGCCTATGGGCGGCATGCGCGAGCCCTTCGGCGACGCCCCGCCGGAGGAATACGCCGACCGCTTCGGCAACCGTCGCAGCGCCCGGCACGTGCGCATGAACGGCAAGGCGATCGTGGATTTCTCCCTACGCGAGGTGCCGCAGTGCGTCGCGACGCTCTGCGAACGCGCCGGCATCACCCTGGACGATGTCGACGCCGTGGTCCCGCACCAGGCCAGCGCCAAGGTGCTCAACGGCCTGCGCAACAAGCTGGGGCTGGACGAGTCGCGCTTCTGGGTCTACATGAACGACATCGGCAACACCGTGTCCTGCTCCATCCCGATCGCCCTGGCCCGCGCGGGCGAGCAGGGCCGGCTGCGCGACGGCATGCGCCTGATGCTGGTGGGCTTCGGCGTCGGCCTGTCCTGGGGCGCGACGCTAGTGACTTGGCGGCCTTCAGAGAGCGGGGACTAACCACAGAGGCGCACGGAGGCGCACAGAGGGAAGAAGCGTTAACGGCATGCTTGTCACCGCAGTTCCGCGCTAGCAGGATCCGGGCTGACGACTGGCCGACCACTTCACGCAGTCCCGGAAGAGCGCCGTCGCGCTCTCCGACATGACAACAATGGCTTTACCTCTGAGCGCCTCTGCGCGCCTCAGTGGTTACATTCAAACCGTCTCGTCCCTGCTCCGCCGCAGGGTCTCGCCGCAGCGCCGGCAGAGGTAGCGGGTGCCGCGCCGGGCGCGGTTGTGGCGGATGCTGGTCAGTTCCACGCCCTCCGGGCAGGCGCAGCGGTAGCGGTAGCGGCGCAGGCGGCGGCTGGGCTCGGCCGGCAGCGTATGGCAGGCGCGCGCGGGCACGCCGAAATCGGCCATCACCGCACGCCATTCCGGACCGTGAGGCGCGGCCCGGCGGCCGTGGCGACGGGCGACCACCAGGTGCGCGATCTCGTGCGGCACCGTCTCTTCCAGCATTTCCCGCGGGTGGCCGGCGAGCAAGGCCGGGTTCAGTCGGATGATGTCGGGCCGGCGCCGACTGCCGCGCGGCTGTATCCGCGCCTGACCGGCGCCCTGCCCGCGCAGATCGAACCGGACCTCGGGCTCCGGCAACCGCAGGCGGGGATAGAGCCGGCGCGCCAGCGCGGCCCAGCGGGCGACCTCGCGCCGCGCCCGTTCGCGGGGATCGGTATCCGGGGTCGGCATGGTGCGAAGTATCGCATCCCCGGCGGCGCGGGACACGTCAGGCGCGATCGGCCAGGGCGCGGTCGGCCAACTCCGGTCGATGGAATGCGAACCCCTGGAACAACGGCACGCCCTGGCGCGCGAGATCGGCCACCGTCGCCGTGTTCTCGATGCCTTCGGCCACGATCTCCCAGTTCTTCTCCCGGCCCAGCTCGATGATCGCGGACACCATCACGCCGCCCACCGGGTCGCGATCCAGGTCGCGGATGAAGCTGCCGTCGACCTTGACGCCGTCCACCTCGAAGCGTTTGAGCAGGTCCCAGGAGTTGTAGCCGGTGCCGAAGTCGTCCACCCAGACCTTGTAGCCGCGGGCCCGCAGTTCCCCGATCAACTCCGGGTGGGCGACATCGCCCAGCTCCTCGGTCTCGGTGATCTCGAACCGGACCAGCCCGCCCGGGACCTCATGGTCGTCCACGAGCTGCAGCAACCGGTCCATGAATTCGGCGTCGCGCAGGTTCCAGGCACTGAGGTTGATGGACAGGAAGGCGTCCGTCGGCCACAGGCCGTCGCGGCGCAGGCGCTGTATCAAGGCCAGGGCCGAGGCCACGGTCCAGTAGTCGATGCGTCCCAGGAGGCCCAGCTTGCGCGCCGCCGGCAGGAACACGTCGGGCGTGACGTAACCGCCGTCGTCGTCGTCGAGACGCAGGAGGACCTCGTAGCCGCGGGTGTCGGCGGCGGCATCCACGATGCGCTGCAGGAACAGAGAAAAGGCGTCGTGATCCAGTGCGAACTTCACCCGCTGGCCGACATCCAGGCTGGTCCGTACCTGCTGGATCGATTCGTCGCCGCTGCGGAAGCTGCGATGGCAGCCGCGGCCGGACTCCTTGGCGGCATACAGCGCCGTGTCGGCCTGGGCCAGGAGATCGGAATGGCGTTCCGCATGCGCGTCCACCGGCGTGATGCCCACGCTGAGGCCGACACCGAAGATACGCCCCTGGTGGGAGAACTCGTGGTCGGTGATCACGCGGATCAGCTTGCGGGCCACCAGGTCCGCGATCTCGGGATCGCCGGTCTCGACGATGGCGGCGAACTCGTCGCCGCCGATACGGGCCAGGAAGTCGTCGCCCCGCAGCTCCGACTTGAGCAGCGCGGCCAGCTCACACAGGAGCGTGTCGCCGGCGGCGTGGCCGCAGGTGTCGTTGATGGCCTTGAACTGATCCAGGTCGAGGTACAGCAGATAGGCGCCACGCCGGCCCGCGCGCGCATCCCGCCAGTAGGCCTCCAGGGTCTCGTCGAAAGCACGCCGGTTGGGCAGGGACGTCAGCGTGTCGTGGCGGGCCAGGTACTCCAGCTCGGCGGCCATGGCCTGGATCTCGCTGACATCCTGGAAGACGAATACCGCGCCCATCACCGAGCCGTCGCTGCCGCGCACCGGCGATACGGAGTCGGAGATCGGCAGCAAGCGTCCGTCCCGGCGCCGCAGTCGCGTGAACACCGGCACGGAGGAGCGCGTTCCGGATCGCAGCACGTGCCCGACCGGGTCCTCGAGCCGCTCGTCGCGGTCGGGATCGTAGAGCCCCACCGCCTCGTCGAACGGCCGGCCGAGCAGGTCTTCTTCCCGCGAACCGATAAGCTCGCAGGCCGAGGGATTGACCAGGGTCACGAGCCCGTCCCCGTCCACCCGGATCACCCCCTCGCCGATCGAGTTGAGGGTCACCTGGGCGAGTTCCTTGGCCTCGAACAGGGCCGCCTCGTGCGCGCGCCGCTGACTGATGTCCTGAATCTGGGCGATGAAGTGCACCGGCTTACCGGCACTGTCGCGCAGCAGCGCGACATCCAGTTGCACGGGCACGACGTGTCCCTGCTTGTGCAGGTAGCGCTTTTCCATGCGATAGACGTCGCGGCGGCCGGCGAGCAGATCCCGGACGTGGTCCAGGTCGGTTTCCAGGTCGTCGGGATGGGTGATGTCCTGGAAACGCCCCGCCAGCAACTCATCTTCGCCGTAGCCCACGATCTCGCAGATTTCGCGGTTCACGGAGAGCCAGGTGCCGTCCGTCGCCACCAGGGCGAGGCCGATGGGCGCCTGGCTGAATGTCAGCGCAAAGCGCCGCTCGCTCTCCCGCAACGCCTCCTGGGCCGCGATGGTCTCGCTGATGTCGCGCCCCTCGGGCACCAGGTAGAGCAGATCCCCAGCCTCGTCGTAGGCCGGCATCAGCGAGAAGTCGATGATCAGCTCGCGGTCGTCGGCACCGCGGATCGGTATCTGATAACGCACGAAACCGCCCGCCGCGGCCCGCGTCACCGCGGTGCGCAGGTCGTTCTGGATCGAGGTGTCGTACCGGAACCAGGGGCAGTCCCAGACCTTGAGCCCGACGGCCTCGTCCCGCTCGATCCCGGCAAACGCCAGGGCGGCCCGATTGGCCTCGATCAGGGTACCGTCCGGCTCCATCAGGCCGGTGAACTGGAACATGGTCTCGAAGATCGCACGGAACCGGCGCTCGCCGCTGTCGCGCTCCGCTTCCACGCGTTTGCGCTCGTCGATGGCGACATGTGTGCCGATCATGCGCAGGGGCCGGCCGTCGGTGTCTCGTTCGATCACGCGGCCGCGGTCGAGGATCCACATCCAGTCGCCGTCCTTGCGGCGCATGCGGTGCTCGTTGACATAGCTTTCCGTGATGCCGTCGAGATGGGCCTGGAGATCGGTCTCGCAGCGCCCCCTGTCCTCGGGGTGGATACGGCTGCACCATTCCTCCAGGGAATCGCCGATCTCATGGTCGGCATAGCCGAGCATCGCTTTCCATTCCCGCGAGAACCGGACACGCCCGCTCGGCACGTGCCAGTCCCATACGCCGAGGCCGCCGGCCTCGACGGCGTGGCGCCACCAGCTCTCGTCATCACCGGCGCCTCGCTCCGAACCACCGGAGCCGCCGGTGGAGCACGCACTGGAGCCTTGAACGGGATTCGAACGCATGAAGGAGGCCGGCACCGGCATTGCTGCGACTTCCTGTTATCGGCCGACGCATGCCGTTTCTTGAGCCCGGGAAAATACGGCCTCAACCAACCGGAGTAACGGCCGATACCGGCATTGTCGATTCGCTTGCCGCGTGAGAACGGGCGTGCGGACCGGTAACACGGACCATGATGCCCGTTTGCGGTTGCAGACCCTCGAATGACGCCGGTTCGAAGGCCGGCGTTCCGTGTCGGATCCGGGGCCAGTTGTGCCCGGCCTATCGACAATATCGACGATCCGCGCCATGCGGCCATTCCCATCGCAGTGTCACCATGCTTTTCAACCTCGCACGACGCCTCAAGATCAATCTCTGGCTCGCCCTGCTCTACTGGACCATGGGCCGCCTCAGCATCATGCTCGCCCCCGAGCCGAGCTATGCCACCGGTATCTGGCCACCCGCCGGTATCGCCCTGGTCGCCGTGCTTTGCGGCGGCTACCGCTACCTGCCCGGCATCTTCCTGGGCGCGGCCGTGCTCAATTTCGGGTTTCTGGCCGATACGCTCGCGACACCCCAGGTCGGCACGAGCCTCGGGCTCGCCGCCCTGATCGGCGCCGGCTCCACGCTTCAGGCGGCCGTCGCGGCCTGGCTCGTCACTCGGTTCGTGGGCCGGCCCGTCGAGCTACGCACGCCGAGGGCGATCGTGCGGTTCCTGACGCTGTCGGGCCCGGTCGCCAGCCTGATCGCCGCCTCGGTGGCGACCGTGGCCCTGTACGGCAACGGCGCGTTCGGTCGTGAACCGATCGGCGTGCACTGGTTCACCTGGTGGCTGGGCGACACGGTCGGCGCCATCCTGTTCGGCCTGCTCGGTCTTTGCCTGGTCGGCGAACCCAGGAAAATCTGGCGGCCCCGTCTGACCTCCGTCGGTCTGCCGCTGGTGCTGGCCTGCGCCCCCGTGGTCATCGCGCAGGTCGGCACGTCGTTCCTGCTGTCCCAGCGGCATGACGCCGAGTTCCGTCACACCGGTGCCGATATCGCGTCGCAACTGGAATCCGACATCGGTCACGGCAGCCGGACCCTGGACCTTCTGGCGAGCCTGTTCGAGGGATCGGAGCATGTCACGCGGGCCGAATTCGAGCGCATCGCCTCGCGCCAGATCGGCCCGGAATCGAACCTGAGGTGGGTCGCCTGGCAGCCCGCCGACAGCGCGGAAACGGGCTACCGGCTGCCCGCCGACGACGCCGTTCCGGACCTGTCCGGCTACCTGCTCCCGGAACGGCCCGCGCCCGGCGACCGGCGCCTCTACCTGCCCGCCGGGACGGACGGCGATACCGCTGCGCTGCTCGCGACGGCGGTCGGGCGGGACGGGACCGACGGACGCCTGCTGGCGGCGCTCGACCTTTCCCGCATCTCCACGGACGCCCTGCCGCCCGAGACGGCCGGCATGCTGAACGTGACGCTACGCACGAACGGCGGGCCGGGACGGACCGTCCGGCTGCTCCGGCAGACACCCGGCCAACGGCCGGATCCGTTCCTGTGGCAGGGGAATATCGAACTGCACGGGCACACCTGGCACCTGGAGGTCGCCGGCCTGCCCTCCAGCTACAGCGGCGACTGGATGGCACACGCGTTGGTCACGGCCGCGGCGGGCGTGATCTACAGTCTCGCCCTGGCCCTGTTGCTGCTCTCGGATTCCAGCCGCCAGAACCACGCCGAACGGATTCTCACGCGGATCGCCGCCCGCCCCGGGACCGTCCATCATTGACGGTGACGGACACGAAAACGGGCCCATCACTCGATGGGCCCCTTTCGATGCTTGGCGCGCCCGGGAAGATTACTCGCATAGGGGGCTGTCCGCACTTAGCGCGCTGTCGCGTTGCAGTCCAAAATCGTGCCAGGCAAGGCGCGTGGCGCCGTGCCTTGGCTGGGTGCCAAGGCCAAGCTACGCAACGCCGGATGGCGCGATTTATCAAACTCCCGTGTCCTTGATGGGTCGGGAGTTCGAATACGATCCCGGCCACGAAAAAGGGGCCATCACTCGATGGGCCCCTTTCGATACTTGGCGCGCCCGGGAAGATTACTCGCGACTTCCTGTCGCTCGCCCTTCGGGCCCGCGCGGCCGGCGCCGCGCGGTTAATCGCGCCGTCCCTGGCGCGATTTATCGAACTCCCGTGTCCTTGATGGGTCGGGAGTTCGAATACGATCCCGGACACGAAAAAGGGCCCATCACTCGATGGGCCCCTTTCGATGCTTGGCGCGCCCGGGAAGATTCGAACTCCCGACCTCGTGGTTCGTAGCCACGCGCTCTATCCAACTGAGCTACGGGCGCGTATCTGGTTTTGCCTGGGCGACGTGATGCCACGTCATCCGGCCCTGCCCTCTCGTTACCGGCCAGCGGTATCCGAGTGGCGGAGAGGGAGGGATTCGAACCCTCGAAGGGGCTATAAACCCCTTACTCCCTTAGCAGGGGAGCGCCTTCAGCCACTCGGCCACCTCTCCGGTCTGTACTCGCCCGCGAGAGAGCAGGTTGCCCCCGGCTCGTCACCGGGGGCGCATAGGATAGCGGCGGCGGCCGCCCAGGTAAAGGCCGTCAGCCGGAAGAGGGGTCCGACGCCGATTCGTCGACGGCGGTTTCGCCCTCGCTCTGAATCTTGGCGTAGATCTCTTCCCTGTGAACGGAAACGTCACGCGGCGCATTCACGCCCAGACGAACCTGGTTTCCTTTCACGCCCAACACGGTCACGGAGATCTTGTCCCCGATAACGACCGATTCTCCAATCCTACGAGTCAAAATAAGCATGCGGTCCTCCCGCTGTTCCTAGCACGGTTGACAATACAAATGCCGATACGTTGCCGGCATGGTCGGGCTTTCCAGTCGCCCAATCTTCTCTAGGCCTGTTCGCTGCGGGGAGTCAACTCACTGTCGACCTCCTCCGGCGCCTGCTCGAGCCCGAAGGCATCGTGCAGGGCGCGCACCGCAAGTTCCAGGTACTTCGCCTCCAGCACAATCGAAATCTTGATCTCGGTGGTCGAGATCATCCGGATGTTGATGTTCTCCTCCGACAACGCCTTGAACATCCGGGACGCGACGTTGGCGTGGGAACGCATGCCCACGCCGACGAGCGACACCTTGGCGATGTTGGTGTTGCCGGCGACCTCACGCGCCCCCAGCGTGGTCGCGGCCTCCTCGAGCAGTTCCTTGGCCCGCTCGTAGTCGCGCCGGTGCACGGTGAACGTGAAATCGGTCAGCGTGTAATCGCTGGACGAGTCACCGGACACGTTCTGCAGGATCATGTCCACTTCAATGTTGGCCTCGCCGATCGGTCCGAGCAGCGAATAGGCGATGCCCGGCCGGTCCGGGACGCCGAGCACGGTAAGCTGCGCTTCGTCCTGGGTGAAGGCGATGCCGGATACGATTGGCTCTTCCACGTCTTCCTCCAAGGTGATCAGGGTGCCGGGTCCGTCCTCGAAGGTGGACAGCACCCGCAGCGGCACGCCGTATTTGCCGGCGAACTCCACGGCACGGATTTGCAGCACCTTCGAGCCCAGGCTGGCCATCTCCAGCATCTCCTCGAAGGTGATCTTCTCGAGTCGGCGGGCGCCGGACACCACGCGCGGATCGGTGGTATAGACCCCGTCGACGTCGGTGAATATCTGGCACTCGTCGGCCTTCAGCGCGGCCGCCAGGGCCACGGCGGTCGTGTCGGACCCGCCGCGCCCGAGTGTCGTGATGTTCTCGTTCTCGTCCACGCCCTGGAAGCCGGCGACCACCACCACGCGGCCGGCACCCAGCTCGTCGCGCAGGTGCTGGGCGTCGATCTCCTGGATGCGGGCCTTGGTGTGGGCCGCGTCGGTACGGATGGGCACCTGCCAGCCGGTGAACGAGCGCGCATCCACGCCGGCGTTGCGCAGCGCCATCGACAGCAGCGAGATGGTGACCTGCTCGCCGGTCGACAACAGCACGTCCATCTCGCGCGGATAGGTGTGCCCGATCTCGTCCGCCAGTCCTTGCAGACGATCGGTCTCGCCGCCCATCGCGGAAACCACGACCACGACATCGTCGCCGCGGTCGCGGTAGCCCTTGATCTTGTCGGCGATCCGGCGGATCTTCTCGACACTGCCGACGGACGATCCGCCGTACTTCTGAACGATTAAGGCCATACGGTTCCTGCCGGGTCTCCCTGGCGCGCTATGAATTGGAGGCGGCGGTGCCCGCCGTCTCGCCAAGTACGTCCGCAACCCAATCCCGGACGCCGGAAAGGGCCGCATCGAGCTGTGCCGGCTCGCTGCCGCCGGCCTGGGCCATGTCCGGCCGGCCGCCGCCACGGCCGCCGACCTTGCCGGCGACGAAGTTGACCAGGTCGCCGGCGCGCACCCGGTCGGTCAAATCCTTGGTAACGCCCGCGATCAAGGCGACCTTGCCGTCGTCCTCCTCGGCGCCGAGCACGACCACGCCGCTGCCCAGCTTGTTCTTGAGCTGGTCGACGGTGTCGCGCAGGGTCTTGCGGTCGGCGCCGTCGAGCCGTTCGGCCAGGACCGGCACCCCGGCGACGGTCACCGCGCGCGCGGCCAGATCCCCGCCCTGCGCCGAGGCCATCTTGCGGCCGAGCTGATCCACCTGTTTTTCGAGCGCGGCGTTGCGCTCGATCAGCTTGTCCAGCTTGTCCTCGAGTTCCACCGGCGCGGCCCGCAGGCGCTCGGCCAGGCGCCGCACGCGGGCCTCGCCGGCCTGGACGCCGGCCAGGGCCGCCTCGCCGGTCACCGCCTCGATGCGACGCACGCCGGCGGCCACGCCGCGCTCCTCGGTGAGCTTGAACAGGCCGATCTCGCCGCTGCGCGCGACATGGGTGCCGCCGCACAGCTCCACCGAGTAGTCGCCGTAGCGCACCACCCGCACGGTATCGCCGTACTTCTCGCCGAAGAAGGCCAACGCCCCCTCGGCGATGGCGTCGTCGTAGGAGCGGTAGTAGAACTCGCCCTCGATGTCGGCCCGCACCTGCTCGTTGACGCGCTTTTCGATATCCGCCAGCAGGTCCGGCGTCACCGTCTCGTAGTGAGCGAAGTCGAAGCGCAGCCGGTCCGGCGCCACCAGGGAGCCCTTTTGGCGCACGTGCGTCCCCAGGATCTCGCGCAGCGCGGCATGCACCAGGTGCGTGCCGGTATGGTTGAGCTCGACCGCGACCCGCCGGATGGCGTCGACCTGCGCCTCCATCCGCTCGCCGGTGCCGAGCTCGCCGGCCTCGACCCGCCCGAAATGCAGGTGCTGACCGTCGGTCTTCTGCGTGTCCTCGACCAGGAAGCGGCCGCCGGCGCCGGTGAGCACGCCGGTATCCCCGACCTGGCCGCCGGACTCGGCGTAGAACGGGGTGACGTCCAGTACCACCACGCCGGACTCGCCCTCGCGCAGGCGCTCGACGGTCTCGCCGTCGCGCATCAGGGCCATGACACGGCCCTCGTCGGCGGTGGCGTCGTAGCCGGTGAAGCGGGTCTCCCCCGCCGCCGGCGCCTTGACGTTGTAATCGACCTCGAAGCGGCTGGCGGCGCGGGCGCGCTCGCGCTGGGCGGCCATCTCGCGCTCGAAGCCGGCCTCGTCGATCTTGAGCCCGCGCTCGCGGGCCACGTCGTTGGTCAGATCGGCCGGGAAACCGTAGGTGTCGTACAGCTTGAACACCACCTCGCCCGGCAGCGTGTCCCCATCCAGGCCCGCGATGGCATCCTCCAGGATGCGCATGCCCTGGTTGAGGGTCTCCTCGAAGCGGGCCTCCTCCTGGCCGATCACTCGCTCGACATGCGCCGCGGCGTCCCGCAGCTCGGGATAGGCCGCGCCCATCTCGTCGACCAGCGGCGCGACCAGCTTGTGGAAGAACGCGCCGCGCGCGCCCAGCTTGTGGCCGTGACGGATGGCCCGGCGCATGATCCGCCGCAGGACGTAGCCCCGGCCCTCGTTGGCCGGCAGCACACCGTCCACGATCAGGAAGGCGGTGGCGCGGATGTGATCGGCGATCACCTTGAGCGAGCTGTCGCCGTCGTCGGCATGGCCCGTGGCCTCGGCCGCGGCGGCGATCAGACGCCGGAACACATCGATGCCGTAGTTGTCGTGGGTGCCCTGCATCACCGCGGCGATGCGTTCCAGCCCCATGCCGGTATCCACCGAGGGACTCGGCAACGGCTCCATCTCGCCGTCCGCCGTGCGGTTGTACTGCATGAAGACCAGATTCCAGATCTCCACGTAGCGGTCGCCGTCCTCCTCGGGCGTGCCGGGCGGGCCGCCGGCGATCTCCGGGCCGTGGTCGTAGAAGATCTCGGAGCAGGGACCGCAGGGGCCTGTGTCGCCCATGGACCAGAAGTTGTCGTGGGCGCCGATGCGCGAGAAACGCTCGGCGGAGACGCCGATCTCCTCGAGCCAGATATCGGCCGCCTCGTCGTCCTCCTCGTACACCGTGACCCACAGCTTCTCGGGCGGCAGACCGAGGGTGCCGGTCAGGAACTCCCAGGCGTAGGCGATCGCCTCGCGCTTGAAGTAATCGCCGAAGCTGAAGTTGCCCAGCATCTCGAAGAAGGTGTGGTGCCGGGCGGTATAGCCGACGTTCTCGAGATCGTTGTGCTTGCCGCCGGCGCGGACGCAGCGCTGGGCCGAGGCGGCGCGGGTGTAATCGCGCTTCTCGCGGCCCAGGAACACGTCCTTGAAGGGCACCATGCCGGCGTTGGTGAACAGGAGCGTGGGGTCGTTGCCGGGCACGAGCGGACTCGAGGCGACGACGCGATGTCCCCGCTCGGCGAAGAATTCCAGAAATTGGCTGCGCAGCGCGTTGGTGCCCGTCATGCCCGTGTCACAATGCCCGAAAATCGGTGGCGCAAAGGCACAATGGTACCGAAGCGCACGGCACCCGCGCTACTAACCGAACGGGTAGGTAGGCCGGCGCGACGGGGGTGCCGCCCTAGTCCCCCAGGGCGGCGCGGATGGTCCCGCCGTCGAAACCGCGCTGCTGCAGGAAGCGCATCTGCTTGGCCTTGGAGGGAAAATCGTCCGGCACGGCGGCACCGAACCGCTTGCGACGCACGGTCGATGCCAGGGCGGCCCAATCGACGTCGAGTTCCGCCAGGGCGTCGTCGATCGCGGCCTCGCCCACGCCGCGGGCGGAAAGTTCCGCCCGGATGCGCAGCGGTCCCTGACCCCGCTCGACCCGGCTACGGGCCATGCTTTCCGCGTAGCGACGCTCGGACAGCAGGTTCTCGGCTTCCAGCTCGGCGGCGACATCGGCGACCGCCGTTTCGTCGAAGCCGCGCCGCGCGAGCTTCGAGATCAATTCGCGCGGCGCATGCTCCCGACGGGCCAGCAGTTTCACGGCCCGTGCCCGGATGGCGGCGGGATCCGCCGGGTCCTCGGGGGCGGCCACGGGCTCGGTGGATCAGCCCTGGGCGGCCTGTTCCCCGGACTCCGCGGCCTCCTCGGCCTGCGACGCCTTCTCCTTCTTGGGCGGCAGCAGGCGCTCCCGGATCGCCGCCTCCAGATCGGCGGCGACCTGGGGATTCTCCTTGAGATAGTTGCGGGCGTTGTCCTTGCCCTGGCCGATGCGCTCGCCGTTGTAGCTGTACCAGGAGCCGGCCTTCTCGATCAGGCCCTGGGCCACGCCGTGCTCGATGACCTCGCCCTCGCGCGAGATGCCCTCGCCGTAGAGGATCTCGAACTCGGTCTGGCGGAACGGCGGCGCCATCTTGTTCTTCACCACCTTGACCCGGGTCTCGTTGCCGATCACCTCGTCGCCCTTCTTGATCGACCCGATCCGGCGAATGTCGAGCCGCACCGAAGCGTAGAACTTGAGCGCGTTGCCGCCGGTCGTGGTCTCCGGACTGCCGAACATCACGCCGATCTTCATCCGGATCTGGTTGATGAACATCACCAGGGTGCCGGTGCGCTTGATGTTCGCGGTGAGCTTGCGCAGGGCCTGGCTCATCAGCCGCGCCTGCAGGCCCACGTGGGAGTCGCCCATCTCGCCCTCGATTTCGGCCTTGGGCGTGAGCGCGGCCACCGAGTCGATCACCACGATGTCCACCGCCGCCGAGCGCACCAGCATGTCGGCGATCTCCAGGGCCTGCTCGCCGGTGTCCGGCTGCGAGACCAGCAGGTTCTCGACATCCACGCCCAGGGCCTCGGCATAGACCGGGTCCAGGGCGTGCTCGGCGTCCACGAAGGCGGCGGTGCCGCCGGCCTTCTGGGCCTCGGCGATTGCCTGCAACGTCAGCGTGGTCTTGCCCGACGACTCCGGGCCGTAGATCTCGACCACGCGGCCCCGCGGATAGCCGCCGACGCCCAGGGCGGCATCGAGCCCCAGGGAGCCGGAGGAGATCGCCGGCACGTTCTTCACCGCCTCGGCGTCGCCCATGCGCATCACCGCCCCCTTGCCGAACTGGCGTTCGATCTGGGACAGGGCGGCGGCGAGAGCCTTCTTGCGGTCTTCGTCCATAGTGACCTACTCGGTTCGGGCTTACGGTAAAGGCGCCATTATTCCACAGATGCCGGCGCGAGTGGCCAGCGCCGGAGCGGACGATAGACCGCCTTGCCCGCCACCCGCGCGCTCTCCGTCAATTCGAACGCATCCGGGCGCCAGGCCACCGGTTCCGGCAACCGGACGCGGCGTGGCGGCTCGGCCCGCCGGGCCACGGTGACGTGCGCCCGGAAGCCGCGCGTCTCGCGCCCGATGCCCGCCGCCGCCGCGGCCTCGCGCACGCCGGCCGCCAACGCCGCCAGCGGCGCCGGCGTCGTCTTGGGCCCGACCCACGCGGCGCGCGGCCCGCGGAAATAGCCCAGACGGGACAGGCAGAGATCGAAATCGACCGCCCGGATACCGTCGCCGGCCGCCAGCAGCGCGTCGATACGTTCCGCCGGCACATCGCCCAGGAAGGCGAGCGTCAGGTGCAGCTTCTCGGGCGGCACGAGCCGCCCGCGCACACCGCTGTCACGGGCCCGCACGGCGATCTCGTCGGCCACGTCCCGCGGCGGCCAGAGGGCGAAGAACAGCCGCCGCGATTCAACCGGCATCGCGGCCGCGCAGGCGCTCGCATAGCCCCGACAGCGCCACGGCCACGCTCGCCCGCCGCACGGCCTCGCGGTCGCCCGCCAGCACCCGGCGTTCCGTGGCGACATCGCCGTCGGCGGCCCAGGCGAACCAGACCGTGCCCACCGGCTTGTCCTCGGTGCCGCCGTCGGGCCCGGCGATGCCGGAGACCGCGACCGCCACGTCCGCGAGGCTGCGCGCCAGCGCGCCGGTCGCCATCGCCGCGACCACGGCCTCGCTGACCGCGCCCTCGGACTCGATCAGCGACGCGGGCACGCCGAGCATGTCGCTCTTGGCGGCGTTGGAGTAGGTCACGAAACCGCGCTCGAACCAGGCCGAGCTCCCGGCCACGTCGGTGCAGCACTTGGCGATCCAGCCGCCGGTGCAGGATTCGGCGGCGGCCAGGGTCTCGCCCCGCGCAGGCAGGGCCACGGCCAATTCGGCCACGAGATCGACGATAGCGTCTTCGGTGTCAGTCATGCCGTCAGTTTCCAGTTTCCCGTTGCCGGTTTCCAGTCGCGCGGCAGGGCACGCTCCGGGGCTGGAAACTTGATAGCATTCCCGCCCCATGAGCGCCGCCGCCGACAAACCCGCCCACACCCCAATGATGCAGCAGTACCTGGCCATCAAGGCCGAGTACCCGGACATGCTGCTGTTCTACCGCATGGGCGACTTCTACGAGCTGTTCCACGACGACGCCCGGCGCGGCGCGGCGCTGCTCGACATCACCCTGACCCAGCGCGGCGAGTCCGCCGGCGCCGCCATCCCCATGGCCGGCGTGCCGGTGCACGCGGCCGAACAATACCTGGCCCGGCTCCTGGCGCGCGGCGAATCGGTCGCCATCTGCGAGCAGATGGAGCCGCCCGGCAAGACCAAGGGCCCCGTGCGCCGCGAGGTGGTGCGCGTGGTCACCCCCGGCACCGTCACCGACGAAGCCCTGCTCGACGCCCGCGACGCCAACCTGCTGGTCGCGGTCGCCGCCGGCCGCGAGGGCTTCGGGATCGCCGCCCTGGAACTGGCGCGCGGCGATCTGGCGGTCCTGGAGGTACCGGACGCCGCCGGCCTGACGGCCGAACTCGCACGCCTGCAGCCCGCCGAACTGCTGTTCTCCGAGGATACGACCGAGAGTGCCCTGAAGGACCACGCGCGGGCCCAGCCACGCCCTCCCTGGGAGTTCGATCCGGCCTCGGCCCGGCGCCGGCTGCTGGATCACTTCGGGGTGGCCAACCTGCGCGCCTACGGCTGCGAAGAGTTGCCGCTGGCGGTGGCGGCGGCCGGCGCCCTGCTGGACTACGCCCGCAGCACCCAGCGCAGCGCCCTGCCCCACCTGCGTGGCATCCGCACCGAGCAACGCGACGAGGCGCTGGTCCTGGATGCGGCCACGCGCCGCAACCTGGAGATCGAGCGCAGTGTCTCCGGCCGCGACGAGCACACCCTGATCGGCGTCCTCGATCGCTGCGCCACCGCGATGGGCAGTCGCTGCCTGCGGCGCTGGGCGGCGCGCCCCCTGCGCGACCGCGACGCCCTGCGACGCCGCCACGACGCGGTCGGCGCACTCGCCACGGGCCGCCACGCGGACCTGCGCGGCGCCCTCGCCGGGATCGCCGACGTGGAGCGCATCGTCACCCGCATCGCCCTGCGCAGCGCGCGGCCGCGCGATTTGACCGGTCTGCGCGAAGCCCTGGGCCGGGTCCCCACGGTGCGCGCCGCCCTGGACGGCATCGACTCGCCGCTGCTGCGCGAGCTCGCCGCGGCCATGGGCGAGCACGGCGAGACCCGCGAGCTGCTGGAACGCGCCCTGATCGAGCAACCCCCGGTGGTCCTGCGCGACGGCGGCGTGATCGACGCCGGCTACGACGCCGAGCTGGACCGGCTGCGCGGCATCGCCGGGCATGCCGACGATTTCCTGCGCGACCTGGAGTCGCGCGAGCGCGCCCGCACCGGCGTGGACACACTCAAGGTGGCCTACAACCGGGTCCACGGCTACTACATCGAGCTGGGCAAGACCCACGCCGACAAGGTGCCGGCGGATTACACGCGGCGTCAGACCCTGAAGGCGGTCGAGCGCTACATCACCCCGGAGCTCAAGCGTTTCGAGGACGAGGTGCTGTCGGCGCGAGAGCGGGCCCTGGCCCGGGAGAAGGCCCTGTACGCGGAGTTGCTGGAGACCCTGGCGGCCGCCACGGAGCCGCTGCAGGCCTGCGCCGCGGCCCTGGCCGCCCTGGACACCCTGGCGAACCTCGCCGAGCGCGCCGAGGCCCTGGAACTGACCGCGCCCGAGCTGGTGACCACGCCCTGCATCCGCATCCGCGAGGGCCGGCATCCGGTGGTGGAGCAGGTACTGGACGGCCCCTTCGTCGCCAACGACCTGGCGCTGGACGACGACACGCGCATGCTCCTGATCACCGGCCCCAACATGGGCGGCAAGTCCACCTACATGCGTCAGACCGCGCTGATCGTGCTGATGGCGCACATGGGGAGCTACGTGCCGGCCGCGGCGGCGACCATCGGCCCGGTGGACCGGATCTTCACCCGCATCGGCGCGGGCGACGACCTGGCCTCCGGCCAGAGCACGTTCATGGTGGAGATGGCGGAGACGGCGCACATCCTGCACCACGCCACCGAGCACAGCCTGGTGCTGCTCGACGAGATCGGCCGCGGCACCAGCACCTACGACGGCCTCGCCCTGGCCCGGGCCACGGCCGAGCGCCTGGCGCACCACAACCGTGCCTTCACCCTGTTCGCGACCCACTACTTCGAGCTCACCGCGGTCGCCCAGCGGCTGCCGGCCACCGCCAACGTCCACTTCGACGCCAGCGAGTATCCGACCGCCGAGGGCGAATCCCTGGTGTTCCTGCACGCGGTGAAGCCGGGCCCCGCCTCGCGCAGCTACGGTCTGCAGGTGGCGGCCCTGGCGGGCGTGCCGAGGCCGGTGCTGGACGCGGCCCGCGCGCACCTGACGGAGCTGGAGCGCCAGACCCCCGAAACGGCGGAGAAGGACCGTCCCCAGATGCCGCTGTTCGAGGAAGCCGCGCCGCCGGCCCGCGACGAGCTACGCGAGCAGCTCAAGAGCATCGACCCCGACGACGTCACTCCACGCGACGCCCACGCCCTGCTCTACCGTCTCAGAAAGCTTCTGGAAGAATAAAACGAACCACAGAGACACGGGGACACAGGGAAAGACACGCTTTGCCCAGGTTCTCCGTGCCCCTGCGTCCCTGTGGTTGATCAATAATCAAGCGCCGGCCTGCGCCAGCACCAGCCGGACCACCAGCACCAGGACCAGGACGAAGATCACGGTCGCCACCAGGCCGATGAGGATGAAATGCAGCGGCCGGCCGCGGCTGAAGTCGCGCTGCCGGTTGGTGCTGCTCTGGACGCCGAAGAAGGCCGCCAGCACGCTCATGATGGTCTGCCACAGGGTCAGCGGCTCGTCCGGTTCCCGACGCTCGTCGTCTGTCATGATCCCTCTTCCAGCAATTGCCTCGTCACATCCAGATCGTCACGGGTACGCCGGACGATGTCCTCCGCCAGGAAACGCTCCAGGCGACCGCGCAGCAGGGGCACGCGCACGTCGACCTCGTAATCCAGGGACAGGCGGCTACCCGTGTCCCGCGGGCCGATGTCGAGATCGACGCCGACGGCCACCGGCGCGGCATGTACCAGGATATCGATTCGCCCGCACTGCCGCGAGCGATGCCAGGTATCGGTCTGGGTCACCGCGATGCGGTTGCCGACCAGCTTGCGCACGAAGCCCGGCAGCGGCCCCGCCGGCGGCAGGTGCCGGCGCACGGCGATGACGAAGCGCTCGCCGTCGTCCTCGCAGGACTCGATCTCGACGTCGCCGCCGTCGAGCCGGCGGTACTTGCGCAGGAAATACTCGCGATCGGTGAACGCGGCCAGCAGGTCCTCCGGCGCGCTGTCGAAATCGGCTTGATCGGTTATCCGCATACCTTGGGCGATACGTGTCGGTGGGCCGGACAAAGAGAGGCCGCCGCGGCGGATGCCGCGACGGCCGTGAACGGGCTCGCCGCCGCCGTCAGCGCGACGTGCGGCGCTTCAACGATTGCGGCGAGAAGTAACGATCCTCCAATGTGATGGAGAAATCGTTCGGCTTGCCTTCGTTGATCATCGCGGTGGCGAAGTACAGCCCCGACTGCAGGTCGTAGATCAACTCGGGCACGCCGCCGGCGATCTGCAGCGGCGGGAAGCTGATCGCCGCCGCCTCCTGGAACTTCCAGAGCTTGTCGCGGTTGTCGTAGCAATCCACCGCGACGATGTTCCAGCCGTCCTCGTCGATGTAGAACGTGCGCCGCTTGAACTGGTGGCTGGTGCCCTCGCGCAGGAAGGAGTCCACCACCCACACGCGGTGCAGCTCGTAGCGCATCAGGTCCTGATTGAAGTGCTTGGAGCCCAGGAGATCGTCCTGGTAGGTGTAGTCCGGATCGTTCACCCCGTAGTTGTTGTACGGAATGATGATCTCCTTCTTGCCCACCAGCTTGTAGTTGTAGCGGTCCAGGGCACCGTTGTACATGTCCACCTGGTCGTAGAACTGCTGGCCGTCGGTGCCCTCGTAGGGGTTGTCGTAGGCCACGTTCGGCGCCCGGCGCACCCGGCGCAGGCCCGGGTTGTACAGCCAGGCCGAGCGGTAGCCGACGTGCTCCCAGGCCAGCAAGTACTGACCGGCGTTGCGCGGCGGCGCCACCGTCTCGGACTGGTAGTAGATCATGATGTCGTCCTTGTCATTGATCTTGATCCGCTCGTCCTCGTTGAGCAGCGTGTACGGGAACTTGACGTTCTCGACCAGCTTAGTGATCTGGGTGGCGCCGTCCTGCTGCACGATCGCCTGGTCGTTGTTGCGCTGGACATACTCGCCGCGCCAGCGCAGGCGGTGGTTCCAGATCGCCTCGGCACCGTTCTGGGGAATCGGAAACGGAAACCCGAACTCGGCCTCGCGCAGGCAGTCGTTGCAGCCGTCCAGATGGGCGGTGGTGGCGTTCTGCTTGGTGAACTTCTCGACCTTGTCCGGGTAGCCCACGTTACGGTGCGTGGGATACACCTTCATCTTGTAGTCCGGGTACAGCTCGAACAGTGCCTTGTGACCCTCGGTGAGCTTGTCGGCGTACTGCTTGTAGTTGTCCGCCGTGATCACGAACTTGGGTTCCTCGGCAAGGATCTTGCCGACGGTGTCCGGGAAGTTCTCGGCGGTGAGGTCCTCGCCGCTGATCTTGCCCTGCTTCGGCCACGGATCCCAGGCGGGGATGGTGCCCGCCTCGTTGCCCTTCTTGACCGCGCCCACCGGGGTCAATTCGTTGCCGAGCTTGGCTGCTTCCTGCTCCGACACCTTGGCCGTGGACACGCCGGCGACGGCGATGGCCAACGCGCCGCCGAATACTGCGGCTGATTGAAACTTCATCGTGTTCCCTCTCCTCAGATCGATCGTCTACGCGACCGCGCCCAGTGGATCGGACTCCTCCCCGCTCCGAGGGCGGTACGGCGACCGCGCGCGATAAACCCCGTGAATGTCGTTTGATGAATATTCGTTCGAGTCGCGTGCGACCGGAATGTTCCTACTCAATCGCCATCCGACTCCGACACGCGTTGTAGATAATCGCCCAACAGGGGGCGGCCGTGCAATTCCGCGCGCAAGACCGCCATCAGCACGAACACCCCGCCGAGGCGGCGGTGCAGGAACACGATCTCTCTCGGAGGGATCCGGAACCAGCGCGAGATCGCCGCCCGCGAGATCGCGCGCGAGACCCGCCGGGGCAGGTCCGACTCGCCCCAGCGGTAGGCGCCGTCCGGCGTCAGGAGTTCCGCCGGCGGGGACTCGGAGAAGGGCTCGATCATCAGGAAACCGACCTCGGCGAAGGCGTCCAGCACCGACCGCGGCGAGTCCGGGCGCAACAGACCGATGCCCCGGGCGCCGCGGATCACCCGCTCGCGATCGCGCGCGTAGGCCCCGGCGACGATGTCGTAATACGCTTCCAGGAAGTCCGGCTCGAAACCGCGTACCGCGCCGAAGTCGATGCAGACGATGCGATCGTGGCCGTCCGCGTCCGTGCGCACGCGGTAGTTGCCGAAGTGGGGATCGGTCTGCACGCGGCCCCAGTCGAAGAATTCGTGGAAGAACAGGTGCAGCGCGTTCTCCGCCAGGCGGTTGCGCCGCGCCTGCGACAATCCCTGCACCGCGGCCGACTGCACGTGCTCGCCGGGCTCGTAGGAGGTCACCAGCACCGTCTCGGTGGAGTACTCCGGGAACACCTCGGGCACGACGAAGCGGTCGTCCTCCGCCAGCCGGTCGCGATAGGCGCGGGTCATGGCGAGCTCGTGCGCGTAATCCACCTCGCGGTAGATCATGTCGCGCACCTCGTCCATCACCGAGTGCAGCTCCACGCCGCGCGGCACCAGCCGCGCGATGCGCACGATATGGGTCAGGGTGCGGATGTCGCTGTCGATCGCCTCCGCCAGGCCGGGATACTGGATCTTGATGCACAGTTCGCGACCGTCCGCGACCCGCCGCGCGCGATGGACCTGGCCCAGGGACGCCGCGGCCAGCGGCTCGGGGTCGATATCCAGCTCGGCGAGCCGTTCCTCGCCCAGACGCTCGCGCACCACCGGCTCCAGCTCCGACCAGGCCACCGGCGGGCTGTCGTCCTGCAGGCTGCGCAACACATCCAGGGCCTCCGGGGGCATGAAGTACTGGCCGTAGACGGACAGCATCTGCCCCACCTTCATCACGCTGCCCTTGAGACGCCCGAGCTCGTCGGCGAGATACTGGGCCTGCTCGCGATAGAAGGTGCGGTCGCTCTCGGCGCGTGCCTCGCGGCCGCGGAAGAAGTTGCGCACCGTGTGTCCGGCGAACTGGGTGCCGGCGACCACGCCCATGCGGGCCATGGCGAGATTGCGGTCGAAGGCGCGGGTCTTGAGTTTGAGGGGACGCTTGTACTTGTCGTCGGCCATCTGCAGAGGAGCTCCCGATCGGCCGTGGATTGTAGCACCGGGGGCCGGCGGCCCCCGCCGCGGCTCAGTCTCCGAAGAGCTGACTCTCCAGCATGCGCACCCGGCGCCGCAGCGTCTCCACCTCCTCGATCAGTTCGACCGCCAGACCGGCGCCGGCCCGGTTCACGCCCAGGTCGCGCTGCAGACGGCGCACGGTCTGGACCCGGCGCACGGCGACGGCGGTGAAACGCGGACCGCGGCGGCCGTAGGCGACCGGCTCCAGGATGCCTTCCTCGACCAGCTCGATAACCCACTCGGCGGATACGCCGCAGGTCCCGCACAGCTCGGCGAGATCGAACGGGGTATCCGGCTCGAGCGGCTCGGCGGACGTCGTCTTGCTTGCTGCCATCAGCGACCTCCGTAGAGATGGGCCCGCGGATCGAAGGACGTCGCCTCCGCCAGCCGGCGGTAGGCCGCCTTGGCATCCTCGCTGTCCGCCGGCGGCGTGACGATGCGCAGCACCACGTACTGGTCGCCCTTGGTCTTGCCGGGCAGGCCGCGGCCCTTGAGCCGCAGCTTGCGTCCGGACTGCGATCCGGCGGGCACGGTCAGGTCCACCCGACCGTCCAGCGTGGGCACCGGCACCTTGCCCCCCAGGGCGGCCTCCCACGGCGCCACCGGCAGGGTCAGGATGACATCGCGGCCCTCGACCGAGAACAACGGGTGCGGCGCCAGCGAGACCTCCAGCAATATATCCCCGCGCGGGCCGCCGCCGGCGCCGGGCTCGCCCTGGCCGCGCAGGCGGATATGCTGGCCGTCGGTCACGCCCGGCGGGATCCGCACCTTCAGGTTGCGCGTGCGCTGGGTGACCCGGCCCTGCGCGTCCATGGCCGGCTCCTGCAGCGTCAGGGTGCGCTCGCCGCCATGGTAGGCCGTGTCCAGATCGATGGTGATGCGGGCCCGCTGGTCCGCGCCGCGCGTCGAGAAGCCGCCGGCGCCGGGGCCGCGCCGCCGGCCGCCGAACAGGGTCTCGAAGAACTCCGAGAAGCCGGCGGCATCGGCGTCCGTGAACCCGCCGCCGCCGAAGTCGAAGCCGCTCTCCCAGCCCGGCGGCGGCCCCCAGTCCGCGCCGCCGCCGGCGCCGCCGCGCGGCTGCGAGCGGACCTGGTCATAGGCCGCGCGCTTCTCCGGATCCTTCAGGACTTCGTAGGCCTCGCTGACGTCCTTGAAACGCGACTCGGCGTCGGGTTCGTCGCTGACGTCGGGATGGTACTTGCGGGCGAGCTTGCGGTAGGCGCGCCGGATCGCGTCCTGGTCCGCGTCGGGCTCGACCCCGAGTATCTCGTAATAGTCCTTGAACTCCATGCGGCATTGAGTAGGGGCGATCCCGTGGCTTTCAAGCGTAGCGCGTCAGCCACTCGCGCGCAGCCTCGGGCCGGTTGCTGATGATCGCGGACACTCCCAGGGACAGGGCGCGCCGGAAGGCCGGGGCGTCGTCGCAGGTATAGGCATAGCGCGGCATGCCCAGACGATCGAGCGCGGGCACCGTCTCGGGTCCGAAGCGCTCGATCGCGACACAGACCGCCGCCAACGGCAGGGGCGAACGGCGCAGGCCGCGCACGCCCGGCACCCAGCGCAGGTTACGGACCAGGGGCAGCCCCGGCGCGACCGCATGCACGTCCCGCAGGGCGCTGTCGTGGAAGGACAGTATCTCGACCGCCTCGTCGAGACCGTGCGCCCGCACCTCGGCGGCCACCCGGCGCGCCAGCTCGCGGTGCCGCGCCCGGCCGGCGAGTCCCTCGGTGTTCTTGATCTCCAGGTACAACCGGGTGCGGCCGCCCCAGCCCGCGAGCACCTCGTCCAGACGCAGCACCCGGTGACCGGTCTCGCGCCCGGCGAACCAGCGCCCCGCGTCCCGGCGCACGAGTTCGTCCCAGCGGCACTGACTCACATGGCGCCGGGCCAGTCCCAGCTTGTCCAGCGCCTTGTCGTGATAGACCGCGACCACCCCGTCGGCGGTGAGCTGCAGGTCCAGCTCGATCCCGTCCGCGCCCTCTTCCAGCGCCGCGTCGAACGCCGCCGCGGTGTTCTCCGGAAAACCGTGCGAGGCGCCGCGATGGGCGATGACGAGCGGGACAGCCATTGACCGAAAAGATACACGCCGCGCGATAACAACCACACAATAATGAACCACAGAGACACAGAGGCACAGAGAGAAAGCGGTTAACCACAAGGACATGAAGAGCGAAGTCTTTATTAGCTGCTTTTTCGCACCCTTCGCGGTTTTGACCTTCCTTAACTCTGTGCCTCTGTGCCTCTGTGCCTCTGTGGTTAGTCATTGAATTTTTCTGAACATTAACGAATCCGGCGCCGCACCGCCGCCGGCCGGAAGTCCACCGGCTCGTAGCGCCCGGTGTTGTAGCGGATGGGCGGTCCCTCGTTGACCAGGCGCGTGGCCAGGTAGCGCCCGTCCTTGAGGTCGTAGATGAAGGCCGGCGCCGTGTAGGTGAGCTGGAGGTCGTAATACTGCGCCGCGTGGCCCTCCTGGAAACGCCACAGACGGCCGGCGTGATCGTAGTTCTCCACCAGCAGGATCGACCAGGAGTCCTCGTCGATATAGAACACGCGGGTGCCGAAGCGGTGGCTGGCGCCGCCCCGCTCGCTGGCCTCCACCACCCAGACCCGGTGGCGCTCGTAGCGGGTGTACTCGGGATCGGGGAACCCCTCGTCCAGCAGCTCGTCGTATTCGACCTCGCCCGAGTGCAGCGGATAGGCGTTGTAGGGCACGATCAGCTCGCGCCGGCCCTGGAGCTTCCACACGTAGCGGTCGTAGGCGCCGTTGTACATGTCGATCTGGTCGACGAACATCAGGCCGTCCGTCGAGGGCCGGGGGTTGTCGTAGCCCACCGGCGGCACCCGGAACAGCCGGCTGGTGCCCGGCACCGACACCCAGATGCGGCGCTCGCTGCGGCGCCGGTCCAGGGTCTCGTGGGCCAGCACCGTGCCCTGGGAACGGCCGTCGCGCTGCAGGTAGGCGAGGTAGTAGGCGATGATGTTGTCGTTCATGCCTTCGGGCCGCGCCAGGTTGCCGTAACCGAACAGCACCTCTTCCACCCGCTCCAGCAGCGTGTAGTCCCCCTCGGCGTCGACCACGGCCTCGTGCGAGCGCACCCAGATGTCGTTGCTGCGATAGCGCAGGCGATGGTTCCACATCGCCTCCACCCCGTTCTCCGGCCGCCGGAAGGGGAAGCCCAGCCTGGCGCCCACGAGGGCGTCGGGGGTTTCCAGCCGCGCCCGCTTCTGGTTCGCCAGCGTGGCGCGGTAGATCGCCTCCGGGAACGCGGCCGAGCGGCGGGTGGGATACACCGGCATGCGGTAATCCTCGTAACGCTCGAACATCGCCCGGTGACCGGCGGAGAGCAGATCCGCGTAGCGCTTGTAGTTGTCCGCCGTGATCACGAACCGGGGCTCGTCGTCGGGGAACGGGTCGCGCAGGCGTTCGCCGGACTCGTAGCCCTCGGGGGCGTCGGCCGGCGTCAGGCCGCCGCGCCAGGGCGGGATGGTGCCGTCGTCGTTGCCCGCCCGGACCGCGCCCACGGGGGTCCAGCGATCGCCGGTGTCGGGCACGCTCGCCGGCATCGGGGCGGACGCGGCGCCGCCTCTGACGGCCGAGTCGGCGGTCTCCCCGTCCGCGCCGGGAGCGGCGTCGTCGGCATACTCGCCGCCACCCGACCCGGCCAGCCCGGCGATCTCCAGCGGCGCCAGCCCCTCGGGCCGCGCCTCCAGGAACCGCACCCACTGCTCGGCCAGATGCGCCACCCGGCCGTGCCGGCGCGCGCGCTCGAAGGCGGCACGCGCCTGCTGCGTGCGCTGCTGCTGGTAATAGGCCAGACCCTGGGACAGCAGCACCGGCCCGGCGCGCTCGCCGAGCCCGCCGGCCAGGGCGCGATCGAATGCGGCGGCGGCCCGCTGCCATTGGGCCAGGTCCATGTGGAGCTGGCCGAGCTGGGCGTAGAGCTGCGGGTCGCCGGTCGCATCCGCCGCCCGGCGCAGGGGATCGACGGCCTTGGCGATCTCCTCGGCCTCGGTCCAGGCGGTGGCCAGGAGCCGCCAGGTATCGCCGTTGACCGGCACGTCGCCGGCCTGCATCCAGTCCCCCAGGCGCCGCGCGGCGTCGAACGGATTGCCGCTCGCGAGCTGGGCGCGCACCCATTGCAGACGATCCTCCGGCGTGGTCAACATGCCCTTGTGGCGCGCCACCTCCAGGGCCGCCACCGCCTCGGGGTGGGCGCCGCGCTGACTGTGCACCGCCGCTAGCTGCATCCAGTAGGTCTTGTTGTCCGGCGCCAACTCCAGAAGCCGGCGCAGGGCATCCGCGGCCGAGTCCAGACGTCCCGCCTCCATCGCCACCGCGAGCTGCAATCGATACAGGGCCTCGTCGCGGGTACCCGCCTCGGAGGCGCGCTGCAGCGGCCCGACGGCCTGGTCCCATTGCCCCAGGTTGGCGTGGGCGTTGCCCAGCGCCAGCCAGGTGCGGGCGCTCAGCTCTTCGACCGCGGCCTCGTCGTCGAGTATCGGTTCGAGGGTCTCGATGACCTTGCGGTGGTCGCCGGCGGCGGCATGGAGTTGGGCCAGGTGCGACCGCATCTCGACCGTGGCCGGCGCCGAGAGCGCATCCAGCGCCAGCGCCTGTTCCAGGTAATCGCGGGCCTTGCCGCGATTGCCGTCGCGCGCGTAACGCCCGGCCAGATGACGCAGCGTCATGGCCTTGGCGTAGGGATCCTCCAGTTCGTCGAGCCGGGCCTCCAGATCGCGGTCGTCGACCTGCTCCGCCGCCTCGTCGGGCACCTTCCGGATCTGGGTGCGGTACTGTTGCGCCTGCACGGCATCCGGCACCGCCAGCAGGAGCGCGAGCGCCAACGCCAGCGCGCCCGGCGCGGGATTCGGCCGGCGGTGCATAGGTGTTTCGCGCGCGCTCATCCCGTGTCAGTCCCAGTTCAGCTTGCAGTCCTCGAGCTTGAACTCGAAACGGAAGGTGACCTCATAGGTCTCGCCGTCGGTGGCCTGGTACAGCCAGTTCTGCAGGCTCTCGACCATGGCCTGCTCGAAGATGCCGCGCGGCTGCGCGTCCAGGACGCGCACGTTGGTCACCTTGCCGCGCGGCGTGACGTTGAACTCGGCCAGGGCCCAGCCCTCGATCCCGCGCCGGCAGGCGCTGCGCGGGATCTGCGGCCGGGCCGTGGACAGCGGCACCAGGTCGCGTCCGCCGGCCCCCTCGCCCGACCCGGGACCGAAACCGGTGCCCTCGCCGCCGCCGGCGCCGCCCCCCGAACCGCCGCCACCGAAACCGCCCAGGGCCTCGCCCATGCCCGACATGCTGGACAGGTCGGTCTCGAAGTCGAGCTCGGGCATGAGCACGTCGCGGTCGGCCTTGGGCGCCGGGATGGGGATGCCGCTGGGCCGGTCCAGGCCGGGCACCGGCGGCGGCCCCGGCGGCGCGGGCGATCCGCCGCCTCCGGCCGCGGCGGCCTCCGGCTCGGGCTCCGGCGGCTCGTCCAGGCTGGCGACCCGCACCGAGGGCTTGCCCGCGATGTCGGTGCCTTCGTCCTCCGGCGGCGCCACCAGCCATTGCATCAGCCAGAACAGCGCCAGGCCGATGGCCACGGCGACGACGAATGCCCCGGGGAGGCGGCGCATGACGGCCCGTGCGACCCCGCTATTCCGGACTCGCGGCGATGGCCATGTCCTCGACGCCGGCGGCGCGGACCTGGTCCATCACCCGCACCAGGAGACCGCTGGGCGCCTTCTGGTCGGCCTGGATGATGACGGCCGAATCCGGGTTCTCGGCGCGCAGCCGCTCCACCGAGGCGCGCACCGCGCGCACGTCGACCGAGCGCTTGTCGATCCAGACCTCGCCGGCCGGATTGATGCCGATGAGGATGTTGCTGGACTCCTGGCGCTGCGCGGTCTCCGCGGTGGGCTGGTCGACCGTGATCCCGGACTCCTTCACGAAGGAGGTGGTGACGATGAAGAAGATCAGCATGATGAACACGATGTCGAGCATCGGGGTCATGTTGATCTCGGTGTCTTCCTCCTCCGCCAGGTTGAGGTGTCGTCTCCGAGCCATCAGGCCGCCTCCGCCTCACGGATGTCGAGCCGGTCCGCCAGCCGCCGCACCTCGAGCCGGGCACGCTGCGGCAGACGGGTGCCGAAATACAGGCCGGACAGGGCCACCACCATCCCGGCCATGGTCGGGATGGTGGCCCGCGACACGCCGCTGGCCATGGCGCGGGCGTCGCCGGTGCCCTCCAGCGCCATCACGTCGAACACCTGGATCATGCCGGTGACCGTGCCCAGCAGACCCAGGAGCGGACAGACCGCGATCAGGGTACGGATGGCACGCACCCCGGCGCGCAGCTCCAGGTCGGCCTGGGAGATGTTCTGGCGCCGGATCGCGCGCGCCCGCCAGCTCGACCGGTCGCGCCGCTCTCGCCACTCCGCGACCCAGGTGTCGCGATGCCGGGGGAAGACCCGCGCGTAGAACCAGAGCCGTTCGAGGATCAGGGTCCACAGGATCACGGTCACGGCGAGGATCGCCCACAGGGTGTCCCCGCCGGCATCGATGAAGGCCGCCAGCCATTCAGGCATGACCGCCGCCTCCCGACCGTTCGGCGGCACGCGCCAGTAGGCCGGAGCTCTGCTCCTCCAGCACCTGGATCACCGCGCGGCTGCGGGCGGCGAGCACGCTGTGCGCGAACAGCAGCGGGATCGCCACGATCAGGCCCATCACGGTCGTCATCAGGGCCTGGGAAATGCCGCCGGCCATCATCTTGGGATCGCCGGTGCCGAACAGGGTGATCGCCTGGAAGGTCGCGATCATGCCCACCACAGTGCCGAGCAGCCCCAGCAGGGGCGCCACGGCGGCCAGCAGCTTGATCAGCGGCTGGGCCCTTTGCAGGCCCGGCACCTCGCGCATCACGGCCTCGTCGACCTTGAGCTCCAGGCTCTCGGGGTCGTCGACGCCCGCCTCGCGGCCGGCGGCGAGCACGCGACCCAGGGGGTTGTCGGGGCTGGGCCGGTCCACCTGCTTGAGCTGGCGGCGCACGCGCCGGCCGACGGAAACCAGTCTCAGTCCCTGCCACAGCGCGATCACCAATCCGGCGAGCCCGATCACGATGATCACCGCGCCGACGCCGCCGCCCTGGCGGATGCGCTCGATCACGCCGGGACGCTGCACCAGCAGTTCCAGCACCGAGCCGCGGGTGGGATCGATCACCATGGGATGCACGCCCGTGCCGGGCCCGGCCGCACTCAGCTCGGCGGCCATCTCGCGCGCGCCGCCGCCCGGCTGGCGCGCCAGGGCCTTGAGGCCCGTGCCCGGCAGGTACTGCAGGAAGGTATCGCCGGCCACCGCCACGAACGGCCCCACGCGCACGACTTCCCGCTCGCGCCGGCTGCCGTCCGGCGAGACCACCGGCGCATGGAAGCGGACCACGTTGCCGGTGGCGGTCATCTCCTGCTGCAGCAGGTACCAGAGCTCCTCCAGCTCGCCCGTCGTGGGAACGCTGTCGCTGGCCGCCAGCGACGCCAGTTCGGATTCGCGTTCCGGGTACTGGGCGGTAACCAGGGAATCGCCGGCCACCGCCTGGAGATCGCCGGCGGCCTGGCGCACGACCGCGACCATCTGGTTGAGGTCGCCGGCCTCCTCGCTGAGCTTTTCCTCCAGCGCCTTCAGATCCTCCCGGAGGCTGTCGTAGCGCGCGCGCAGTTCCCCGGTACGCCGCTCCACGGGGGCCAGCTCGGCCCGGGCCTCGCGCAGCATCCGGGCCTGCTCCTGCTTGTTCTCCAGGAAACGGCGCTCGCGCTCGCTGTTGATTTCCTGGCTCTGCTGCTGCGCCTGGCGCAGCTCGCGCAACAGGCTCTCGGGGTCCGGCGCCGCCTGCGCCGGCACGGCCACGGCCAGAGCCGCCAGAAGGACGGTCACGACACGTTTCATGAGCCATCCTCCCCGCCGTCGCCGTCCTCGGCCGGGCTCGGCGCCGGCACCGCGATCTCGACCAGTTGCGGCGCGGCCTGGTCGCGGGCCACGCGGATGCCCTCGCGTACCGGCCGCCGATAGCGCGCGGGCAGCGGTTTCCAGGCCTCGGCTTGCGAGTCCCAGTAACCGACGTTGGCGTCGTCCGGGGAGATATAGAACAGCATCACCCGGCCGACGCGCAGGAACTCGACCAGCCGCGGTTCGCCGTCGAAGGTGAGCTCGCCCCGGTAGGTGCCCATGGTGCGGCCGTATTCGGCCTCCTTCTGGTAGGCCTCCAGCACCCGCCGGAACTGCTCGGCGGCGTTGGTGCCGGGATCGGAGACCGCGCCGCGCAGATCCTGGATACGCTGCTTGCGCGCCTCCAGGCGGAACGGCAGATCGGACTCGACGAACCGCTGCAGACCGTCGATCATGCGCAGCATCAGCGGTTCGATCTCCTCGCCGAGCCGGGCGACCTCGTCCACGCGCGAACTCAGCCGCTCCTTGCGGCGGACCTGCTCCTCGACAATCCGCGCCAGCTCGCGGTTGTAGACCTCGAGCTGCTGCTTGCGCGTGATCGCGGTGCGGTACGCCTCCAGCATCTCCCGGGTTTCCTCCGAGAGCTCGTCGATTCGATTCTGTGACGCGGCGTCCTGCCGGTTGGTCTGTTCCGCCGTCCCCAGGGCCTGGCCGGTGGCATCCGCGGCGGATGCCGGACCGGCGGCTCCCAGGATCAGAAGACAGCACAAGGACGCCGCCCCCGCGCGCATTGTTCGCAGCATGGTTCTCCTCGTTCGCACCCGGTTCGACAACGCGTCATCGCCGGTGTTGCCGAGCCGTTTCGATCTTAACAGTTGGGTTTCCTTTTCGCTCAGCGCAGCAACTGCGTGGTCTCGGCGAGCCGGCGGGCCTGGATCGCGTTCAGGTTCCGGAACACCAGCGCCGCGATCCGCGGGCTGCGGCGCCGCAGCCGGTCCAGATCGGCGCTGTCGAAGCGCAGGAGACGCACGTCCGAGACCGCGTCGACATTCGCGGTGCGGCGCTTGGCGAAATGCCCGACCTCGCCCATGACCGCCCCCCGGCGCATGCGCGACAGCTCCACCGTTTCCCCCTCGCGGGCCACCCAGGCGCGGAGTTCGCCGTCGATGACCACGAAGATGTCGCCGGCCTCGTCACCCTCGGAAAGCACCCGCTCGCCGGCGCGAAAGGTCTGCATGCGCGACAGCAGCGCGAAGATCCGGGCCTGGCGCAGGGACAAGCCCTCGAACAGGGGGATCGACTGCTGCGGGCTGTGCCCCAGGTCCAGACGCAACAGATCCCACAGGGTGACGATACGCACCCGCGAGGCCAGCGCCGGCGTGAACGTGACGTCCGTGAGCCAGGCCACCGCGACCGTGAAGGCCGCCAGGGCGCCGAACTGGACCTGGTTCTGCAGGTCGCTGGCGGTCAGTACCAGGAACCCGGCGACCAGGGCCAGCGAGGAATACGTCATGGGCCGTATCACGGTGCTCAGGGCGCTGCGGGTGGCGCGCGCCTCGTCCGCCAGATCGCGCGCGTCGCGGTTGAAGCGCGCGAAGTAGTACAGGGTGTCGTCCACCGCGATGCCGAGCACGATGCAGGCGATCAGGCTGGTGGTGGGGTTGAGGCTGATGCCGGCCAAACCCAGTGCCCCGAAGTAGGCCATCACCGGCAGCAGGTTGGGGACCAGCGTGATCAGCCCCACCCGCAGCGAGGTGAACAGGGCCGACAGCAGCAGGAACACCACCAGCAGGGCGGCCCCGACGGTCACTGCCTGGCCGCTGACGATCGCGTCGACGGCATTGGTCATGAGCACGGGCGTGCCCGTGACCCGCCCGGTCACCGGCGGCGGCAGGGCCGCCATCCGGTCCCGGATCCGCGCGACCAGGGATTCGATGGCCTCGCTGTCGGAGACCCGGGCGCGCACCCGCAGGTGGGTCATGGTCAGGCCGCCGTCGGCCAGGCCGTCCAGCGTATCGCCCCCGCCCAGCAGCAGGAGCTGCTTGACCGTGCGCCGGTCGTCCGGGAGCGCGGCGTCCTCCGCCCCGCCCATGGCGCGGTTCAGCACCGTGAGGTAATCGACCAACGACGTGACCGCCCCGACTTCCGGCTGGGCCTCCAGCCAGTCCTGGAAACCGGCCACCGCGCGCAGGACATCCGGACGCGCGAAGGTGTCCGCGACCGGACTCTCGAGGACCACGGACAGGGGCGTGGCGCCGCCGAAGTCGGCGCCGATGCGCTGGAAGTCGGCGCGTACCGGGTGATCGGGCGCGAAGCCCTGGATGTAGTCGGTTCCGGCCCGGATCTGGAGACTGCCGATCGCGGAGACCGCGAGCAGCAGGCCGCCCGCGGCCAGGATCGTCCGCCGGTGGCGCAGGTTGAAACGCCCCAGCCACTCGGCGAAATCGGCGAACCACTTGAGCGCGGGCGGTCCCGACAGGCGCCGGCAGCCGAACAGGATCAGCAACGACGGCAGCAGCGTGAGCGAGAGAAACACCGCGATCAGCACGCCCACGGCCGAGAGCCAGCCGAACTCCCGGATCGGCTGCAGCGGCGACAGGGTCAGGGCCAGGAAACCGGCGGCGGTGGTGGCGCCGGTCATGATCAGCGGCAGCGCGATGTCGAGCAGGGTCCTGCGCACCCCGTCGGCGCCGCCCTCGGGGGCGACCCGGTAATACGCGGACAGGAAATGCAGGGCGTAGGCCAGCCCGATGACCACGGTCACCGGCGGCACGATGGCGGTGATCAGGTTGAGCGGGCGCCCGCCGACGGCCAGCACCGCCAGGGTCCAGATCAGGATCGTGCCGATCACGGCGGCCGGCAGCAGCACACCGCGCACGCTGCGGAAGGCGGCGGCCAGGATCACGGCCACGAGCACGAACAGGCTGGGCAGGATGCGTCCGAGCTCCCGCATCAGCGCCTCGCCGGTGGCGGCCTTGACCACCGGCGGCCCCGAGAGCCGGACCTCGGCCCCGCCCGCGTCGTCCTCGAGTATCCGCCGGATCTCGCGCACCGCGTCGCCGGTGCCCGGCGCATCCTCGTAGGCCGGCCGCAGGTAGACCACCAGCGCGGTCGCCCCGTCGCCCGAGATCAGGGTGTCGGCATAGAGGGGATTCGAACGGACCGCGGTCCGGAGGGCCGCGGCTTCCGCCGGCGTGACCCCGGCGGCGGCGATGCCGCCGAGGTCGAGCGCGTCCCCGTCCGCGCGCAGATCGGGCGCGGCGGCCAGCGACCAGACCCGGGACACCCAGGACCGCGCCCGCAGCCGCTCGGTCATCCGGGCCACCGCGGCCAGGTTCGCGGGCGTGAAGGCATCCTCGACATAGACCGCGGCGACCACGGCCTCGGTATGTCCGAACACCGATTCCACACGGTCCAGATAGCGCCGCTCTTCGTTGTCCAGCGGCAGCAGCGCCTCCAGGGAGGGATCGATGACGAGCCGCGAGGTACCGACCGGCCAGCCCGTGAGCTGCACGGCGGCGAGCGCGGTGACCACGGCCACCAGCGCCGCGATCAGAAGCGGATGGCGCGCGACCCGGCCGGCGAGACGGTCCCCGGTCACGCCACCGCGCTCCCTGCTGCGTGCGCCCCGGGCCTCACCCGCTGCCGCCGCCCGGGGACGGCCCCGCGGCGCCCATGTGGAAGCTCCGGGGATTGAAGATGATGTCCGAGACGCCCTCGTCGTAACGCGTGTCCTCGACCGTCAGCACCGTGTGGGTGCCGTCACGCAGGTCGCGCATGACCAGGCGGGTCGCCAGCCAGCGCCCGTCGATGCGGCGCAGGCTGTCGGGATCGGCCTCGAGGCGCTTTCGAGGCGTGTCGCCCTCGACGAAGAACACCGTGCGCAGGGGCACGCAAGTGGTCCGGTCGACCGCGAATTCGATCCGCCGATAGGGGGTCTCGGCCTCCGCCGCCGCGGTGAGGGCGACCCGGTCCACAGCGCGCCCGTCGATCTCGCCCGGCGCCAGCCGGGTCGCCTCGCCCCCCGCCGACATCGAATGCAGTTGCCGGATGTCGGCGTAGGAGAAGTCCGTACCCATGAGACTGTCGCCGGCGGAATCGCCGGTGATACGGCGCACCCGTTGCATCGACGGCAGGTACAGGAAGAGCTGGTCGCCCTCCGCCCGGTCGATCATGAGATAGGCCATGCCCTTGACGTCGATCGGCGAGGTGAGGCGCAGCGTGCTGCGGGTCTCGTCGTGATCGGGATAGCGCTTCAGGTAGAAACGCCCGCCGCGCGACTGGGTGCCACCCGCCCGGTCGTGGACCTCGAGCGCCACCTCCTGGCGAAGGGTGCGGTCGGGCAGGTTCGCGCGCGAGCAGGCCCGCACTTCCTCGGCGCTCCGTCCGCCGTCGCCGGCCGCGGCGGCGCCGGCCAGCAGTACGGCGGCAGTGAGGCAGAATCGTCGCAGTCGCATGGGGAAAGAGTTCATGTCGGTTCCGCGGCAAGCGTAGCCGAAAAACACATCACAGGATATAGCAGCCGGTTCGACGCCGCCTTGCCGCCGTGCCGGCCAAATGCGATTCTCGAAGCCCTTTGCTGGGGCCGTCCCGGAGGACCCGCCATGCTGGAAGCCGGCCTGTTCGCCGTATTGTTCTGGATGCTCGTGGGCCATGCCCTGGGCGATTTCGCGCTGCAGACAGAATGGATGGTGCACGGCAAGAGCCCCGGCGCCCGGCCGCTGCGTGCCCTGGCCGGCCGCGACGAGCTGGTCTGGGCGCACGTGCTGACCGCCCACTGCCTGATCCACGGCGGCGCGGTGGCCCTGGCCACCGGCTCGGTGCTGCTGGGCGTGGCCGAGACCGTGGCCCACTGGATCATCGACTTCGGCAAGTGCCGGCGCTGGTACGGCTTCCATGTCGACCAGTTCCTCCACCTGGGGTGCAAGCTGGTCTGGGCGGCATGCTGGCTGGCGTTGTAGGCCCTCGCGGCACGCTGCGGGGGATCGGGGATTTCGTCCGCCTCTGGCGGACGGGCTCGCGCCTGGGTCTCGAACCGGACCAGGGCTACCCCCAGCGCCGGCGCATCGCGCTGGTCAACCAGATGGCGATGCTCGCGGCCGGTCTCACGCTGCTTTACGGCGTCGGCTCGCTGATCCTGGACTGGCGCAACCTTTGGCCCCTGGCCCTGGCGGCACCGCCCGAGATCGCGGCCTACCTCGCGGTCCTGCGGCTGAACCGCGACCGGCGCTACCACGTCGCCCGCATCGCCCTGGTGCTGCTGGCCAGCGTCCAGCTCACGTTCGCCGCCTGGCTGGTGAGCAACGAGGCCGGGGTCCAGCTCTACTTCTTCGTGCTCTGGGTCGCGCTGTTCCTGCTCTACGCCCGGGACAACCGCTGGATCTCCGTGGCATCGGCCGCGCTGTGGCTCGCCCTCTATTTCTGGATCCAGCTCGACTTCGACACACCCAATACCATGGCGTCGCTGTCGCCCGACTTCCTGAAGCTCTACTACTTCTTCAACGCCCTGGGGGCGTTCGCCTTCATCGGCCTGCAACTGACCCTGTTCTACACGGAGATCGACCGTACCGAGCGGCTGCTGCAGGAGGAATACCGCCGCTCGGAGGACATGCTGCGCAACATCCTGCCGGCGTCGGTGGCGCACCGCCTCAAGCGGGGACCGCAGGTGATCGCCGACGGCTTCCCCGAGGTCACCCTCCTGTTCGCCGACATCGTCGGGTTCACCCGGCTCGCGGATAAGCTGCCGCCGCACGAGCTCGTGGCGCTGCTCAACCGGGTCTTCTCCCGGTTCGATCGGCTGGTGGAGGCCTACGGCCTGGAGAAGATCAAGACCGTGGGCGACGAATACATGCTGGCCGGCGGCATCCCCCTGCCCCGTGCGGATCATCCCCAGGCGGTGGCTACCGTCGCGCTGCGGATGCTGGAGACGATCGCGGAACTCAACGAGGAGCTGGATCACCGCCTGGCCCTGCGCGTCGGCATCCATACCGGCGAGGCGGTGGCCGGTGTGATCGGCTCCCACAAGTTCTCCTACGATGTGTGGGGCGATACGGTGAATACCGCATCGCGCATGCAGTCGCAGGGACAGCCCAACCGCATCCAGGTGACCGAGGCCACCTACGAACGCCTGAAGGACGACTTCCGGCTGCGCCGGCGGGGCACCCTGCGGGTGCGCGGCAAGGGACGGATGCCGACCTGGTACCTGCTCGGCACCCGGGAACGCTGAACGGCACCGCGTTTGGCGGCTCACCCTGCGCGCGCCATACTGCCTGCCGATATCACAAGAATATGCGTCATGGCGTCCCCGGCGGACGCGACCGGTCAACGTGCCGGATCAATGCGGGAGACATGGATGGAACGCGTCGATAATTTCATCGCGAACGTGTACCGCTCGGTGCAGTTCCGGGGCACCGAGGGCTTCCGGGAGTCCGCCCTGCGCTCGCTGGGCGTGCTGCTGCCCTTCGACGGCGCCCTCTGGGGCACGGGCAATTTCACGTCCCAGGTGTTCCACAGCGTCGCCACCCTGGGCGTGCACGAGGACTACCCCCACGCCCTGGAGCGAACCAAGGACATCAATCCCATCCTGCCGCGGCTGATGCAGCACATCGGCAGCGCCATCGACATGGCCTCCGTGATCGACGACGAGACCTTCTACGGCAGCGAGGTCTACCGTCTGTGCTTCGGGCGCCATGGCGTGGAGCGCATCCTGAGCTATATCGACGTCGATCCCCGCAGCAACATCTATACCCTGGTCAGCCTCTACCGCTTCGACCGCGAGCAGCGCTTCACCGAGGAGGACCGCGCGCTATTCGAACGGGCGGCCTACCACATGGTCAACGCCGCGCAGCACGCCTTCTTCCTGCACATCGCGGCCGAGTCCGGCGCCAACCCGGAGATCAGCGCGGCCATCTGCGACAGCCACGGCCTGTTCTACCAGGCGATGCCGGAATTCCTGGACATGGTCGAGCAACACTACCCCGGCTGGCACAGCCAGGCGCTGCCCTTCCCCATCCCGGAGCCGGGTGAGCGAACCTCCGCGGGCGGGCTCTGCATCGAATCCCAGCCCTTCGCCGATCTCTACTGCGTTCGGATATGGGAGGAGCGCCCGACCGACACCCTGCCGGAGCGCGACCGCGAGATCGTGGCGGGCGTCTGCAAGGGCATGACCTTCAAGGAGATCGCCCGAGAGATGGACCTGGCGCCCTCGACCGTCTCCAACCGCCTCTACCGCATCTACCGCAAGCTGGGCGTGACCAGCCGCGCCTCCCTGGCCAAGCTGGTCCACGGCGAGTGATTCAAGCGCCGGCCGCCGTCTCCAGGTCGAGATAACGTCGCAACACGGCCTGCTCGGTCTCGCCCTTGCGGCGGGACGGCGCCGGAAAACGCAGCACCAGATCGATCCGCCCCGACTCGGGCAGCGACACCGTGACCGTGGGCTCCACCGACGGCGGATCGATACCCTCGCGGCGGGCGATGCGCCGGATGTGGCCGCCCGCCACCTCCAGGTATTCGCCGCAGACCTCGGCGGCGGCGGCCAGCAGGTGCCGCTCCGCGCGGCGCCAGTCGGCATCCGCCGGCAACGGCACAGTGGCCGTGTGCAGGGCATAGTCGCGGGTATAACTCTCGTTGAGCAACGGCTCGGACAGGAACAGGGCGTTCGGCAGCACCAGCGCGCGCCCGGTGTACATCTGGGACGCGTGGCCGGGGCCGATCTCGAGGATCGTCGTGGTCAGCATCTTCATGTCGACCACGTCGCCGCGCAGGCCCCGGACCTCGATACGGTGACCGATATCGAACATGCCCGACCCCGTGCGCAGCACCCCGCCGGTGAGGCACATCGCCAGTTCCTTGGTGATCAGGCCGATGGCCACCGCGAAGCCGACCATCGACAGGGCCAGCGTCCGCAATTGCGCCGCCCAGATCACGAACAGCGCGAAGACCGCGACCAGGATCGCGACGTTGCGCGCCATCACCACCCAGCGCCGACCGACCTCCGCGCTGTGCCAGTCGGTACGGCGGATGCGGGCGGCGATCAGGCGGTAGGCGACCGCCACGGCCACCATCACCAGCAGGCTGGCGATCAGGTTGCCGGCCGTGGAACTGTCCGCGAACGGGAAAATCCGGTCCAAGTCGGCTCCTCAGGCGGGGTGTCCCCCGACTCTAGACCGAACGCACCCGCCGCGTCACTCGGGCGGCACGCGCGGGACGACCCGCCCTACTGCCGGCTGACGGCGGACTCGCCCTGGCGCAGCACGTACTTCTGGATCTTGCCGGTGGCGGTCTTGGGCAGCTCGTCGACGAAAGTGAACCACTGCGGGGTCTTGAAGTGGGCCAGGTGCTCGCGCAGGAACGACCGCAGGTCCTCCTCGGTGGCTTCCTCGCCCTCGCGCACGATCACGAAGGCGTGCGGCGACTCGCCCCATTTCGGGTGCGGCATGCCCACGACCGCGGCCTCCTGGACCGCCGGATGCCGCAGCAGCGCGGCCTCCACCTCGACCGAGGAGATGTTCTCGCCGCCGCTGATGATCACATCCTTGATGCGGTCGCGGATCTCCACGTAACCGTCCGGATGCACCACGGCGGCGTCGCCGGTGTGGAAGTAGCCGTCGCGAATGGCCTTGTCCGTGGCCTCGGGATCGTTGTAGTAGCCCTTCATCACCACGTTGCCGCGCACCGTGATCTGGCCCTGGGTCTCGCCGTCCCACGGCACCTCGTCGCCATGATCGTCGACCACCCGCAGATCGCCCGAGGTGATCAGCTCCACGCCCTGCCGGGCCTTAATCGCGGCCCGCTCGGAGGCGGACAACTCGGCGTGCTCCGGACGCGGCTCGCAGATGGTGATGAAGGGTGCGGTCTCGGTCAGTCCGTAGGCCTGGGTCAGCTCCCAGCCCAGCTCGTCCTCGATCCGCTCGATGGTGGCCGCCGCCGGCGGCGCGCCCGCCGTGAACAACCGGATGCCGCGCGGCGCCTTCGCGCGCAGCTCCGGCGGCGCGTTGGCGATCGAGATCAGCACCGTGGGCGCGGCGCAGAACAGACTGATGTCCTCGACCTCCATCAGCCGGAAGATCTCGGCCGGATCCACCTTGCGCAGGCAGACGTGGGTACCGCCACAGGCCGTGATCGTCCACACGAACGTCCAGCCGTTGACGTGGAACATGGGCAGCGTCCACAGGTAGCGGTCCGCCGGCGTCAGGTGCTCGTGCGCGAGCGTGCCGACGCTGTTCATCCAGCCGCTGCGATGGGTCATCATCACGCCCTTCGGACGCGAGGTGGTGCCGCTGGTGTAGTTGATCGTGATCAGATCGTCCTCGTCGATCTCCGGCGCCTCGAAAACCGGCTCGGCCTCGGCCACCAGCGACTCGTAGTCCAGCCAACCGTCGCCCGATCCCTCCAGGGCGACGAAATGCTCGACCTCCGGCAGACGGTCGCGGATACCGTCCACCGCCGCGATATGATCGGCGTGCGCGCAGACCACCTTGGCGCCGCAGTGGCCGATGATGTACTCGAATTCCTCCGGCGAGAGCCGATAGTTGATCGGCACCATCACCGCCCCGATCTGCGGCACCGCGTAATAGCCCTCCAGGTGCGCATGCGTGTTGGGCGCGATATAGGCGACCCGGTCACCGGCCCGGACGCCGAGTGCCTGGAGCTTTGCCGACCAGCGGTCGCATCGGTCGAAGAACTCGCTGTAGGTCAGCCGCAGATCGCCGTCCACGACCGCCTCGCGGTCGCCGTACAGTCGCCGCGCGCGGCGCGCGAAATCCATCGGCGTCAATGGGATACGCATCCTGAACTCTCCTTCTCGCACCGGTGCCGGTATTCTTGTCCGCCCCGTCGCCGGCAACCCGGCCGGGGGTCTTCGAGTCGATTCTTGAACCCGTCCGCCCGCCGGTCAACCGTGGCGGCGGGAACTGAATCCAATCCTAAAGTACCGTAGCTTCGCACGACCGCCCAGGTCGCGCGCGGCGTCTACGACTAAAGGCGTAGAACGGCGCGTCATACCGGTGCGGCGCTGGAGAGAGTGACGGCGAATGGATGGGTGGAGTCAGGAGACGAAACCGCGGAGTCGGGAGGACGTCCGCCGGAGGCGGACGCAACCTCCGACATCGGCAATAACAATACGATGTCCGTTCACCGAAGCCATCGCAACCGACTGAATCGACAGAGGGAAAGTATGGTGGCTACGGGTGCCACCATATTATTCCATATAAAGCTCATATCTTGGTTTATATAGAATATTCTAGGGACAATTACCTCCATTTTTACCCCTGTCGCGCAGACTCTAGGCGACGCCGTGTAAAGGTCAAAACAAGGGCGCGTATAAAGTCCGCACCTTCTCGAAGATGTCCACTCCAAAGGTGTAGAACCCGTGGGCCCATGTCCCCGGGTGTGGCTGAGATATCACGCTCCAAACAAGTCTAGACCGACCTTAATTTTCGGAGCCTTCCTCACACGAGTCGGGACTTCGGGTAACTCATCGACATTGACTAGTTCGCCCGTGAGCACGCAGTTCAGCAGTTCCGCCTGTTCGGGATAAGCTGCCAGGGTCGCTTCCAAAATCCACAGAAGGTGCAGCAGCTCGGTCGTAAATTCGGCTGTCCAGCGCTCGGGGCCGATGTCATCCAGTGGGGAGGATCGTTTGCCCGCGCGCCGTTTCATGCGATACCCCAACCAGGATTGCACCACTTTCAAGCCCGACACCTCGAACTCCCATACCTCGGGCGACACCGGCGCGAACCTGCCACCGCCGACGAGAAGTGTCCGCCGGTCGGGATCGTAGTCGAAGGTTTCCGGGTAGTTGTCCTTTCCATCAGGCACAGCCACCGTGCAACGGGCCATACCCCTGGGCAACTGCCCCCGCCGCTTGCCATTGGGCACCATGCGCTCGCCGTATGTGTGTAGCCAGACTAGGTTGCGGCCAATGTGGGCCACCTGCTCGAATAAATCGCCACTCTTTGTGATGGGCACGCGCACTTCGCGTTTGCTCAGTTCGTCGTGAAACTGTTCAGTGTAGGCCGGCTGCGCCAGGATGCCGTAGAAGTAAGCTCCCCAGTCTTCCGGTGACACCTTCTGGCCATAGAGTTGGGCGAGCAAATCTAGCAAGCCGGGCATAATGTTGGGATGTTCGGCTGCTTTATCGCGCCAAAGCGGAATCACCTCTTTCGCACCGTAAGAACCACGAAAATGGTGCAAATCCGGCACGTCAGCAGCCACGGTTACGGCTGGCCCATGCCCAAGCGGATGATTCAATAAAGTGGTGTAATACACCTGCCGCTCGCTGTTGCTTTGCCATAGCACGGGTCGCATGTAGTCACCCACACGGTTGTCCGCGATGATGTATTGTCGATCGAGCGAGCGGTAGGCATATCGCCGGATGTCGGGTGGTTTCTCACTGACTCCAAGTTCAGCGATCGGCTGGAGATGGCCGCTCTGAGAAAACAGACTTGGGTACTTTCGGGTCACCCTGCGATCGCGTGTTTCCTTGAATGCCTCGGCCCGATTATCCGCTTTCAGCAATGCCTGCCATCGTCGTTCCAGTGTTTCCTTGTCAGGGGCAATCGGCCAAATGCGCTTCACCTGCGCACCAGATTGCTGCCACGGCATCAGGTCGGTCAAAAGCGGCCAGTCAAAGAAAGCTCCTTTGCCCGCGGGCCGAAAGGGCGCGTGCCAGCTTCTAGGGCAGTCTTCCCACGCTAGATCATCGAAACGGTGGATTTTGTCGAGATTCGCCAGCTTCTCGTCACGCGTGCCTTCGATGCGCGTGTAATGCACTTTCGCTGGCACATCCTCGTGCATGTGCCTAGTGGCACGAAAGGCGATTCCAATAGCGACCGGCGTTTGAATGGCGAAGACATTATCGGTTTTGCGTGTGCCGCGCCCCTCACCACCAAGGTCAATGATCCAGATTTCATCGCAAGTTCGACGCATGTGCTCACGCATGCCCACGAACGCATCGCCATCGAGATAGGATGACGCGGAAATGAAACTGACAATACCCGCGCCCAAACTTAGCGGATGTTCAAAGGTTTTCCAAAACGCCCAGCGCCAGAAATAGACATACAAATTGTAAAGATTTTTAAGGTGTCCTCCGTATCCGGCATTCTTTGCGGGTTCGATATAATCTTGAAGTGGCGCACGACCATCCTCGTCCAATTGACCCCATCGTATCCAAGCGCCGGTCATGGCGTGATTCTCGATGGTCGCGGCATTGTGACGATCATAAGGCGGATTGCCGATACACACACGAATGGGAGTGCGGTCTTTGACTTGCAGAGCGCGGTGGTGCTCCTTAGCGATCGGTTCATAGAACAGCGGAGGAGCTGGCGGCGCGGTGTACGGGGATTCAAGCGTATTGGTCAAATAGACAGGCGGCCCGCCACCGGGCATCGACCCCTTGTATTTTCGCAAGGACTGGCTCAGGCGCAGCTCCGCAACGGCATAGGGACTAACCAAGAGCTCGAAGCCGTGTATGTTTTGCCACAGCAAAGACGAGCGGGCGCGGACTGAGCCTTCGCCTTCCTCAACCGCAACACGCCCCATGGCGTGATCGATGATGCCCAGCAGATACGTTCCTGTGCCCACGGCCGGGTCCAGCGTGGTGACACTCCCGCCCTCTGCAAAACCCATTTCCATACCCAGACGATCAACCAGCAAATGGTCAACAAGACGAACTTGAGCGCGAACCACTTCAACAGGCGTGTAGTAAGCGCCAGCGTCCTTGCGTAGTTGCGGGTCGTAGGCAGCCAAAAAGTCTTCGTAGAAGTAAAGCCAAGGGTCAGCCTTGTCATCACTGGCGAGCGTATCAGGATCGACACTAGCAACCATGCGCTGCACCAGCCGTAGCGCGGGGCGGATTTCCTGCTCTGCCTGCTGATCAGTCATCACCTGAAGCGCACGAGATAACATGGTGTGCTCGTGGTCCTGCAGCGCCACAGATGCTTCGTGAAGGTCCAATACATTGGCGTTTTCAGCGCGAGCGAGGAGCAGTGCATATGTCACGGTTTGGGCATAGGCGTCAGCGAAGCGTTCATCACTTTCGCCGGGGAAAAGGTGTTCACGCCATTCAGCAGCCAAACGAACCAAAGGGGACTTCGAGTCCTTAAGCGCATCGGCAACTTCGTCACGCAGTATCCGACAGATGGGGGCAAGCAGTTCGGCTAGTTGTTTTGCACTCTTTGGCGGTATGACTTCCCATGACAGGAATTTGGCGAGCAGTTGAGACAGCTCCTCGGCATCTTCAGCATTAGCGGCTTTTTCACCATCTTCGGCTAGATCGCCCGTTAGGCGCACCACGCTGCCGGCCCGTTCGCCATTCTGGAACAAGGCCCATTCATTGCCGTCGGTATAAAAAATATTGGGTAAGTCCTGAAACCGCTTCCACTGCCGGCGGTTGCGTCCTTTAAAACGGCTGGCGTCCGCGCCGGTGCCTGGCGCCTTGGTTTCGATGTAGCCGACAAGCAGGCGGTCACGCAGTACGGCGAAGTCAGGAATGCCAACGCGATTATCTGCTTGCGATTCCGCCTGAATCGTAAGGTCCGGGTCCACCGCCCTAAGTAGTTCAAGCAGGGGGCCGTGAAGCTGCGCTTCAGGCTGGGCCCTGGACGGTGCATTCAATTTTTGCGCGACGGTCTCGCAGAACTCCTGCAGATAACC
Source organism: Salinisphaera sp. PC39 (assembly GCF_040361335.1). NCBI lineage: Bacteria > Pseudomonadati > Pseudomonadota > Gammaproteobacteria > Salinisphaerales > Salinisphaeraceae > Salinisphaera > Salinisphaera sp. PC39. The sequence goes on along the minus strand of NZ_APNM01000003.1, from coordinate 150,775 downwards.
AAAAAAGGTTCGCGCTTCATTCATCATAGAATTTCCTTTCTTTTGTAAATATTTTTATTCATCCAATAAAAGCTAACTGTAGTTGACGTGCTTCGACTCCCAGCGCCCCGCCTGTTATCCCCGAAATTGCCCAGGCTAGCGAGCAACCACGCACGCGCATCCCATAACCATCATTCTGCCCTTTAATACAACCCCTTGAGAATCTCGCCGATCCGTTCGTCCTCTCTCACGCTGCGGCACTGCTTGCCCAACTCGGCGACCTCAATATCGGTGCGGTCAGGATTAGGGGATGCAGTTGGTCGGCCGACCACATAGCTAAATAGCAGTTTGGTCGCCTGCACGTCCCCATCCTTGGGGGCGCCAACCAAGCCCTGAGCGATGGCCTGTAAATCGTCCTCCGTGACCGCACCCAGCAACGCCGAACGCAGGTTAGCAACACGGCTGGCGTAAGGATTACCCGGCCCGCCGGGATTGCCTTTGGTGAAACGGCCGCTCGCGTCGCGGCCGTTATCACCGTTTGTTGACGGTTTCATAGTCATAACCCACCCCGAAAAAAGCCGGGACACCCGGTTCAGTTAATCTTCCGCTCGTTCGGTCTTGCGCTTAGCCATGACTAAGCCCCGCTCGTGCGCCTATTTTGGTGACACGAGAGAAGTTCCGGGTCCATTGCGGCACGCTGGTACGGCCCAGACTTCGGGCCAGTACGGATGGACCAAAGAGCGCAATCCGTACAGACACAGCGGGCAATTTGTTCGCGCCAGGTGCCGAGGCCACTCCGCTCGTCATCAATGAGCTAGTTGAGTATTTATCCGACACCCGCCCCTGCTGAGTTGGATTAAGCGGGGGTGGCCACCGGGGTCTCCGATAGACTCTTCGTTACCACACGCAGAGCTAGACAGGAGAATCCCCGATGACCACCGTTTCACAGAGTACCAAGCGCAAGTTGTCGCTGCTGCAATTGGCCGAGGAGCTGGGCAATGTCTCCAAGGCCTGCAAGATCATGGGCTATCACCGCGATACGTTTTATGAGGTCCAGAAGGCCTTCAAGGTCGGCGGTGTGGCCGCCCTGGTCGAACAACGGCGCGGGCCTCGCAATCCGCACCCAACCGGGTCCCGGAGGACGTCGAGCGCCAGATCCTGGAGTTGTCGCTGCAAAAGCCCACCTACGGCAGCCAGCGCATCGCCAACGAGCTGCGGCTGCAGGGCGTCGACGTCGGCCCCTCCGGCGTACGGGGCGTGTGGCTGCGTCACGAGCTGGAGACCCGCTATAAGCGTCTGATGCGGCTCGAGGCCGAGGCCCGCGAGCAGACCGTCGTGCTCTCCGACGACCAGGTCCGCTTGTTGGAGCGTCATTCACCGGAGTTTCGCATGCGCCACGTCGAGACCCAGCGCGCCGGGTGAACTGCTCAACCAGGACACCTTCTACTGGGGCACGCTCAAGGGCGTGGGCAAGATCTACGTCCAGGTCGTGGTGGATGCCTTTTGCTCCCTGGCCTTCGCCAAGGTCTACACCTCGAAGATGCCGATCACCGCGGCCGATCTGCTCTATGACCGCGTGCTGCCCTTCTATGAGGCCCTGGGCGTGCCGGTGAAGGCCGTACTCACCGACAATGGCCGCGAGTTCAGTGGCCGCCCGGAGCAACATCCCTATGAGCTGCTGCTGGCCTTGCACGACATCGAGCACCGCACCACCAAGGTCCGCTCGCCGCGCACCAACGGCTTTGTCGAGCGCATGAATCGCACGCTGCTCGACGAGCACTTCCGAATCAAGGGGCGGGAGAAGTAGTACGACTTGGCCGAGGAGATCCAGCGCGACCTGGACGTCTTCCTCGAGTTCTACAACCTCAAGCGCAGCCACCAGGGCTATCGCCTGAAGGGCCGAACACCGGCTCAGGCGCTACGCGAAGCGCTGGATCGTAAAAAGCTGCCACCGATCATACCGAAAGAGGAGGAAACCGCCGCCAGAGAGGCAGCATAATCGGAGTCATCGGAGACCCCATGTGTCGGGAAAATACGAAACTTGTACAGACTAGGGCAAAGATATGGTGGCTATAAATACCACCATATTTTTATGCTAACTAACTGAATAAACTGCGTTAGAAAAAGGGGAATAGAGTTATACCCCAATATACCCAATTAAGAACGCCTCAGAACCATTTACTCAAGGGGGTTGCTAACGCTTTCGATAGTGCTTACCACGCGTATCGGGTCATCAATACCCTTGGAGAAGAGGTTGCTAATACCGCAAGCGATAATCTTCACGTTACCGAAGCCGGATATCCGTCCAACAATGCCCAGGTAGATTTCAACCGCTTAGATAGACATAAGCTTTATCTCATCGCTACGCCGGATAATTGCAGCGGCCTGCGCTTACTATACCTTTTCTACTACCGGTAGCCCCGTAGACAAGAAATATATATTCTTAGGTTATAGATATGACAGATATACTTAATGGCGTATGAAGGGTGATACTGAGGTAGGCATCATGGTCGGCTTTTTCTTCAGTGGTGTGTTCCTAGGGAACGTCATCGCCTTAGACAGGCCGCCAACTTGGTTCACCGATTTATTTACAGCGATTGCCACGCTTCTGGCGGCGTATTTAGGTGCGCATTACGCGTTTCGGTTTAGTGAAAAACGTGCTGCTGAGCGCCGTGCTGCAGATGAGGTTAGCGCCGGTAACCAAGCTATATTCAACTTGATTAAGGCGTACAACAAATTTGCTGCGATACATCTTCAATTTATCGACCCACACCGCGACTCTCAATATCGTGCCTTTGAAATATTACCAACTGTCGGCGGCTTGGGCGGATTTGAGCCTGAGAGCTCAAAAAGCATAGCGTTTTTACTTGAATCCGATGATCCAGACATCCTTAACGAAACTGCTAGGTTAGAATCAGAGATAATAACAACATTAGAATTAATTCAAGAGCGGTCTTGGATTCATAGAAATGAAGTCCAGCCCGGACTAGAAGCAGCGAACGTATCGCAGGGGGATATCCTAAGAGAAGATGATATCAACGAGATACTAGGCGAGCGCGTAGTGACCACAATGGAAATGGCAACGGATCACATGATTAACGGAGTTGAATCTGTCCTTGAGGGCTGCAAAAGCTTGATACCTAGACTACATGACGCCCTAAAGAAGAGGCATCCAGAGCACGTTATTATTTCAATGGAAGAAGTCACCAGCAGAGATAATCCGGAAAGAGACCAAAGTTAGCATTAACCTCCTATTCGAACCCGACAACACACCCATCAATGAACCGGATAACCGCTGGCCACTTAGGCGCATGCCGCATGTAGACTCACTCCAGCGCCATTGGCTCGCTACCGAGTGACCGCGTGCTCCGCTTAGTGTCCTGATCGTGGGCACTCTCTGCCTGCGAATTGCTTCCGGCGTCATGTTCTAGACTACGTGATGGCACCGGGCAGTCTGCTCTATGACTTCATTTGTGGGGCCTATACCGAATCCCCTCGCTTACTCTCGGCGCGTTCGCGTGCCCTGATGGCTGCATCGCGCTTAGCCTGTACCTCCCTTTGCCGCCAGTCGTAGTGCTCGGCCATTTCATCGATGCTGTAGCCGCTCACGCCTAGCGTGTTGGCCCCATAGCCTGAGTAAGGCTCTAAGCGCTATAGCGCTCCGTTATACCCTCATTTAAAGGCTATTTATGGACTGAAGCTAACGGCCTCGTGGAGGAGGATAGTGGCTACGGGTGGATTTGATCACGCGGCGAAGCCGCGGGACGCGGAGCCGCGCAGCGGCGGAGCCCGGAGGGCGGGCACCGACAGGTGCCCGCAACCTCCGACACCGGCATTAAAGATACGGTGTCGGTTCGCCTTAGAGCACCACAATCGGCTGAATCGACAGGGGAAAATATGGTGGCTACGGGTGGATTTGAACCACCGACACCGGCATTATGAATGCCGTGCTCTAACCACTGAGCTACGTAGCCAGGCAGGAATGCGAGCGCGGATTTTACGCAAAATAAACTAGTCTCGTCGAGTCTTGGTGCTGCCTTCCAGGCATAGAGGCCGACTCGACCAGGACCCCTCACCCCGGCCCTCTCCCCAAAGGGGAGAGGGAGTAGCTTTTAATTTCTTCTATACGTTGAACCGGAAATGGATCACGTCGCCCTCGGCGACGATGTAGTCCTTGCCCTCGAGCCGCAGGCGGCCGGCCTCCTTGGCCCCCTGCTCGCCGCGGTGCGCGATGTAATCGTCGTAGCCGATCACCTCGGCCCGGATGAAGCCGCGCTCGAAGTCCGTGTGGATCACGCCGGCCGCCTGCGGGGCGCTGGCGCCGGCGCGCACGGTCCAGGCGCGGACCTCCTTGGGACCGGCGGTGAAATAGGTCTGCAGGCCGAGCAACCGGTAGGCGGCGCGGATCACGCGGTTCAGACCCGGCTCCTCCAGGCCCAGGTCGGCCAGGAACTCGGCCTTGTCGGCCTCGTCGAGCTGGGCCATCTCGCCTTCCAGGGCGGCACAGACGGCGACCACCTCGGCGCCCTGGTCGGCGGCGTGCCCCCGCACGCGTTCGAGTAGCGGATTGTCCTCGAAGCCGCCTTCGTCGACGTTGGCCACGAACAGCACCGGCTTGGCGGTGATCAGGTGCAGCTCGCGCAGCCGCACCCGGTCGGCCTCCTCCAGGGCGAGGGCACGCACCGGCCGGCCGCCGTCCAGGTGCGTGTAAACACGCTCCAGCAGGTCGAGCTGCGCCTTGGCTTCCTTGCCCCCGGCCTTGGCGGCCTTGACCGCCTTGTCGCGCGCCCGCGACACCGTCTCCAGGTCGGCCAGCGCGAGCTCGGTGTCGATGGTCTCGATATCGCGAACCGGATCGACGCCGCCGGCGACGTGCGTGACATCGGGGTCGTCGAAACAACGCACCACATGCACCACGGCGTCCGTCTCGCGGATGTGCGCCAGGAACTTGTTGCCCAGGCCCTCGCCCGCGGCGGCACCGGCGACCAAGCCCGCGATATCCACGAATTCCACCGTGGCGGGCACCACTTTCTGCGGTGCGACGATCTCCGCGAGGGTGTCGAGGCGCGGGTCGGGCACCGGCACCACGCCGACGTTGGGATCGATGGTGCAGAACGGGTAGTTCTCGGCCGGAATCTCGGCCGCGGTCAGGGCGTTGAACAGGGTCGACTTGCCCACGTTGGGCAGACCGACGATACCGGCGCGCAGCGTCATTCCTGGAGATCCCGTGTCATGTATCGCCTCTGGTGTGCAGGTACTGCGTGGCTTTGTCCCAACCTTCGCGCATCATCAACTCGAGACCGGCGACCGCCCGTGCCAGACCGTCGGCGAGTTCGCCCGCCTCCTCGCGCGTGGGCGCGGCCAACACATATCCCAATACCCGGCTCTTGTCGCCGGGATGGCCGATGCCGATGCGCAGGCGGGCGAAATCCGGGCCGATCGCCCGGGTGATGTCGCGCAGACCGTTGTGCCCGCCATGACCGCCGCCACGCTTGAGGCGGATGGTGCCCGGCGGCAGGTCGAGATCGTCGTGAACCACCAGCAACTCGGACGGCGCCAGTTTGTAGAAGGCGGCGAACGGCTGCACGGCGTCGCCGCTGCGGTTCATGAAGGTGCCCGGCTTGAGCAGCCAGAGGGGCTCGCCGCCGAACTCGATCTGGGCCAACTCGGACTTGAAGCGCCGCTGCTCGCGGAAGGGCTCGCCGGCGGCCCGGGCCAGCCCGTCGACCAGCCAAAAGCCCACGTTGTGGCGCTGGTCGGCGTATTTCGGGCCGGGATTGCCCAGGCCGACCAGCGCCCGGATCGGAGCGGACACGCGGACAGCGGCGACCGGCGCCTACTTGTCCTCTTCGTCCTCGCCGGACTCGCCCTCGCTGTCCTCGGTCTCTTCGGACGCGGCTTCGGAGTCGGCCTCGGCTTCGGCCTCCTCGGCGGCGGCCTCGGCCTCCGCGGCCTCCTCTTCCTCGAGCTCGATGGCGGCGCGCGGCAGTTGCACGGACACGACGGTACGGTCGGTGTCGTGCATCAGGTCGACCAGCTCGACGCCCTCGGGCAGGGTCAGCTCGGACAGGTGCACGGCGTCGTTGACGTTGAGGGCCGAGCAATCCACCTCGATGTACTCGGGCAGGTTGCGCGGCAGGCACTCGACTTCGACATCGTTCATGCTGTGCTGGATGATGCCGCCCTCTTCCTTCACGCCGGGGCAATCGTCCTCACCGATGAAGTGCAGCGGCACGTGCATGCGCAGGGCCTCGCCGGCCACCACGCGCAGCAGGTCCATGTGCTGGATGAAGGGCTTGCTCGGATGGCGCTGCAGGTCGCGCAGCACGGCCTCCTCGGCCTTGCCGCCGGCGACGTTGATCTTGATCACGTGTGAGTAGAAGGCCTCGTTGTCGAGGTGGTGATCCAGGTCGTCGTGATCCACGGACAGCATCAGCGGCTCGTCGTTACCGCCATACAGGACGGCCGGCACCTTGCCCTCGCGGCGCAGGCGGCGGTTGGCGGCACGGCCTTGCGCGGTGCGCTTCTCGACGTTGAGCTCGAACGGTTTCATAGCTTACTCCCATCGCCGGCCGGCGACTTTCGCGCGTGCCGGCGCCGGCGGAATCGATCCAGTTGTGACGGGGCCAGGGCCGAAGGCCCTCCAAAAAAGACCGCGCATTATAACGGCACGCGGCCGGATATGGCAGGGGCGGCGCACGCGGCGCCGCCCGCGCGGTCAATCCACGTACAGCGTGCTGACCGACTCCTCGTTGCTCACGCGGCGGATGGTCTCGGCCAGCAGCGCGGCGATATGCAACTGGCGGATCTTGGGGCAGGCGGCGGCGGCCTCGGACAGCGGGATGGTATCGGTCACCACCAGCTCGTCCAGCACCGAGTTGCCCACCTTTTCGACCGCGTTACCGGAGAGCACCGGGTGTGTGATATAGGCGCGCACGCTCTCGGCGCCCTCGCTCTTGAGCGCCTCGGCGGCCTGGCAGAGGGTGCCGGCGGTATCCACCAGGTCGTCCACGATCACGCAGTCCTTGCCGGAGACATCGCCGATGATGTTCATCACCTTGGACTCGTTGGCCCGCGGCCGGCGCTTGTCGATGATCGCGAGATCCGCGTCGTCCAGGCGCTTGGCCAGAGCCCGCGCGCGCACCACGCCGCCCACGTCGGGCGAGACCACGATCAGGTTGTCGGTCTTCTGGCGCCAGAGGTCGCCGAGCAGGATCGGCGAGGCGTAGACGTTGTCGACCGGCATGTCGAAGAAACCCTGGATCTGGTCGGCATGCAGGTCCACGGTCAGGGCGCGATCGGTGCCCACCGCCCCGAGCATGCTCGCCACCACCTTGGCCGAGATCGGCACCCGCGCGGAACGCGGCCGCCGGTCCTGGCGGGCATAGCCGAAGTACGGGATCACCGCCGTGATGCGACCGGCCGAGGCACGATGGAGCGCGTCGATCATCATCAACAACTCCATCACATTGTCGTTGGTGGGGCCGCAGGTCGACTGCACCACGAAGACGTCGCGTCCGCGCACGTTCTCCTCGATCTCGACCATCACCTCGCCGTCGGAGAAACGGCCCACGCTCGCCTTGCCGATCGGCAGCTTGAGGTAGCCGGCCACATCGCGGGCCAACGCCGGATTGGCGTTGCCCGTGAAGACCATCAATCTGGAATCCGCCATCGTGCCTCGATCTGTGGTTTGTCGCGCCGGGCCGCCGCGTTCGGGAAGCGTTCCCCGGCGATCACCGCGCCTCGTTTGCCCGGGGGCGTCCCGGTCCCGACTCCGGGATGAAATCGACGCGAACGCGTTGCACGAGTCCGCCCGTCAGTCCGGAAACCGGCTCACGTCCCGTGTCCCCGGACCGGGGGCCGGGGCAACGTTCTTCATAGGCTCGCTTCGCTCGCCAAGAAGAATTGTTGGCTGGGGCGGCAGGATTCGAACCTGCGATTCACGGGATCAAAACCCGTTGCCTTACCACTTGGCTACGCCCCAAATCAGGTTGCAAGTTACAGATTACAGGGAACAGAGGGCCACGGAGTATAAAGGAAGGATACGCCTTCTTCACCTGTAACCTGTCCCCTGTAACCTGCAACCTAGCGTTCAAGGTCGAACCAGCGATCGATCACCAGCTTGATGGTGTTGTCGCCGTTATCGAGGACGATGCGGCGAGGCAGGGTCAGACCGCCGGCTTCCCGGTAGTCGGTGTAGGCCAGCCGCCAGCCGGCCTGCCAGAGATCGGTGAGCAAACCGTCGCCGTCCACGGCGACCCGCCCCGGCATGCCCGGCGCCGGCAGGCCGATCGCCCAATAGCGCAGGCCGGTGAGCGGGAAACGCCAACCCACGATCTCCTCCACCAGGGCCTCGGGATCGTTGGTGTAGTAGGTCTCGTCCTCGGTGTAGATGCGTACCAGGCCCGGCTCGCCGCGGGCACGGAAACCGCCCGCGCCGAGCGGCCCCGACAGGCGCACGTCGAAGCTCTCGCCGCGCTGCCGCCAGCTCAGGTTGCCGCTCCAGCCCAGGACCTTGCCGGTCGCCGCCCGCCCCTGCAGGGACCAATGGTCGAAACCGGCCAGGTCCTGTTGCCGCTCGCGCCAGGCTTCGGGATCGGCGACACCGGGAGCCCCCGGCTCGGGCGCCCGCATGATGGCGCAGCCCCCGAGCACCAACAGGGCGGCGACGGCCGCCAGGCTTCTCATGGGGCCAGGCGCTCCAGGGTCTCGCGCAGCACCGGGTGGTCCGGATCCTCGGCCTCGGCGTCGGACCAGACGCGCCGCGCCTCCTCCTTGCGCCCCAGCTTCCACAGAACCTCGCCGAGATGGGCGGCGACCTCCGGGTCGGGCAGCCGGGCGTAGGCACGCTCCAGGTAATCCAGCGCCTTATCCAGGTTCCCGAGCCGGTAGTGGATCCAGCCCATGCTGTCGATGATCACCGGATTGTCGGGATCGGCCTCCAGGGCCTGCTCGATGTAGCGGCGTGCTTCCTCGTAGCGCCGGGAGTGATTGCTCAGCATGTATCCCAGGGCGTTGAGGGCACGCGGATCGCCCGGTTCCTGGGACAACACCGCGCGCAGATCGGCCTCGGCGCGGTCGATGTCACCGAGCCGTTCCCAGACCAGCGAGCGGGCGTAGAGCAGGTCCGCATCGCCCGGGTACCGTGACAAGGCCTCTTCGTAGAGTGCCAGGGCCTCGCGGTAACGCTGTGCCTTGTACAGCAGCTCGCCCTCGGCGATGTAGAGACGTTCGGCCATGTCCCCGCGCCGCTCGCGCAGGGATTGCAGCTCGCTCCGGGCGCGCGCCAGGTCGCCCTGCTCATAGTACGTGGCGGCGGCCCGCACCTGGGCCTCGAACAGGTGGGCACCCTCGCCGACCCGGCCATACCACTGCCGGGCCTCGGCGTAATCACCGCGGCTTTCGGCCACGGCGCCGAGGTAGAAGGCCGCGTCATCGCGCCGCCGGCCGCTGCGGTACAGGGCCGCGAAGGCCTTCTCGGCCCGCTCGGCCTGATCCAGGCTCAGGGCCAGCAGACCGAGCCCGTAGCGGGCATCGGCATTGTCGGGGTCCAGCGACAGGGCGCGTTCGAATCCGTCCGCGGCGGCATCGGGCCGACCGGCATCGAGCAACAGGCGGGCATATTCGATGTGATGCTCGGCACGTTCCGAGCGGCTGCCGGTCAGACCGGCGACCAACTCGTCGGCGGCGGCGATCCGGCCCTGACGCACCAGGACGTCGGCCTTAAGCATCACCGCCTCGGCCCAGTCCGGACGCAACGCCAGCGCGCGGCCGGCCGCGGCGTCCGCCGCGCCCAGTCGGTTGTAGCGCAGCGCCAGCAGACCGAGCGCGTAGTGCGCTTCGGGAAGATCGGGATATCCGGAGACCAGCTCATCGACGGCGTTCAGCGCGACGTCGCCCGCGCCCGGTTCGCCGCTGAGCACGTCCGCCAACTCGCGGAACCCGGCGGCCGGGCCCTCCGGGTGCAGATCGACCACCGCCGCGGCATGGGTCTCGAGTTGGCGCGGCGCGCCCGCGCGCAGCGCCAGGCGGGCGGCGGTCTGGTGCGCGTCGGCGCTGTCCGGCTCGACCTCGCTCCAGGCCAGCGCCGCCCGGAAGGCGAGATCGGGATCACCGGCGAACAGCGCGATCCGGGTCGCGCGCTGGGCCAACTCCGGGTCGTCGCTGTAATCCAGCGCCGCGACATAGGCCTGCGCCGCCTGCGCCGCGTAACCGCGCTGCAGGGCGGTCTCGCCGGCGAGGATGTAGTACTCGAGGTCGACCTGGGGATCGGGCGGCAGCGGGACGACGGCCTCCGGCCTCTCCGGCGGCTCGTCCACCGGCACGGTCTTGGCGGGTTGACCCGCGCATCCGGCGAGCGCGATCAGGCAGGCGCAGGCCGGCAGGCGGATACCCCGGATGGGTGACTGGGGCAAGGTGGCTACGTCGTTGAAACCGGGTCGGCGACTATAACGCGATTGCGAACCCCCCCGCCACGGCACGCGGGCGCGCAGCACCCCCCGCTTGCGCGGTAAAATACCGCCATGACGTTGCTGACCGTCGGCCTCAACCACAACACCGCCCCGCTCGCGGTGCGCGAGACGGTGGCCTTTCCCCCGGCCCAGTGCCGGGAGGCGCTGGCCGGCCTCGTGCGTCTGCCGCAGGTCGCCGAGGGCGCCATCCTGTCGACCTGCAACCGCACCGAGCTGTACACGGTCTCCCGCGACGCCGACGACGACGCCCTCCGTCACTGGCTTTGCGACCAGCGCGGTCTCGACGCCCGCGGCCTGGCCCCGCACTTTTATGTCTATCGCGACCGCGACAGCATCCGGCACACGCTGCGGGTGGCCGCGGGCCTGGATTCCATGATCCTCGGCGAGTCCCAGATTCTGGGCCAGATGAAGGACGCCTACCGCCAGGCGCGCGCGGCCCGCAGTGCCGGTCCCTTGCTGACCCGGCTGTTCGAGCACAGCTTCGCGGTCGCCAAGAGCGTGCGCAGCGAGACCGAGATCGGCGCCAACCCGGTATCCGTGGCCTATGCCGGGGTCAGCCTGGCGCGCCAGATCTTCTCCGATTTCGCCGAGACCACGGCGATGCTGATCGGCGCCGGCGACACCATCGAGCTGACCGCGCGGCACTTGGCCGAGGCCGGCCTGCAACGGCTGATCTTCGCCAACCGCAGCATCGAGCGGGCACAGGCCCTGGCCGGCAAGTTCCGCGGCTACGCGATACCGCTGGAGGACATCGGCGCGCACTTGGCCGATGCCGACATGGTCGTGGCCTCGACCGCTGCCCCGACCTACCTGGTGCCGCTGGACGACGTGCGCGCGGCCCTGCGGCAGCGCCGGCGCAAGCCGGTGTTCATGCTCGACCTGGCCGTGCCGCGCGACGTCGAGCCCGCGGTGGGCGAACTGGAGGACGTGTACCTGTATACGGTCGACGACCTGCAGGGCGTGATCCGCGAGAACCTGCGCTCGCGCCACCAGGCGGCGCTGGTGGCCGACGGCATGATCGACGCCCGTATCGACGAGTTCTACGCGTGGCTGGACTCGCGCCGTTCGGCGGCCACCATCCGCGCCCTGCGCCGCGACGCCCACGACCGCCGCGAGGAAGTCCTGGCCAAGGCCCGCCGGATGCTCGCCAAGGGCAAGGATCCCGACGAGACCCTGGAATTCCTGGCCCGCACCCTGACCAACAAGCTGATGCACAGCCCCAGCGCCGCGCTGCGGCGGGCGCGCGGCGAGGAGCAGCAGGCACTGCTGGCCGCCGTGCGCCGGCTCTACGATCTGGACCCGGATGCCGAGGCATCCGGCGACGACCCCGACGACGGTTAGACACCGCGGCGCCCGGCCGGTATCCGGACCCGCCGCGGGGGCCGGAGCCCGCCCGCGAGCTGCGATAATGGGAACACGATGAAGGAAAGCCTCCAGAACAAGCTGGCCGAGCTCGTGGAACGCCACGAGGATCTGGCGCACACCCTGGCCGATCCGGACGTGATCGCGGACCAGCCCCGTTTCCGGCGTCTGTCGCAGGAGTACGCCCAGCTCGAGGAGCTGGCGCGGGATTACCGGGCCTACCGCGAGCTGGAGGCGGAGATCGCCAATCTCGAGGACATGACACAGGCGGACGAGGCCGAGCTGCGCGAGATGGCCGACGAGGAGCTGGCCGCCTGCCGGGAACGGCGCGAGGCGCTGGAGGCGGAGCTGCGGCGGCATCTGGTCCCGCGCGATCCCAACGACGACGCCAATCTGTTCCTCGAGATCCGCGCCGGCACCGGCGGCGACGAGGCCGCGCTGTTCGCGGGCGACCTGTTCCGGATGTACGTGCAATACGCCGAGAAACAGGGCTGGCGGGTCGAGACCCTGTCGGAGAGCCCCGGCGAGCATGGCGGTTACAAGGAGATCATCAGCCGCGTCATCGGCAGCGGCGCCTACTCCCGCCTCAAGTTCGAGTCGGGCGCGCACCGGGTGCAGCGGGTGCCGGAGACCGAGTCCCAGGGACGCATCCACACCTCCGCCTGCACGGTGGCCGTGCTACCGGAGGCCGCCGAGGTCGAGGAGGTCGCCATCAATCCGTCCGACCTGCGGGTGGACACCTACCGGGCGGCCGGCGCCGGCGGCCAGCACGTCAACAAGACCGACTCCGCGGTCCGGCTCACCCACCTGCCGACCGGCATCGTGGTCGAATGCCAGCAGGAACGGTCCCAGCACAAGAACCGCGAGCGCGCCATGAGCCTGCTGCGCACCAAGATGCTGGACATCGAGCGCAGCCGCCAGGCCAGCGAACAGGCCGCGACCCGCAAGCAGCTCGTGGGCAGCGGCGACCGCTCGGAACGCATCCGGACCTACAATTTCCCGCAGGGCCGAGTCACCGACCACCGCATCAATCTCACGCTGTACAAGCTCGACGACATCCTCGCCGGCAACCTGGACGAAGTGGTCGACGCCCTGGTCAGCGAGCACCAGGCCGAGGCACTGGCGGCGATGGGGGCGGCCTGAGCGGCGCGCCCGCCGGCCGCGCCGCGGTCGCCAGTCTCCGATTTCGAGTTTCCAGTTGAACCACAAACGAGCCACGACGATCCGGTCGGCATTGCACGATGCCGCGGCCCGGATCGCGGCCGTCAGCGACAGTCCCGATCTGGATGCCGGGCTGTTGCTGACGCATGTCCTGACACGGCCGCGCAGCTATCTGATCGCGCACGCCGACGACCCCCTGACGGCGGACGACGACGCGCGGTTCCGGGCCCTGGTCGAACGCCGGCGGGCGGGCGAGCCGGTGGCCTATCTCACGGGGAGCAAGGGTTTCTGGTCGTTGGACCTGACGGTGTCGGCGGCGGTGCTGGTGCCGCGCCCGGAGACCGAGCTGCTGGTGGAACGGGCACTGGCCGTGCTGCCCCCCGGGGCGGACGGCCGGATCGCCGACCTGGGCACGGGCAGCGGCGCCTTGGCCCTGGCGCTGGCGAGCGAACGCCCGGGCATGACAGTGATCGCCACCGACGCCAGCGACGACGCCCTGGACGTCGCGCGCGGCAACGCCCGTCGACTGGGCCTGACGAACGTCGAATGCCGCCGGGGCGAGTGGCTGACCGCCCTGGAAGCCGACGGAAAATACCGCCTGATCGTCTCCAATCCGCCCTATGTCGCGGCCGGCGACCCGCACCTCGTGGCCCTGGGGCACGAACCGCAGTCGGCCCTGGTCGCCGGCCCCGACGGCCTGGACGCCCTGCGCCGGATCGTTGCCGACACCCCGGCCCATCTCGATAACGGGGGATACCTGATGCTCGAACACGGCGCCGACCAGGGTCCGGCGGTACGGGCATTGCTGCACCAAGCCGGCTTCCGGGACATCGAGACCCACTCCGACCTCGCCGGCCATCCCCGCGTCACGGTCGGTTGTTCTTCATGAACCACAGGGTCACAGAGGCACAGAGCTCAAGAAGTTATCAACCCGAAGAACACAAGGCAGTTTCTTGTACCCCGCGTGGTTTTTACCGTGGTTTTTAACCGTCTTTCTCTCTGTGCCCCTGTGCCCCTGTGCCCCTGTGCCTCTGTGGTTCCATTCTTCCTCTACAGTCGCTCGATTAACGCCTGCGTATACCCGGTCGTGGTGCCGTCCCCGCCCAGGTCGGGCGTGACCCGGTCGTGGTCGGCGATCACGCCCCGGATGGCGTTGCGTATGCGCGCCGCGGCCTCGGTCTTGCCCAGGTGGTCGAGCATCAGGGCGGCCGCCAGGATCAGAGCGGTGGGATTGGCAATGTTCTTGCCGGCGATATCGGGGGCGCTGCCGTGCACCGCCTCGAACATGGCGTAGTCGTCGCCGATGTTGGCGCCCGGCGCCAGCCCGAGACCGCCCACCAGGCCCGCGCACAGGTCGGAGATGATGTCGCCGAACAGGTTGGTGGTCACGATCACGTCGAAACGGCCCGGGTCCATCACCAGGCGCATGGCGCAGGCGTCGACGATCAGTTCCTCGTGTTCCAGGTCGGGGTATTCCTCGGCCAGCTTGCGGCCCACCTCCAGGAACATGCCCGAAGTGGTCTTGAGGATGTTCGCCTTGTGGGTGATGGTCACCTTGCGGTGCCCCTGGTTGCGCGCGAACTCGAACGCGAAGCGCACGATCCGCTCGCATTCCCGGCGGGTGATCACGGACAGGGCCTCGGCGCGCGAGCGGTCCTCGCTGAGGGTCTGGCCCTCGCCGGAATACATGCCCTCGGTATTCTCGCGCACGACCACGATGTCGACGTTGTCGTAACGGCTGACCGTCCCCTCGAAGGACAGCACCGGCCGCACGTTGGCGTACATGTCGAAGCGCTTGCGCAGGGCGACGTTCACCGAGCTGTAGCCGCCGCCGCTGGGTGTGGTGACCGGTCCCTTGAGAACCACGCCGGTCTCCGCGATCGCGTCCAGGGCTTTCTGGGGGAGCACGTCGTCGCCCGCCTCCAGGGCCGCCTGGCCCACGTCGACCTGGCGGTAGCCGAGACCGGCCCCCACCGCGTCCAGGACTTGCAGGGTCGCGTCGACGATGCTCGGGCCGATGCCGTCGCCGCGGATGACTGTGATCTCGCGTTGGCTCATGACAGGTTTCCGGGATTGGGCCGGCATGCACCGGCCCGGCGTTGCCGGTCCCGGCACACGCGTGACCGCGTCGGGCGGCCGGGACCACGAAAGTCGTATACGCTATTATCCTAGCGCGAATGCCCCGCTGAGGCGACTGCGACCATCGTCTAGGCCAATGAAATCATGAGGAAATCATACTTTCCGGCTGGCGCGGCCCGATGGTGGCCGGGACGGATCGTCGCTGTCCTGTCCGCCCTCCTGTTCACCGCCGCGGCCGCCATCGCTTCCGGGGAAGCCCCGGTCGATCTGGTGGTGGTGCTCAAATCCGACCGGGAAATGTATCTCTACCGCGACGGCCTGCCGGTCCGGCGCTACGATATCCAGCTCGGCTCCGAGCCGAACGGCCACAAGCGCCGCGAGGGCGACGGCCGCACGCCCGAAGGCGCCTACCTGCTGGATTGGCGCAACCCGGACAGCCGGTTCTACAAGTCGATCCACGTGTCGTACCCGAACCGGCGCGACATGACCGCGGCCATGCGGCGCGATGTGGATCCCGGCGGCCAGATCATGATCCACGGCCAGCCTTGGTACGCGGGCACGCCCCGGGTCGGCGACTGGACCGACGGCTGCATCGCGGTCTCCAACAAGGCCATGGACGAACTCTGGCGCCTGGTGCCGGAGGACACGCGCATCCATATCTATCCATAAGGCATCCACAGATTTCACGGATTACGCGGATTTCAAAAACCATCTGTCTGTGTAATCTGCGTAATCGGTGGATCGACTTACCTCCTCGAATCCCGTTCCGTGCCGAGCATTGACGCCGGTCAATGCGGATTGGTCCGGAGACACTAGCCTATGCCGATCCATCTGAATCCATGGACAGGTGAGCCCGCCTGGTGCTGTCGGCTGGGGGATGCCATCCTGCGGCGCGGCGGGTATCCTGTCGCGCCGATGCATGTCGGGGGATACGAATTGGACGAACCGCTGATTCCGCGGCCGCTGGCCACCAAGCTGCTGTTCGAGGCGCAGAAGTGCCCGGACGAAGAGGTGTGCGGGCTGGTCGGCGCGGGCGACGACGACCTGCCGCGCAGCCTTTATCCCGTGGCCAACGCCGCCGCGGAACGCAAGCATCGCTTCGAGATGGACCCCCAGGACCAGATCCGGGCGATGAAAGAGATGCGCGAGCGCGGCGAGACCCTGTGGGCCGTGTATCACTCGCATCCGGACGCCCCGCCCGAACCCTCGGCGCGCGATCTCGCCGAGATCGGCTATCCGGAGGCGCTCTATCTGATCATCTCGCTGAACATCAAGGGCGTGCTGGAGATGCGCGCCTGGCGGCCCGACGACGCCGGCGGCATGCGCGAGGTCACGCTCCGGGTGATGGACTGACCGGCCCGCTGCCGGCCAGGAAGGCCTCGACCGCCGCCAGGGTCTCGGCGGGCAATTCGATCTGGGGATAATGCCCGCAGGGCAGCTCGACCACGTCCGGATCGGGCACCAGCTCGCGGTAGCGCTGCGCCATGTGCCCGCCGGAGACGGGATCGTGGACGCCGTCGACGAGCCGCAGCGGCACCGGGGCATCACGCAACGCCCCGACCCAGCGCTCGCGGTGCGTGCGGCGATCCTCGATGTAACGGATCAGGCGATGGTAGACGCGGATGCCGCCGCGCTCATTCGCCAGTTGCCAGAATGCAGCCATTTCCACCGCCGAAGGCGGGGTCTCGGGCCCGAACACCTGGCGCATGCTGTGGCCGAAGGCCCGCTCCGAGATCAGCCGCGATACCAGCCAGCCGAACGGCCCCAGCAACAGCCGCTGCACCGGCCGCGCCCGGTGGGTCTCCGGGAACAGTCCGCCGTTGAGCAGGCAGACACCGAGAATGCGGCCGGGCTCGCCCTCCGCCCGGCGATCGATGTCGCGCGCCAGAAGTTCCTGGGCCACCGAATCGCCGTAATCGTGCGCCAGGATGCGGTAGCGATCGACGCCGAGCTCGGCCAAAAGCGCCTCGTGGAGATCGGCCTGGTCGTGGATGCGGTAATCGTGGAAACGCGGCTTGGCGGAGAAGCCGAAGCCCAGCATGTCCGGCGCGATGCAGCGATGCCCGGCGGCCAGCGCGGGCCACAGCCGGTGCCAGTCCCAGGAGGCCGTCGGAAAGCCGTGGATCAGCACCAGCGCCTCGCCGCCGCCCTCGTCCATGTGGAAGACATTATGGCCGCGGTAGCGGAAGCGCTTGCCGCGCGCCCGCCAGTCGTCGAGCGGCACATGCGGTCCGATTCCCGTCATGCCCGGATCATGCGCGAGCCGGCAGCCGCCCGCAACCGCCGCGCGCTCCTCGCCGGCGGCGGTTTCGGGTTAAACTGCCGGACCTAACCCGCAGTCGATTCGGTCGAGAAAACAACCGCATATGCGCCTGTCCAGATTCCCCCTGTTCACCACCAAGGAAACCCCGGCGGACGCCGAGATCGTCAGCCACCAGTTGATGCTGCGCGCGGGCATGATCCGCAAGCTCGCCGCCGGGCTCTACACCTGGACGCCGCTGGGCCTGCGGGTGCTGCGCAAGGTCGAGACCATCGTGCGCGAGGAGATGGACGCCGCCGGCGCGCTGGAGCTGCTGATGCCGGCCGTCCAGCCCGCCGAGCTGTGGCGGGAATCCGGCCGCTGGGAGGCGATGGGCGCGGAGATGCTGCGCCTCCGCGACCGCCACGAGCGCGAGTTCTGCTTCGGCCCCACCCACGAGGAGGTCATCACCGACCTCGTGCGGCGGGACTACCGCAGCTACCGCCAGTTGCCCGTGAACCTGTACCAGATCCAGACCAAGTTCCGGGACGAGATCCGGCCGCGCTTCGGCGTGATGCGCGCCCGCGAATTCCTGATGAAGGATGCCTATTCCTTCCACATGGACCGCGACGACCTGGGCCGCGAATACGACAACATGCGTGCCGCCTATACCCGCATCTTCGAGCGCATCGGCGCGGATTTCCGGATCGTGGACGCCGATCCGGGCGCGATCGGCGGCTCCAAGAGCGAGGAATTCCATGTCCTCGCCCAGTCCGGCGAGGACGCCCTGGCCGTCTCCGACCAAGGCGAGTTCGCCGCCAACGTCGAGGCCGCCGCCTGTCCGCCCCCCGATGCGGAGCGACCCGGCCCGGCGCAACAACTCGAGCGCGTCGCGACGCCCGGCGTCGCCACCATCGCCCAGCTCAGCGAGTTCCTGGGCGTGCCCGCCGAGCGCACCGTGAAGGCGGTCGTGGTCGAGGGCGCCGACGGCGACCCGGTCCTGCTGCTGCTGCGCGGCGACCACCAGCTCAACGACATCAAGGCCGCGCGCCTGCCGGCCGTGGCCGACCCCGTGACCTTCGCCGACGAGGCCACGATCCGGTCGCGTTTCGGCGCCGGCCCCGGCTCGCTCGGACCGGTGGGCGTCGACCTGCGCGTGATCGCCGACCACGCCCTGCGGCCGATGGCCGATTTCGTGACCGGCGCCAACGAGGACGGCCACCACCTGACCGGCGTCAACTGGGGCCGCGATCTGCCGGAGCCCGAGTTCGCGGACCTGCGCGAGGCACAGGCCGGGGATCCGAGCCCCGACGGCCGGGGCACACTGCGCATCCTGCGCGGCATCGAGGTGGGCCATATCTTCCAGCTCGGCCGCAAATACAGCGACGCCATGAACCTGACCGTGCTGGACGAGGACGGCAAGGCCGTGACCCCCGAGATGGGCTGCTACGGCATCGGCATCTCGCGCATCGTCGCCGCGATCATCGAGCAGCGTCACGACGACGCCGGCATTGTCTGGCCCGCGCCGATCGCGCCCTTCGAGCTGGCGATCCTGCCGATCAAGGCCGACAAGTCGCACCGGGTGCGCGAGGCCTGCGAGACCCTGTACGCCCAGTGCCGCGAAGCCGGCATCGACGTCGTGCTCGACGATCGCGGCCTGCGGCCCGGCCCCATGTTCGCGGACGCCGAGTTGATCGGCATCCCGCACCGGATCGTGGTCGGCGAGCGCGGCCTGGACGCCGGCACCCTGGAGTACAAGGGCCGCAGCGACGCCGAGGCCGAGCACATCCCGCACGATTTGCAGGCCGTGCTCGAGCGCGTAAAGAACGAACCACAGAGGCGCACAGAGGCGCACAGAGGTAAGTAATGGGAAAGCGGCTTGGGCCGATGTCTATGCTATAGATCAACGTTGGGGTACCGGCAAAGCCTTGAAGCGAACCCTGAAAAAACTTGTCTTCTTTCCCTCTGTGCGCCTCTGTGCGCCTCTGTGGTTGATCATTGCCTGTCTGCATGCCCTCCCGGCCCAGTCCGAGGACAAGGTGCAACGCCAGGCGCCGACGCCGGCGCTGCGCGAAGCCCTGGTCGCGGCGGTCAACGACAGCGAGGGGTTCGATAACCGGTTCGCCGCCGAGGTCTGGCTGCTGGACATGTCCACGCGCCTGGCGCCCCTGATCCCCGACGAGGAGCGCCGACTGCGGCTGCTGCGGGCCGTCCATCGCGAGGCGCGCCGTACCGATCTGCCGCCGGAGCTGGTGCTGGCGGTGATCCAGGTGGAGAGCGCCTTCAAGCGCTACGCGGTATCCTGGGCCGGGGCGCAGGGGCTGATGCAGGTCATGCCCTTCTGGGTGGACGAGATCGGCCGCCCGCGGGACAACCTGTTCGATCTCGAGACCAACCTGCGCTACGGCTGCACCATCCTGCGCCACTACCTGGATATCGAGGACGGCGACCTGTCCCGGGCGCTGGCCCGCTACAACGGCAGCACCGGCCAGTACTGGTATCCCACGCGCGTGCAGACCGCGCTGGAGGAGCGCTGGTACCGGCGCTGAATCCATCCATACCGAACGACGATCATGCTGCGCATCTACCACAACCCCCGCTGCTCCAAGTCCCGGCAGGCGCTCGCCCTGCTCCGGGAGGCCGGACACGAACCGGAAGTCGTGAAATACCTGGAGACACCGCCGGACGAGGCGGCCCTGCGCCGGGTGCTGGCCAAACTGGACACGCCCGCCGCCGGGCTGCTGCGCCACAACGAGCCGCAGTTCAAGGAGCTGGGCCTGGCGGACCGCGGCAACCTCAATCAACAGGCCGTGATCGATGCGCTGGTCGCCGCGCCCAAGCTGCTGCAGCGGCCCCTGATCGAGACCGACGAGCGAGCCTTCGTCGCCCGTCCGCCGGAACGCGTCAGCGAGCTCGGCGGGCCGCGCCGATGACGCGCGACATCCTGGTCCTCTACTACAGCCGCCACGGCGCGACCGCCGCGATGGCCGACGAGATCGCCCGCGGCGTAGTCGGCGTGCGCGGCGCGGATGCCCGCGTGCGTACGGTGCCCCCGGTGTCGCCCGACACCGAGGCCACGGCCGGGGAGCTCCCGGAGACCGGCGCGCCCTATGCCGAGTTGTCCGACCTGTCCGAGTGCGCGGGCCTGGCCCTGGGCTCGCCCACGCGTTTCGGCAACATGGCCGCACCGCTCAAGCATTTCCTGGACGGGACCGCGGCGGAGTGGCTGTCCGGCGCCCTGGCGGGCAAGCCGGCTGCGGTGTTCACCTCCACCGGCAGCCTGCATGGCGGCCAGGAAAGCACCCTGCTGACCATGATGCTGCCCCTGCTGCATCACGGCATGTTGCTGGTGGGTCTGCCCTACACCGAGGCCGCCCTGCACCGGACCACCTCCGGCGGCACCCCCTACGGCGCCAGCCACCTGGCGGGCGGCGGTGCCGACAAGGCGCTGACCGACGACGAACGCACCCTCTGCCGCGCCCTGGGCCGGCGCCTGGCGGAAACCGCCGTGAGGCTGGACCCGTGAGGCCCAGTCGTCACGCCCGCATGGCGGCGCTGGGCGCGCTGGCGCTGCTGATCGGGACCATCGCGCTCTGGAACGCCGCCAATCCATGGCTCGCGGTGGTCTTCATCGTGCCGCTGCTGCCGCCGCTTCCCGGCCTCTGGCGGGGACGTCCCTACACTTACGCCTGGACCAGCCTGCTGGTACTCGCCTACCTCGCGGGCCTGATCACCGAGTTCTGGTCCAACCCCGCGCGCGGCTACTCCGGCGTCGCCTTGTTCGCGGCCGCCGCCCTGTTCGTGGCCTGTCTGGCATTCGTACGGCTGCGTTCCCGCGAAGGCGCATAACGGCTTAAAACATCCACGGATTTCGCGGATTACGCCGATTCTCGAGGAGAATGGCTATCTATGTGATCCGTGGATACGACAAGAGACCGATTCAGCCCGCGGGCGCGGCCAGCACCAGGGAGTAGGCGCCGCCGGGGGCCTCATAGTGCTCGTCGATGGTCAGCCCGGCCTCGGCCAGCATCGCCGCCAGCGATTCCGGCGTGAACTTGCGGCTGATCTCGGTCAGGATCTCCTCGCCGGCCGCGATCGCGATCTCGGCGTCCAGCCGGCCCAGGCGCACGGTGTGGTCCCGCGTCGCGCACAGACGCATCTCGATGCGCGCCAGGTCGCGGTCGAAGCGGGCGCGGTGGCGATAGTCCGCCACCGGGAAGTCGGCATCCAGCTCGCGGTTGAGGACATTGAGGACATTGCGGTTGAAGGCGGCGGTCAGGCCCTGGGCGTCGTCGTAGGCCGCCTCCAGCACCGCCGGGTCCTTGACCCGGTCCGCCCCCAGCAACAGGCGGTCGCCGGGCCGCAGCAGCGTCCCGATTTCGCACAGGGCCGCCACCGCCTCGTCCGGCGCGAAGTTGCCGATGGTGCCGCCCAGGAACGCCACCAGGCGCCGGCCCTCGGCCGGCAGCGGGAGGCGCCCGAGCCCGCCGTTGTAGTCGCCGACCAGGGCATTGACCCGCAACCAGGGATATTCCGACACCAGTTCCCGACCGCTGTCGTCCAGCATCTCGGCGCAGACATCCAGCGGCCAGTACACCGGCCGCACGCCGCGGCCCTCGCAGGCATCCAACAGGTGGCGGGTCTTGCGCGCCGTGCCGCTGCCCAGCTCCAGGAGGTGTGCCGGGGCCACCCGCCCCACGATATCGCCGGCGTGGGCCCGCAACAGGGCATCCTCCGTGCGGGTCGGGTAATACTCGGGGGTGTCGCACAGGGCGTCGAACAGCCGCGAGCCGGCGTCGTCGTAGAAGTACTTCGGCGGCAACCAGCGCGGCGGCGCCAGCAGGCCGCGGCGGACATCGTCCGCCAGGGTCGGCAGCGGCCGCTCCGGCGCCACCGGCGTGCAGGTCAGCCGCTCCTCGATC
Source organism: Salinisphaera sp. PC39 (assembly GCF_040361335.1). Lineage (NCBI taxonomy): Bacteria > Pseudomonadati > Pseudomonadota > Gammaproteobacteria > Salinisphaerales > Salinisphaeraceae > Salinisphaera > Salinisphaera sp. PC39. Next base: position 128,561 of record NZ_APNM01000003.1, on the reverse strand, counting down.
TCGATCGCCTGGTCCATAAACACCCAGTCTGGACTGTTGACGTTACACTAGTGTCCTGTCACGGGTATTTTGCCGTATTCAGAGTGCCTGTGTGTTCCAAACACAAGACGCGTGACAGGACACTGGCAGCCTACGTGCCCCGCACCCATCGTTTGCATCAGGGTCTACCCCGAATGTGCCGGATCGCCGCCTATCTCGGCCCCACCCTGCCGCTGGAGCTATTCCTGCGGGCGCCGCCCCACAGCCTCTACCGGCAATCCTGGGCGCCGCGCGAGATGCGCACCGCCGTGGTCAACGCCGACGGCTGGGGCGTCGCCTGGTTCGCCGGGGACGGCCGGCCCGCGACCTACCGCAACCCCCTGCCGGTGTGGGCGGACGTCAATCTCGACGCCCTGGGCCGCAGCCTGCACGCCCGGCTGTGGCTGGGCAACGTCCGCAGCGCCACCGCCGGGCACGGCACCGACACCCTGAACACGCAGCCGTTCGCGGATCAACGCCTGGCCTTCACCCACAACGGCTTCATCGCCGACTTTCCACGCAGCCTGCGTCGCCGGCTGCGCGCCGTGCTCGACGAGCATGTCGAGGCCGAGATCGTCGGCAACACCGATTCCGAGCATCTGTTCGCGCTGGTACGCCAGCATCCGGGCGATCCGGGCGAGGCGCTGGCGGCCGCCATCGACCGCGTCCGCGGCTGGCTGGCGGACACCGACACCGAGGCCCTGCTCAACGCCGTGGTCAGCGACGGCCGGACCCTGCACGCGGTGCGGGCCGCGATCAACGCGCCGGCACCGTCGCTCTACTACCACGAAGCCTATCCGGCCTTGTCGGGCGGCACCGTGATCGCATCGGAGCCGTTCGACGACGATGCCGGCTGGCGGGAGGTCCCCTCGGGACACCGTCTGCGCGCGGGTCCGGACGAGCCGCTTCGCATCCTGCCGTTATGAGCGGGGCCGGGCGTCTGCAGGCATTGCGCGACGCCTGTCGTGCGGCCCTCGCGGACCTGGACGAGGCGGACCGCCGCGCCCGGCACCACCCCGAACTGAGCCCGCTGGCCTGGCATCTCGGCCATGTCTTCTTCGTGGAGAGCTACTGGGTGCAGGAGGTCGTACTCGGGCGCGACGACCAAACCCGATCCTGGCACACCCTGTACTTCCCGGAACTCTGCCCCAAGGGCGAGCGTCCGGCACGTCTGCCCGACGGCGAGGCGCTGCTCGCCTGGACCCGCGAGATGGCGGCGGCGAACGATGCCTGCTGGCCGGAGACCGGCGCTCATCCGTTGCTGCGGGACGGCTATCTCCGGCGATTCCTGGCGCAGCATTACGCGCAGCATCTCGAAACCATGCGGCTGGCCCGCCGGCAAATCCGCATGCGCGATGCCTCAACAGTGCCGCCCGCCCCGCTGACCGAGGCACGGCCGCCGGCGGCCGAGGCCGTCGACATACCCGCGGCCGGGATCGACCTGGGCGGCACCGGCGAAGATGCGGTCTACGACAACGAGCATCCGGTCCACCGGCGACGGATCCCCGGCTGTCGAATCGCCGCAGCCCCGGTGACCAACGCCGAGTGGCTGGCATTCATGGCGGACGGCGGCTATCGCCGGCCCGAGCTGTGGACACCGGCCGGGCACGACTGGCTCGCGACCGCCGGGGCGCGGGCGCCGGAACACTGGCGGCCGCATCCGGACGGTGGCTGGTACAGCGCCGATCCGGAAGACGCCTTGTCGCCGGACGCCCCGGTGCACGGCATCTGCGCCCACGAGGCCGATGCCTTCGCCCGCTGGGCCGGTGCCCGTCTGCCGCACGAGCACGAATGGGAATCCGCGGCGCGTCAGGGACACCTCGCCGGCGACGGCCGGGTCTGGGAATGGTGCGGCAACGCCCTGTATCCGTACCCGGGCTTCACCGCCTTCCCCTACGAGGGCTATTCCACACCCTGGTTCGACGGCGCCCACCGCGTGCTCCGGGGCGCCAGCCGCCTGACCGAGCCCGAGATCCGGCGCCCGAGCTTCCGCAACTTCTACCCGGAGGGCCACCGCCACGTCGTCGCCGGCCTGCGGCTGGCGTGGGACGCGGCGCCCTGAGCCCTTATACTCCGCGGTCATTACTCCGGCGGCGCAATAGCCGTATTTCGTCGCCGGCGCCATAAGTCGCAAGGGGGAGACACGAGAATGCAGCCGGAGACGCCCGAGGACATCGCGGACACCGTGGCCCGCGCCCTGGCCGAGGACATCGGCGACGGCGACCGCAATGCCGAGCTGGTGCCCGAGGGCACCCGGGTCCGCGCCCGGGTCACCGCGCGCGAGGCCGGCGTGCTGGCCGGCGCGCCCTGGTTCGACGCGGTCTTCGCGCAACTGGACGACAACGTCCGCATCGACTGGCACTTGGCGGACGGCGACGCGCTGCGCCCCGAGACGCCGGTGTGCGACCTGGAGGGACCGGCACGACCGATCCTGACCGGCGAACGCACCGCGCTCAATTTCCTGCAGTTGCTGTCGGGGGTGGCCACCGCCACGCGGCGCTACGTCGAGCGGGTCAAGGGCACCGGTGCGGCCATCCTGGACACCCGCAAGACCCTGCCCGGCCTGCGCTCGGCCCAGAAATACGCCATCCGCTGCGGCGGCGGCGTCAACCATCGCTTCGGCCTGTTCGACGCCGTCCTGATCAAGGAGAACCACATCGCCGCCGCCGGCTCCATCCGCGCCGCGGTGGAGACCGCCCGTCGGCTCCACGAGGACCTGACCGTGCAGGTCGAGGTGGAGAACCTCACCGAGCTGGAGGAGGCCCTGGCGGCGGACGCCGATTCGGTGCTGCTGGACAACTTCGCCAGCCACATCCTCACGCGGGCGGTGATCATGTGCCGCCGGCACCGGCGCCCGAACTTCGCCAAGGTGGAGATCGAGGCCTCCGGCGACGTCACGCTGGGCAATGTCCGCGACATCGCCGATACCGGCGTCGACCGCATCTCCATCGGCGGCCTGACCAAGCACGTCACCGCCGTGGATTTGTCGATGCGGCTGACCCGCATCGACTAAGCCGGCCGAAAAGGCAATCGCCTGCAGCGCGGGCATGGCCCGGCGCCGAGAGCACCCTGGCGTACCGGGCGGGGCGGGACAGTCCCGCCCCGCATCATCCCGGCTGCCGGGCGCCGGCTAGAATCGGTACGCGGCGCCGATCATCACCACCGGATAGAACTCGAAGTCCTCGAGGTCGTCCTCGATGTTGCGCTCCTCGTTCTCGACCTCCTGCTCCGCGAGGAAGATGCCCGAGGACGGGCCGCTGAGGCTGGCATCCACGTCCGGATCGCCCAGATAGGTAACACCCAGGTCGATCGACAGGCGCCATCTGCCCGTGCTCTCCGGCGTGCTGCTCCAGCCAAGGCCGAGATAGGGATGCACGTCGTCCGCGAACTCGACGTCGACATCGACCCGATCGCCCTGAAACAGTACATCCGTGCCATCGCCGAAGTTGCAGAGAGTCTGACGGCAGGTCGCGGAGCCGTCGCCCGAGTTGTCGCTGGCGATGACACCGGCCGTCAAGCGGAAGTTGCCCGTGAACGGATGGAAGTCGACCAGGGCGGCGGCGTTGCGCAGCTCCACGTCCGCGTCGTAGCGGAGATCCGACTGGCCGTCGGGCTCGATGTCGTGGCTGGCGTCCAGGCCGGCCGCCAACCCGCGTATCCGCACGCGGGGACTGAAGGCGTAGCCGACCTCGGCACCCAGGCCGAGGGTCCCGCCCGTCACACCGGCCGAGAACCGGTTCACGTCCTCGGCGGCCGTGACGGAGCCGGCCAGGCAAAGGCCGAAAAGAACTAGCGCTATGCAGCGGCGCATGGGCATTCCCCCTGTTGGCGCCCGTGTTCCCGGGCATGAATGTTTGAACCAGCATGCGTTCCCGGCAGAATCCTGACAAGGATTGCGATCCGGGCGGACATGCCGTAAGCCCGGAGACGCAACGGTGCCCGGCACGCCGAAAACGCATCCACTGATAACACGGTTCTAAGGACTGAAAAGTTCCGTTCGAATCGGCCTCCCCTCCGGATGCTGCAGGGGTGTCAAGGTCTTCGGATCGAATATAAGAAGAAGCAATCCACGGATTTCACGGATGACACAGAAAAAAGTCCGTGAAATCTGCGTAATCCGTGGATCGAACCGGTGCTGTGAACCGGCACGGCGCCGGCCGCGAAGCGTCCCGGCAACCGAGCTGCCGAGTTGGACACGGGCCTTGGCGGGCAATACCTGGAAGCAATAATCCGCAGATCAACGCAGAGGCACGCAGATTAAAGAGCAGTCCAACCAATCTGCGTTAATCGGCGTCAATCTGCGGACAAAACAAATGCCTTGACTCGGCGCGGCGTCGATCGCGCAGCGCCCCGACGACTGAATCGCGGAGCTCCTAGCCACCCAGTGCGGAGCTCAGGAAGAAGAAGAAGCAATCCACGGATTTCACGGATGACACAGATTCAAAGAAAGGCCCGAGCAACTCCGTGTCATCCGTGGATGGATGAACCTCAACCGCCAAGGCGTTCGAAGCCGGCCTCCAGGTCGGCGATGAGGTCGTCCACGTCCTCCAGGCCGGCGTGGATGCGCAGCGTCGGGCCGGACGCGGACCAGCGCGTCGCGGTGCGGTGGATCGCCGGGTCGGTGGGCAGGATCAGGCTCTCGTAGCCGCCCCACGAAAAGCCCATCCCGAACAGCGACAGACCATCCAGCATCGCCGCCAGCGAGCGCTTGTCGCAGGGATGCAGCACCACGCCGAACAGGCCGCTGGCGCCGAGAAAATCCCGTTTCCAGAGGGCGTGGTGGGGATCGTCCGGACGCGGCGGATACAGGATCCGTTCGACCTCCGGCCGCGCCGCCAGCCAGTCGCACAGGGCGGCGGCGTTGGCGGCATGACGTTCCAGGCGCAGGCGCAGGGTGCGCAGCCCCCGCAAACCGAGGTAGACATCGTCCGGACCGGCGCAGTAACCGAGCTGGATCGCGGTCTTGCGCACCCGGCGATAGTGGGTCTCGTTGGCGGTGACCAGTCCGAGCATCGCGTCCGCGTGGCCGACCACGTACTTGGTGGCGGCATGGATGCTGATATCCACGCCGCGCTCGAACGCCGGGAAATACAGCGGCGTGGCCCAGGTGTTGTCCAGCATCACCGGCACGCCGCGCTCGTGCGCCGCCGCGGCGATCGCGGGCACGTCCGGAATCTCGAAGGTCAGCGAGCCGGGCGCCTCCAGGAACACGGCCGCGGTCTCGGGGCGCATCAGCGCGGCGACCTCGTCCGCATCGGCGCAGGGGTCGAAATAGGTGGCGGTCACGCCCAGGCGCTTGAGCAGGCCCTCGCTCAGCTTGCGCGTGGGTCCGTAGACGTTATCGGCGATCAGCAGATGCGCGCCGGCCGCGGCCACGCTCATCAGGGCCACCGAGATCGCGGCCAGGCCGGAGCAGGTGGTGACCGCGCCGTGCCCGCCCTCCAGGCGCGCCATGGCCTCCTCCAGCGCAAAATGCACCGGCGTGCCGTAGCGGCCGTAGTAGACGCCCGCCAGCGGATCGGCCGCGGCCGCCTCCAGCTCGGCCACGGTATCGAACAACACCGTGGAGGCGTGATAGACGGGCGGATTGACCATGCCCTGCTGGCGCCGCGGATCGCGACCGCCGTGCACCAGCCATGTATCGTCCTTCATCGACCTCTCCGCTACCGTTGCGCGCCTACCATATACTGACGCCAGGGCAACGGAACAACCGCCCATGCCGCGATCGCTCAACCGCACCCTGCTCACCGGCGCCGAACTGGCGCTGGCCGCCCTGCCCCGGCGCGCTCCGGATGCCGCCTTGTGGCGGGACGCCCGTATCGTGGCCCACCGCGGCGACACCCGCGGCGGCCGGGTTCCGGAAAACACCCTGGCGGCCTTCGACCCCCTGCCGGACAGCGGGGTCTGGGGCATGGAGTTCGACGTGCGCTGGACCGCGGACCTGGAACCGGTGCTGCTGCACGACCCGGACCTGGCGCGGGTGTTCGGCACGCGGCTGCGGCTCGCCGAGCTGTCGTTCGCCGAATTGCGGCGGCGCTGGCCGCGGGTGCCGCACCTGGACGAGGTGGTCGAGCGCTACGCCCGCCGGCTGCACCTGATGGTGGAACTCAAGGCGGACGCCCATGGCGACCTGGATCGACAGCGGCGCCGGCTGGCGGCCTGCCTCGACGGACTGGAACCCGGCACGGACTATCACGTCCTGTCGCTGGACACGGACCTGTTCCGCTACGTCCCGGACATCCCCCGCCACGGGTGGCTGCCGGTGGCCCGCTTCGATGTCGCCGCCCTGAGCGATTTCGCCCTGCGCAGCGGCTGCGCCGGGGTCGCGGGACCGGCGCCGCTGCTGCGCTGGCGGCATCTGGCCCGCCACCGCGAGGCCGGCCAGGCGATCGGCGTCGGTTTCCCCTTCACGCGGGGGCTGCTGGAACGGGAACTCCTGCGCGGCGTGGACTGGGTCTTCAGCGATTACGCCCTGCGCCTGGCGCACTGGCGCGACCAGGCTTGTTCTTGAATTGGAACCACAGGGGCACAGAGGCACAGGGCTATCAAGAAACTGGCAAAGCCAAGAACAGAGGGCCGAATGAAGTGAGATCGCACTTCGCGTCCTTCGGGGTTATTTACCCAATGCCCTTCTCTGTGTCTCTGTGCCTCTGTGGTTAATTCTTGGCCCATTTAATCTGCCGAGGCGGCCAGAGCCTCAGGCGTCGTCGACCGTGTCGTCGCGGCGCCGGTCGCGCTCGGCGCGGCGCGCCGCCTCGGCGATCTCGAACAGGTCGGTGCCGAGGCCGCCGACCTCGCGGGTGACACCCTCCACCACCCCGTAGATGGTCGTGCGCTCGCCCCCGCGCCGGAACCATTGCTTGGCGTAACCCGCGATCAGGCCGTGGATGTTGCCGACCCGGCCCACGCCCGAGGTCACGGCCTGTTCGGCGCTGTCCTTCGCGATCTCCAGACGGCTGATCATGGTCTTCCTCCCCGGCACGGCTCAGGCGGCCTCCGCCAGCGGCGCCCGGCGCGGCGGCCCGGACCGGCCGCCCGGCAGCGCCAGGCGGCAGATGCGCCTGACCACGGTGCCGAACTGTTTCGACAACGGACCGGTATTGTACGGCAGTCCGTAACGCCGGCAGATGGCCCGCACCTCGGGCGCGATCTCGGCATAGCGGTGCGCCGGCAGGTCCGGGTACAGGTGATGCTCGATCTGGTGGCTCAGATTGCCGGACAGAATGTGGAATAAGCGACCGCCCTCGAGGTTGGCCGACCCCAGGAGCTGGCGCAGGTACCACTGGCCGCGGCTCTCGTTCTCGCACTCGTCCTCCGCGAACATCTCGGTGCCGTCCGGGAAATGGCCGCAGAAGATGATCATGAAGGCCCAGAGGTTGCGCACGACGTTGGCGCTGGCGTTACCCGCGAACACCAGGGGCGCGAACGGCCCGGCCAGCAGCGGGAACAGCAGGTAATCCTTGGCGAGCTGACGCCGCGATTTGCGCCAGACGCCGCGGGCCCGGCGCAGGCGCTCGGCGCGGCCCATGTCGTCGGGCTTGCCGATGCGGTCGACCTCCAGGTCGTGCAGCGCGACGCCCCACTGGAACAGCAGCGCCAGCAGCGTCGCGTACACCGGGTTGCCCAGGTAGTACGGATGCCAGCGCTGTTCCTCGGTCATGCGCAGGATGCCGTAACCGACATCGCGATCCTTGCCCACGATGTTGGTGAAGGTGTGATGCATGTAGTTGTGCGAATGGCGCCACTGGTCCGCCGGCGACGCGGTATCCCACTCGAACCGCCGGGAATCGAGCGCGGGATCGCCCATCCAGTCGTACTGGCCGTGCATCACGTTGTGGCCGATCTCCATGTTGTCCAGGATCTTGGACAACGACAGCGCCGCGGTGCCGGCCAGCCAGGCCGGCGGCAGGATGCCGGCGAACAGCAGCGACCGGCCCGCCACCTCCAGCCCGCGCTGGACCCGGATGACACGCCGGATATAGCTCGCGTCGCGTTCGCCGAGATCGTCGGTCACGCGCTGGCGGATGGCGTCGAGCTCGGCGCCCAGCGCCTCGACCTGCTCGGGCGTGAGGCGCGGGATGTCCTCTTTCGTGGCTTCGCTCATGGCTCGCCTCCTCGGTTTCATATCTGTAGCGTGACGTCGCCCGCCGGGGCGTTCACGCAGATGCGGATATCCTCTTCGCCGTCGCCGGACAGACGACCGGTCTGCAGGTCGCGTACCCGGCCCGCCGTCTTGCGGCAGACACAGCCGCGGCAGATGCCCATCCGGCAGCCGTGCGCGGGCGTCAGGCCGGCCGCCTCGGCCTGCTCCAGCAGCGGGCGCCCGTCGCCGGCGGCGGTCACGCCGCTGCGCTCGAAGCAAACACGGCCGGCGGCGTCGACGGCCGGCCGCGTCGCCGGCGGCCGAAAGAATTCGCGGTGCAGGCGATGCGACAACCCGGCGCGATCCCAGTGATCGGTCACGGCCTCGATCAGCGGGGCGGGACCGCAGACATAGGTTTCGCAGTCGGTGTGATCGCGCGGCAGGTGACCGGCGCGAAAGCGACCGCCGTCCCGTTCCTCGCGGGTGAGGATGGTTCGCGGATGGACGTTCGGATGACGCCGCGCCAGTGCCGCGACCTCGTCGGCGAAGATCGCGTCGCGCCGGGTGCGCGCGTAATGCAGGAAATCGACGCGTCCGTCGTGGCCCTCGTCACACAGGGTGCGCAGCATGGACATCACCGGCGTGATCCCGCTGCCGCCGCTGATCAGGAGCAACCGCGGCGGCCGCGGCCACGGCAGGGTGAAATCGCCGGCGGCGGGACCCAGGCGCAGGATCGTGCCGGGCCGCGCCCGTGTCACCAGGTGGCGGGAGACCCGGCCGTCGGGATGGATCTTGACGGTCAGCTCGATGCGCCCGTCGCGGCGATGCGCCGAACTGGCCACGGAGAAGCGCCGCTCGTGGCACACGCCGTCGATTTCCACACTCACCGGTACGTGCTGACCGGCCGCCATGCCGTCCCAGGCGCGGTTCGGTCGCAGCACCAGGGTCGCGCAATCGGTCGCTTCCGGGCGTACCGCCTCGATGCGTGCCCGGCACTCGCCGCGCACCCAGAGCGGCGACAACAGTTCCAGGTAGCGGTCCAGGCCGTGCGGCCCGGTCGCGGCCTCCCCCAGACGACGCGCGAGCGAAGGCAACCTGGGGCGCGGCAAGGCGGCGGTGGATGGCAGCATGACGGACAATCCATGTGAACGACTGTACACATCGTAGCGTCCGGCACCGCAATGTCAACACTTGCTCACTAAATAAATGCGCAAGAAATAGCTTTGCGCAATCAAGGGGCATGCCCTAGAATCGACCTATAGTGTAAACAGATATTCACATGCCACGATCCAGGCCCCAAGGCGGCACGCGAACGGCCCTGATGGATGCGGCCCTGGCATTGGTCGCCGCCGGCCACAGCTTGGGCGCCCTCAGCCTGCGCCAGCTCACGCGCGAGGTGGGTATCGTGCCCACCGCTTTCTATCGCCATTTCCCCGACATGGAGACGCTGGGCCTGGCGCTGGTCGCGGAGTCCATGCACAGCCTGCGGCAGCTCCTGCGGGCCGCGCGACGGGAGGATCTATCGGGCAGCGACGTGATCCGGCGCTCGGTCGAGATCCTGGTCCGTCACGTCCATGCCAACCGGCTGCATTTCGGCTTCATCGCCCGCGAACGCCACGGCGGCAACGCCGCGGTACGCGGGGCGATCCGTCAGGAACTGCGGCTGTTCGAGAGCGAGCTGGCCACCGACCTGGCGCGCTTCCCGATCCTGGAGCGCTGGTCCACCGAGGACCTGCAGATGCTCGCGGGGCTGCTGGTCAACGCCATGGTCTCGACCGCGGAGTCGATCCTCGACGCCCCCGCCCGCGACTCGCGCGAGGAGGCCGCCATCGTCGCCACCACCGAGAAGCAGCTCCGCCTGATCATGCTGGGCGTGCCCCACTGGCGCAGCGACGCCTCTGACCGGAAAGGCAAGGATACTCGCGCCGAAGGCGCCTGAAAGACAGTAATAACCACAGAGACACAGAGAACACAGAGCCAGACGTAAAGAAGCGCAGCACAGGACGTTTCGTCCGCTTAATGAACGGCGCAATAAATATGGCTTATCTCTGTGCGCTCTGTGCCTCTGTGGTTAGTTCCTTGCGGCGAGCTCAACGGTCGGACCGAGCATCCCGCCCGTGCGGCGCATCCAGGTCGAGCTCGGGACCCAGCGGCACGATCCCGGTGGGATTGATGTGGCCGTGGCTGCGGTAGTAGTGCTGCTTGATATGGTCGAAGTCGGTGGTCGCCGCGATCCCCGGCACCTGGTAGAGTTCGCGCAGATAGCCCGACAGGTGCGGGTAGTCGGCGATGCGCCGGATATTGCACTTGAAGTGCCCGTGGTAGACGGCGTCGAAACGCACCAGCGTGGTGAACAGCCGCCAGTCGGCCTCGGTCAGACGATCCCCGGCCAGGTAACGCTGCCCTCCGAGCCGTTCGTCCAGGGCGTCGAGGCGCGCGAACAGGCTGCGGCAGGCCTCCTCGTAGGCGTCCTGCGCGGTCGCGAAACCGGCCTTGTACACGCCGTTGTTGACCTCGTGGTAGATCGGCTCGTTGATCGCGTCGATCCGCTCGCGCAGGTCCGCCGGATAGTAATCGCGCGCCGGATGTCGGGCGACGGCGTCGAACTCGGCGTTGAGCATCCGCATGATGTCCGACGATTCGTTGGAGACGATGGTCCCGCGCTCGCGGTCCCAGAGCGTGGGCGTGGTCACGCGGCCGGTGTAGTCCGGCACCGCCTTGCGGTAGACCTCGTAGAGATAGCGCGCGCCGTTGACGGTGTCCGGGATGCAGCCGGGCGCCTCCGAGAAGGTCCAGCCGTTCTCGCCCATGTAGGGGTCGACCACCGACACGCCCACGGCCTCTTCCAGCCCCTTGAGCGCGCGCATGATCAGCGTCCGGTGCGCCCAGGGACAGGCCAGCGAGACATAGAGGTGGTAGCGCCCGGCCTCGGCGGGGAAACCGCTGCTGCCGTCGGCCGTGACCCAGTGGCGGAAACCGGGGCTTTCGCGCACGAAACGGCCGCCGGTCGACTCGGTGTCGTACCAGCGGTCCCGCCATTCACCCTCGATCAGTAATCCCATGGTTACGACAAATCCTATCCGCGGATTGACGCCGATGACCGCGGATCAGGGCCAAGGGCCCTCACGTATCCGCCTCTATCGGCGCGCATCCGCGGCTCGTGCATTCTCGGCCGGCGCCGGTTCGGGCGCCCGGCCGGCCAGGAAATCCAGGACCACGCGGTTGAACTCTTCGGGCCGGTCGATGGGCGTGCCGTGGCGGGAATCCCGGATCACCGCCAGGTGCCCGTCCGACAGGCGTTCGACCGCCGCGCGCTTCGCCGCCACCGGCGTGTAATCGTGCTCGGCGGCCACCATCAGGGCGGGACAGGTAATGCGCTCCAGCCGGTCCAGGACCTGCCAACCCGGCAGCGAGCGCAGCGCCCAGAGGTAGTGGCGCTTGTCGTTGGTGGCGTAGCGGCGCTCGAATTCGGACCGCAACTCCGCCTGCGACGGCGCCGGGAACAGGCGCCGGCCGACGATCGCCGCCATGCGGTCCATGCCCAGGCAACGCACCACCGCCAGGCGCATGCCTATCTCGAGCGCCTTCCGGGGCGAGTCGATCGCGAAGCTGGGCGGACAGTTCACCACCACAAGGCGGCGTACCCGTTCGGGTCGGCTCGCCGCCATCTCGAAGGCGGTCGCCCCGCCCATCGACAAGCCCACCAGGTTCGCCTCGGCGATGCCGAGCTTGTCGAGCAGCGCCCAGGTGTCCGCGGCGTAATCGGCGATACGATAGGGCCCCGGCGGCTTGTCGCTGTCGCCCGAGCCGCGCAGGTCCGGCACGATCACCCGGTGTCGCTCGGCGAAGGCCGGTATCTGGTATTCCCAGTCCCGGCCGCTGGAGCCCAGGCCGTGCAACAGCACGACGGGCTCGACATCCCCGGCCTCGCGGTAGTGGATGCGGACCCGGCCCCGGACCTGGACGCGCGGCATCAGCGATCCCCCGGCACGGCTCCGATCTCGCAGAAACAGTGCGCATAGAGATCGCGCGGATCGCTCAGGCCGTGACCGAGCCAGCGCACCGTCGAGTCCAGGGGCAGCCTCGCGATCCAGTCCGGCAGCCAGGACAGGCTCCCGACCTCCAGGGACAGCAGCTCGAGCAGCGCCGAGCGCCAGTCGTCGGCCTGACGGACAACCTCGAGCCGGTAGTCGCCCGGCTGCAGCCCCGCGGCCTCGGCGGCGGCGCCCATGGCCCGCTCGAGTCCGCCCAGCTTGTCCACCAGACCGATGCGCGCGGCATCCGCGCCGCTCCAGACCCGGCCCTGGGCGATGCGGTCGACGGCCTCCACGCCCATGCCGCGGGCCTCGGCGACCTCGCGGATGAAACGGTTGTAGGTGTGTTCGACGCCGGACTGGAGAATGCGCCTGGCCGTGTCGTCCAGGGGTTTGGTGGCCTGGAACGCACCCGACAACGGCGTGGTGCCGAGACCGTCGGTGTGGACCCCGATCTTCTCCAGGGGCCGCGCGAACGTGGGCACCAGGCCGAACACCCCGATCGAACCCGTGATCGTGGCCGGCTGGGCCCATATCTGGTCGGCGTTCATCGAGATCCAGTAGCCGCCGGAAGCGGCCACGCCGGCCATGGAGACGATCACCGGCTTGCCGGACTCGCGCAGCATGGCGATCTCGCGCCGGATACGCTCCGAGGCGTACACCGAGCCGCCCGGGCTGTTCACCCGCAGCACCAGGGCCGCCATGTGATCGTCGCGGCGGACCTTGGAGACCAGGCGCGCGATGTTCTCGCCGCTGGCCGCACCCGAGACCGCCCGGCCCTCGACGATCGGACCCTCGACCACGATCAGGCCGATGCGGCTGTCGGTGCGCGGCGCCGGTTGCTCCGAACGGGCGACACGCAGGTAGTCGCCGTGGAATATCTGGCGAAAGCTGCCGTGCTTGGGATCGCGTCCGACCTTCTCGCGCATATCGGCGCGCATCTCCTCGACCGTGGCCAGCTTGTCCACGAGCCCGGCGTTGAGCGCGGCGCGCGCGGCGTCGCCGGCGAGCCGGGTCAGGGTATCGCCGTAGCCCTCGACATAGCGAGTCACGGCCCCGGCCTCCAGCTCGCGGCCGGCGGTCACGCCCTCGCGATAGGTTTGCCACAGCGATTCCAGCCAGGCGCGGTTGGCGGCGCGTGCCTCGGGCGACATGTCGTTGCGGGTGAACGGCTCCACGAACGACTTGTACTCGCCCACGCGGAATACGTTGATCTCGACGCCCAGCTTGTCCAGGGCATCCTTGAAGTATTGCCGGTAGAGACCGAAGCCCTGGAGAAACACCTGGCCCAGCGGGTCCAGGTAGACGGTATCGGCCTGGGCGGCCAGGTAGTAGGCCCCCTGGTTGTAGGCCGGTGCCCAGGCGACCACCTCCTTGCCGGATTCCTTGAAGCGGCGGATCGCCGCCGCCAGGTCCTGGAGCTGGCCGGTGGAGGCGCCGCCGAGCTCGTCGAGCTTGAGGAAAGCGAATGCGATGCGATCGTCCCCGGCCGCGTGATCCAGGGAGTCGACCAGGTCGCGGACCACGCTCTCGTGACGGCGCTCCGCGGTGACCTGCTCGACCAGGGCTTCCTGCACGTTGCGGGTGCGCTGCTCCACCAGATCGCCGGCGGGCGCCCAGACCAGCGCCACGTCCTGCTCCACCGTCACCGCGGGACCCCCGAACAGGGTCATGTAGAGCACCAGCGGCACCAGGAGCAGCATGGCGATGCTGACCACCGCGTAGGTGACCGTCAGCGTGCGCCAGATCCCGCGGAAGAACCGTCCGATGAATGAGCCGCGCTTGGCGGAATCGCGTGATGCCACGGGGGCCTCTCGTCGGTTGCGGAAGAGCCCGGAATACTACGTCATCGGCCCCGGCAACCCAAGCATCGCCGTCGCCGACATGCGATAGGCCGCACCTATGAAGCGCATTGCGAATATCAACTTGCGCCGCCGCCGCCAGGCCTTAGAATGTTGCATTGCAACGTAGCCGCGCCCGGCGGCTGCCGGCACCCGCCCCGAGCGATCGCGGACCGCCGGGGAAACGTTCCATACGCAACTCAAGGAGACAGGAAATGAGCGTACTCGTGGGTCGCGAAGCCCCCGACTTCACCGCCGCCGCCGTGATGCCGGACGGCTCCATCCAGGAAGACTTCAAGCTTTCGGCGTATCGCGGGCAGTACGTGGTCCTGTTCTTCTGGCCGCTGGACTTCACCTTCGTGTGCCCCTCGGAGATCATCGCCCACAACAACCGTATCGATGCCTTCGAGGAACGCAACGTCCAGCTCATCGGCCTGTCCATCGACTCCGAGTTCACCCACTACGCCTGGCGCAACACGCCGGTGGACCGGGGCGGCATCGGCCCGGTCGGTTTCCCGCTGGTCTCCGACAAGTCGCACCGCATCTGCGGTGCCTACGGCATCGCCCATCCCGAGGAAGGCGTGGCGATGCGGGCCTCCTTCCTGATCGACAAGGACGGCATGGTCCAGCACCAGATCGTCAACAACCTGCCGCTGGGCCGCGAGGTGGACGAGATGCTGCGGATGGTCGACGCCCTGCAGTTCACCGAGGAACACGGCGAGGTGTGCCCCGCCGGCTGGCGCAAGGGGCAGTCCGGCATGAAGCCGGACGCCGAGGGCGTCGCCGCCTATCTTTCCGAGCATGCGGAGAGCCTCTGATCCACGGTACCCTGGACCGGCGGCCGGGCGCGTCCCGGCCGCCGGCACACTGAAGCAGCACGAGCGACCATGAGCGACAAGCAGACCGAGCACCACAAGCTGATCATCCTGGGGTCGGGCCCCGCCGGCTACACCGCCGCGGTCTACGCCGCGCGCGCGAACCTCGACCCGGTGCTGATCACGGGGATGGAACAGGGTGGCCAGCTAATGACCACGACCGACGTGGACAACTGGCCCGGCGATGTCACCGGCCTGCAGGGGCCGGCGCTGATGGAGCGCATGAAGGAGCATGCCGAGCGCTTCGACACCCGCATCGTCTTCGACCACATCCACACCGTGAAACTGGGCGAGCGGCCCTTCACCCTGGAGGGTGATCGCGGTGTCTACACCTGCGACGCGCTGATCATCGCCACCGGCGCCACCGCCAAGTACCTCGGCCTGGAATCCGAGCAGGCGTTCATGGGCAAGGGCGTGTCCGCCTGCGCCACCTGCGACGGCTTCTTTTACAAGGGCCGCAACGTGGCCGTGATCGGCGGCGGCAACACCGCGGTCGAGGAGGCCTTGTACCTGTCGAACATCGCCGCGCACGTCACCGTGGTGCACCGGCGCGACAAGTTCCGCTCCGAGAAGATTCTGGCCGACAAGCTGTTCGAGAAGGCGGAGAACGGCAATGTCAGCATCGTCTGGAACCATGTCCTCGACGAGGTCCTGGGCGACGAGATGGGCGTGACCGGCATGCGGATCAAGGACAAGGAAAGCGGCGAGACCCGCGAGATCGCGGTGGACGGCGTGTTCATCGCCATCGGACACAAGCCCAACACCGACATCTTCGCCGGCCAGCTCGACATGGAGAACGGTTACATCAAGGTGCAGAGCGGCACCCAGGGCAACCACACCGCCACCAGCGTGCCGGGTGTCTTCGCGGCCGGCGACGTCATGGACCATGTCTATCGCCAGGCCGTCACCTCGGCCGGTACCGGCTGCATGGCCGCTCTCGACGCCGAGAAATACCTGGACAGCCTGGCTGAGGAGAATCCGGCCCCGGCCGACACGGCAAAGGCGGTCGCCGGCGGCTGAGCCGGACGCCCGACCGTTCCGGCGATACGGCCGGCCCGGCGGCGACGCCCGGCCGGCCTTTCCCTATCGGCTCACGTGCTGGAGCGGCACGTCCGCATCAGGCATCATTGGCCGCATGCGACGTCCTGTCCCGTTCCTCGCCGCACTCCTGGCGGCCGCCCTGCTCACGGCCTGCGCCGGCATGAGCCTGCCCGGCGCGGGCGAGCCCGCGCCCACCGAGGCCCGCGGCGCGGTGATCGCGGCCGCGAGCGCCCAGATCGGCGCGCCCTACCGCTACGGGGGCGCCGACCGCAAGGGCTTCGACGACGCCGGATTCGTCCATTTCGCCTTCGAGGAGGCCGGGTTCGACCTGCCCCGCGACCGCGAGGCGCAGCTCCGCGCGGGACGCCCGATACGCTTCGCCGAGGCCCGCCCCGGCGACCTGCTGTTCCACCGCGTCGAACGCACCCGCAACGGGCGCGAGCGCGCCATCCTGCACGTGGGGCTCTACATCGGCGACGGCAGCATGCTGCATGCGTCGCTCGACCGCGACGAGGTGGCGCTGGAGACGGTCGACAATGCCTACTGGTTCCAGCGGCGCGTGGCGGTGATCCAGGTGTTGCCGTAGTTCAGTACAGGGCAAGGACGGAGACCCGACTTTCGTCAGTCCCCGATCAGGCCGCCTTGTTCCTGCCGAAATAAAGCAGTCCGGAGGCCAGCCCCAACGCCAGCAGCGCCACCATGGCACCGAACAACGGCCAGGGGCCGAAGTTGTAGATCAACGGCACCGAGATGCCGGTGATCAAGCCGCCGCCGAAGAAGGGTTCGAAGATCAACTGTTTGTAGCCGAAGGCCTCGTAGGCCGGCGACCGGTTCTCGGGATCGGCGATCTTCATCAGGATCAGGCCGGTGGCGGTCACGCCCATGGACTGGCCGAAGTCGCCGATGCCGCGCTCGAACCAGTAGTCCGGGATCATGCGCGGCGCCGCCCAGAGGAACAGGAACAGGCACCACAGGATGCCGCCCGCGGCCAGGACCGCGAACGGCACCAAGTTGTCCGCGATCACCGGCAGCGACAGGCTGGCGATCGCCGCGGCGATCAGCACGTCCAGGGACAGTCCCTGCAGGCGCAGCATGGTCTCGCGGTCCAGCAGGTTGGCCAGCCCCAGACGCCCCAACAGTGCCTGCACGGCGACGCCGCCGAGCATGGCCATCGGAAACAGCGGCACCGCGCCCAGCAGCACCGGACCGCCGTCGCGGGCCCAGGTCAGGCGCTCCAGCCAGCTCAGGGCCTCCAGCAGTCCCACGCCGATCAGGATCGCCAGCGCGATCATCGCCAGGTGCAGGGTCAGCGGTTCCATCGATTCCGGGCGCACGGTCATCGAACCCAGCGTACGCGGCGCCTCGTGGTCCTCGATCACGCCCCGCCGCTGGCCGTGCGACACGCTCGCCGCGCGCCCGTCCAGGCATACGGCACGGCCGCTGCGCGCGCCCCAGTTCACGAGTACGATGCCGGTGACGATACCGGCCACCACGCCCACCGTGGCCATGCCCACGGCCAGCTCTCCGCCGGCCGGATAACCCAGATCGTCGAACACGGCCTGCACGCCGGCGGCGGTGCCGTGACCGCCCTCGAACCCGATCTCGATCAGGGCGCCGGCCATCAGGGGGATGTCGAAAAAAGGCGCCAATACCAGCGCCACCAGCAGGATGCCGACCACGTACTGCCCCGCCCCCAGGGACAGACCGAAGGCGAGCTGCGGTCCGGCCAATCCCCATACCCGGCGCGGGGCCGGCAGGGGCACGCCCATGAGCAGGGTCGCGAACACGACGTTGATCAGCAGGCCCGGCAGTGTGCCCCAGACCTGGTAGATCCACGGCGGCACCGGCCCCTGCGCGAACGCGCCCTCGCCGACGGCGGCGACGGCGCCCAGCACGTGCGGCCCGACCAGCAGGCCCAGGAAACCGGCGAGGATCGAGCCGGGCAGGAACAGCGCCTGCGCGGGCCGCCAGTGCAGGCGCAGCCACTTGCCCGCATACAGCATCACCCCCAGCAGGAGAAGGGCGAAACCGACGCGCTCGGGGCTCATGGCGACGGCCGGCTCAGTCGAGCCGGTCCTCGTATATCTCGACCTGGTAATCGTCCTCCAGGCTCTTGCGCAGCGCGGCGTACTCCATGCCCGCGATACGGCCGCGCACGGCACGGGCGCGAGTGCCGGCGTCGGCGATGCCGCCGGCCGGCGGCTCGCCCGGCTCGACGCCGCTCAGCCGCAGCACGGCGGTGCCGCCGGCGGGCAGGGATGCCAGGGCGTAGCTGGCCGCGTCCGCCGGGCGCGGCATCGCGAACAGGGCATCGCGCAGCGCCGCGTCCAGATCGCCGTTCTCGCGGGTCACCCAACCGGGCTCGTGCAACTCGGCCGGCCCCGTCTCGGCGATCTCGGCCAGCGGCCGCCCGGACTCGGCCGCCGCCCTCGCCTCCTCGGCCAGGGTGCGGGCGCGCTCCGCGGCGGCCTGCTCGCGCAGCGTCGCGGCGATCTCGTCGCGCACCGCCGACAACGGACGGCGTTCGCCCTTCTGATGCTCGGCCACGCGCACCACCACCAGGCGGTCGCTGGAGAGCTGGATGGGCGTGCTGTTCAGGCGGTCCTTGAGCACCGCATCGGAGAAGGCGGCCTTGCGCACGGCGTCGTAATCGCCCAGCCCCTCGCCGCCGTCGCGGCTGATCCAGCCGCTCTCGCGGATCTCCAGGTCCAGCTCATCGGCAAGGGGTTTCAACGAATCCGGCGCCTCGAAACTGAGGCTGTCCAGCCGCTCGCTGAGCTGCCGGAAGCGCTGATCGCGTTCCTGGGCGCGATACACCTCGAGGAGTTCGTCCTGGACCTCCGGCGAATCGAACGGCTTGGTTTCGCTGGGATCGATCTCCTCAAGCTTGATCAGGTGCCAACCGAAGTCGGTCTTGACCGGGGCCGACACCTCGCCCTCCTCCAGCTTGAACAAGGCCTTCTCGAAGGCGGCGACCATGCTGCCGCGGGTCACCCAGTCCAGCATGCCGCCGTCCTTCGCGGTGGACTCGTCGTCGGAATGCTCGCGCGCCAACTCGGCGAAGGCGGCGCCTTCGTCCAGCCGGGCCGACAACCGCTGGATCTCCCGACGCGCGGCGTCGGCTTCGCCGTCCTCGCCGATGCGCACCAGGATATGCCGGGCCTTGCGGCGCTCGGCGGTGCGGAAGCGGGCATCCTTCTCCTGCTCGTAGAGCGCGCGCAGGAATTCCTCGTCCGGCTCGGCCGCCGGCGCGAGCTCGTTGCGGTCGACCTCGACGTACGCGAGCTTGACCCGCTCGGGGCGTGTGTAGGCCTGGGGATTCCGCTCGTAGTGGGCCTGGATCTCGCTGTCGCTGACGTCCACCTCGTCGCGCAGATCGTCGGCCTCGAAGGCCAGGTAGGCGAGCTCGCGCCGCTGTTTGTCGAGCCGATAGTCCGCCAGCACCTCGCGGTGGGTGGCGAAGGCGCTCTCGATCACGCCGGTGCGTACCTGCTGGACGACGAGGTCGTCGCGCAGGCCCGCCTCGAACTGGCCGGGCGCGAGACCGGCCTGCGACAGCAGGGCACGGTAACGCTCGGGCGAGAACCGACCGTCCACCTGGAACTGCTGTTCGGAACGCAGCGCCTGCAGCAGCGCGGCGTCGGTCACGCGGTAGCCCGCGTCGCGGGCGTATTGCTGCAGCAGTGCGTCCTGGACCAGCCCGTCCAGGATGCCGCGGCGGAAGCGCTGGGGATCGATCATGTCGTGATCGAAGTTATCTCCCATCAGGCGCTGCAGGCGCTGATAGCGCTGATCGTAGGCCCGCTGCAACTGGTACTTGGTGATCTCGACGTCGCCGGCCTTGGCGACCGGGGGGTTCGGGTCCTCGGTGAAGTACGAGCCGATGCCCCAGACGCCGAAGACCAGGCTGATGAGGCCGACGACCACATAGGCGATCGGGCCGCTGGCGTTGTCTCGAATCCGCTGCAACATAACGCTCTACCCGGGGCCGTGTCCCCGCGCGGTCCCGGCCGGGCCGCGCGGCGTTCCCTGCCCTCGTTGTAACAAAAACGGGGCGCCGAAGCGCCCCGTGTCGTTCGACGCGCGACCCGGTCCGGGACCGGATCGACGCGGTTCTTGCTAAATGGCGGAGCGGACGGGACTCGAACCCGCGACCCCCGGCGTGACAGGCCGGTATTCTAACCAGCTGAACTACCGCTCCGCGCTAACTGGTGGGTGCTGACGGGATCGAACCGCCGACATTCGCCTTGTAAGGGCGACGCTCTACCAGCTGAGCTAAGCACCCGGTGGGTGCCCGGCCCGGCCGCGGCCTACCCGGTCAGCACCCGGTGAAGGCGCGCTAGTTTACGGCATCCTTGAGTGCCTTTCCAGCCTTGAAGCCCGGCGTCTTGCCAGCCGGGATCGTGATCGACTGGCCGGTCTTGGGATTGCGGCCCTGACGCGCGGCGCGCTTGCGCACCGAGAACACGCCGAAGCCCACCAGGGAGACCTTGTCACCGCGCTTCAGCGCGTCGGTGACGGCGTCCACCATGCCGTCCACGGCACGGGTGGCATCGGCCTTGGAGAGGTCCGCCTTCGCGGCTACGGCGTCGATCAGATCGGATTTGTTCATGATGGAATCATCCCCTCTGGATTGTGTCGTGATGACCAGGCGCGCTCCCGTCACGTCCGGATTGCTTGTCGGCCGCAACCTTTTTGTGCGGGATAGCCCTGTCGCGATTCGTGCGCTCGCCGCCGGATTGCAAATCGCTGCGATGGCGAACGAGCCGGT
The DNA here is from genome assembly GCF_040361335.1 of Salinisphaera sp. PC39. Taxonomy (NCBI): domain Bacteria; kingdom Pseudomonadati; phylum Pseudomonadota; class Gammaproteobacteria; order Salinisphaerales; family Salinisphaeraceae; genus Salinisphaera; species Salinisphaera sp. PC39. The sequence goes on along the minus strand of NZ_APNM01000003.1, from coordinate 107,898 downwards.
TTTATACCAAGCGCCTCAACAACCCGTCAACCAACGTATTCATGCGGTTTCGCGGGGTTACCGCGGGTCCGGCGGACCCGCGGGGCCGTTCAGTGCGCGCGAATCTCCCCGCCCTCGGCCTTGGCTTTCGCCTCGGCCGCCAGGTCGGCCTCGGGTACCGGCTCCGGCATGCGCGACAACGCGATCTCCAGCACCTCGTCGATGCGCTTGACCGCCCGGATGTCGAGCTTGCTCTTGATATTCGCCGGTATCTCCGCGAGATCCTTGATGTTTTCCTCGGGGATCACCACCACCTGGATGCCGCCGCGATGGGCCGCCAGCAGCTTTTCCTTGAGGCCGCCGATGGGCAGGACATCCCCGCGCAGGGTGATCTCGCCGGTCATGGCGACGTCGGCGCGCACCGGGATTTCGGTGAGCGCGGACACCAGCGCGGTGCACATGCCGATGCCGGCTGAGGGGCCGTCCTTGGGTGTCGCGCCCTCGGGCACGTGCACGTGCAGGTCGTATTTCTGCATGAAATCCGGGCTGATCCCGAGCTTCGCCGCGCGGCTGCGCACCACGGTCAGCGCCGCCTGGATCGACTCCTGCATGACATCCCCGAGGCTGCCGGTGTTCAACGGCTTGCCCTTGCCGGGCACCACGGCCGACTCGATGGTCAGCAGCTCGCCACCGACCTCGGTCCAGGCCAGGCCGGTGACCTGGCCCACGCGGTCGACCTCCTCGGCGCGCCCGTAACGGTACTTGGGCACGCCCAGGTACTTGTCCAGGTTGCGCGCGGTCACGCGCACGCTGCTGCGGTCGCGGCCCTTGGCCGAGATCAGCTCCTTGACCACCTTGCGGCTGATCTTGCTGATGTCGCGCTCCAGGTTGCGCACGCCGGCCTCGCGCGTGTAGCGCCGGATGGTCTCGCGCAGGGCGTTCTCGGAGATCGACAGCTCCTCCGGCTTCAGGCCCGATTCCTTCATCTTCTTGGGGATCAGGTACCGGGTCGCGATGTGGACCTTCTCGTCCTCGGTGTAGCCGGACAGCCGGATCACCTCCATCCGATCCAGCAGCGCCGGCGGGATGTTGAGGGTGTTGGCCGTGCACACGAACATCACCTGCGACAGGTCGAAGTCGACCTCCAGGTAATGGTCCTGGAAGCTGTTGTTCTGCTCCGGATCGAGCACCTCCAGCAATGCCGAGGCCGGATCGCCCCGGAAGTCCATCGCCATCTTGTCGACTTCGTCGAGCAGGAACAGCGGGTTGCGCACGCCCACCTTGGCCATGTTCTGGATGATCTTGCCGGGCATGGAGCCGATGTAGGTGCGCCGGTGACCGCGGATCTCGGCCTCGTCGCGCACGCCGCCCAGGCTCATGCGCACGAACTCGCGGTTGGTGGCGCGCGCGATCGAGCGCCCCAGCGACGTCTTGCCGACGCCGGGCGGCCCCACCAGGCACAGGATCGGACCCTTGATCTTCCGGACCCGGGATTGCACCGCGAGATTCTCGACGATGCGCTCCTTGACCCGCTCCAGACCGTAATGGTCCTCGTCCAGGATGGTCTGCGCCCGATCCAGTTCCAGCCGGCTCTTGGTGCGCTTCTTCCAGGGCACGTCCACCAGCCAGTCGAGGTAGTTGCGCACCACCGTCGCCTCGGCGGACATCGGCGACATCATCTTGAGCTTGTTGAACTCGGTCTGCGCCTTCTTCTTGACCTCCTTGGGCATGCCCGCCTTCTCGATCTTGTTCTCGAGCTCCTCGAGATCGTTGGGGGCATCGTCGAGCTCACCCAGTTCCTTCTGGATGGCCTTCATCTGTTCGTTGAGATAGTACTCGCGCTGCGACTTCTCCATCTGCTGCTTGACGCGGCCGCGGATGCGCTTCTCGATCTGCAGCACCTCGATCTCGGACTCGACCTTGGACAGCACGTGCTCCAGGCGCTCGCGCACGCTGGTGAGTTCCAGGACCTCCTGCTTCTCGTCCAGCTTCAGGTTCAGATGCGCGGCGACGGTGTCGGCCAGGCGTCCGGCATCGTCCATGCTCGACAGCGACGGCAACAGTTCCGCCGGCACCTTCTTGTTGAGCTTCACGTACTGCTCGAACACCGACAGTGTCGAGCGCATGAGCGCATCCAGGTGCGACTCGTCCTCGCCGGTGCCGTCCGGCTCGAAGGGCACGCAGTCGGCCGCCAGGCCGGCGTCCTCGGTCTCGTGGAGGGACTCGACGCGGGCGCGCTCGCCGCCCTCGACCAGCACCTTGACGGTGCCGTCGGGCAGCTTCAGGAGCTGCAGGATGCTGGCGAGGGTGCCGATGCGGTAGATATCGTCCTCGCCGGGATCGTCGACGTCCGCCGCCTTCTGGGCAACCAGCAGGATGCGCTTGTCGTCGCCCATCGCGGCTTCCAGGGCGTTGATGGACTTCTCCCTGCCCACGAACAGCGGGATCGCCATGTGCGGGAACACGACGACGTCGCGCAGGGGCAGGACGGGGGCTCTATAGGACATTTCGCCCATGGGGTTCGACCTCGAGACGGACGCCGATGACATGGTGTGGTTATCGGCGAGCGTGGATGTTTCCTGACCACTAGATGTGGCCGGTCCGCCCGTGTTTCAAGCCGAGACGCCCCGGGGAGAGCGGCGGCCGGTCCCGGAGCCGATCAGGCTCCGGGACGCGGCGCGTCGCCGGCGGCACGGTTGGCGCCGGCGTTCTCGTAGACGATGTAGGGCTGGGCCTCGCCCTTCACGACCGCATCGTCGACCACGACCTTGGCCACGTTCTCCATCGAGGGCAGGTCGTACATCACGTCGAGCAGGATGCTTTCCAGGATGGTGCGCAGACCGCGGGCCCCGGTCTTGCGGGCCATGGCCTTGTGCGCGATCGCCTTCAGGGCGTCCTCGCGGATCTCCAGCTCGCAGCCCTCCATCTCGAACAGCTTCTCGTACTGCTTGGTGAGGGCGTTCTTGGGCTCGCGCAGGATCGAGACCAGGGCCGCCTCGTCCAGCTCCTCGAGCGTCGCCACGACGGGCAGACGGCCGACGAACTCGGGAATGAGGCCGTACTTGATCAGATCCTCCGGCTCGACCCCGGCCAGGACCTCGCCCAGGCTGCGCTGATCGTCCGTGCTCTTCACATCGGCGGAAAACCCGATGCCGGAGCGACCCGCGCGATTGGCGATGACCTTGTCCAGCCCGGCGAAGGCGCCGCCGCAGATGAACAGGATGCCGCCGGTGTCGACCTGCAGGAACTCCTGCTGCGGGTGCTTGCGGCCGCCCTGGGGCGGCACCGAGGCGGTGGTGCCCTCGATCAGCTTGAGCAGCGCCTGCTGAACGCCCTCGCCGGAGACATCGCGCGTGATCGACGGATTCTCGGACTTGCGCGAGATCTTGTCGATCTCGTCGATGTAGACGATGCCGCGCTGCGCCTTCTCGACCTCGTAGTCGCACTTCTGGAGCAGCTTCTGGATGATGTTCTCGACGTCCTCGCCGACGTAGCCCGCCTCGGTGAGGGTGGTGGCGTCGGCGATCGCGAACGGCACGTCCAGCAGCCGCGCCAGCGTCTCCGCCAGCAGGGTCTTGCCACAGCCGGTGGGGCCGATCAGCAGGATATTGGACTTCTGCAGTTCCACCCCGTCCTCGCTGGAGCCCGCGTTCAACCGCTTGTAATGGTTGTACACGGCCACCGACAGGACCTTCTTGGCGGGATCCTGGCCGATCACGTAGTCGTCCAGGACGCGCCGGATTTCCTGGGGGCTGGGCAGGCCCTTGTGCGCGGGCTTGCTCGCAAGCTCCTCGCGCATGATGTCGTTGCACAGCTCGACGCATTCGTCGCAGATGAACACCGACGGCCCGGCGATGAGCTTGCGCACCTCGTGCTCGCTCTTGCCGCAGAAGGAGCAGTACAGCGTCCGCCCCTGGTTGCCGTTGCCGCGGGCCTCGTCATTCATTGGGGGACCTCGACTCCTGAAACGATCCGGTTACCACGATAGTACAACACCGGCGTGACATGGTAGCCCGCCGGACGCCGCACGCCGCGGTCAGCCACCGGCCTCCGAGGCCATCGCGGAACGGGTGGTGAGCACCCGGTCGACGACCCCGTACTCGCGGGCTTCCTCCGCGCTCATGAAATAGTCGCGGTCGGTGTCCTGCGAGACCTTCTCGATCGACTGGCCGGTGTGGTGCGCCAGGATCTCGTTGAGACGCTCGCGGGCGTGCAGGATCTCGCGGGCGTGGATCTCGATGTCCGACGCCTGACCCTGAAAGCCGCCCAGCGGCTGGTGCATCATCACCCGCGAATGCGGCAGGCAATAGCGCTTGCCCGGCGCGCCCGCGGCCAGCAGCACGGCACCCATGCTCGCGGCCTGACCCACGCACAGCGTGGTCACGTCCGGCTTGATGAACTGGATGGTGTCGTAGATCGACATCCCGGCCGTGATCACCCCGCCCGGCGAGTTGATGTAGAGCTGGATGTCCTTGTCCGGGTTGTCGGACTCCAGGAACAGCAACTGCGCCACGATCAGGTTGGCCATGTGGTCGTCGATGCCGCCCACGACGAACACCACCCGCTCCTTGAGCAGGCGGGAATAGATGTCGAAGGCACGCTCGCCGCGCGCGGTCTGCTCCACCACCATCGGCACCAGGCCGATGTTGCTCGGACGCGGGTCGCGATCGTATGCGCTCATGCTCGCTCCTGTCTGCGTGACTGCCAGTACGTTTCGCCGGCTCAGGCGGATTCCTGCTCGCCGCCCAGCAGGTCGTCGACGTCGGTCTTCTTCTCCTTGACCTTGGCGCCCTCGAGCAACCGCTCGATGACCTGATCCTCCATGACCATCGCCTCGACACCCTGCATCATCTGCGGGTTGTTGCGATAGTAGCTCTTGACCGCCTCGGTCTGCTCGTAGCCGGCGGCGAGCTCGTCGAGCTTGGCCTCGACCCGGTCGCGATCCAGCTCGATGCCCTGGTCCGAGATCACCTCCGCGATCAGCAGGCCGAGCGCGACGCGCCGCTCGGCGCCCTCGCGCAATGCCTCATCGGGCAGCAACTGCTTGGCCTGCTCGGGATCCTGGCGCATCTGCTGGGGCAGCCGCGACAGCGCCTCGCCGCGCATGCGCTCGATCTCCTGCGCCACCAGGCCCTCCGGCACGTCGATCGGGTTGGCCTCGAGCACGCCGTCCATGACCTGGGTCTTCACCTTCTGGTCCACGGCGTTGGCGACCTCGCGGCGCAGGGACTCCGCGACCTTCTCGCGCAACGCGGTCTCGCCACCCTCCTCGACGCCCATCTTCTGGAAGAAGGCGGCATCGAGCTCCGGCAGCCGCGGCTCGGACACGCTCTTGACCGTGACCTCGAAGTCCGCGGTCTTGCCGGCCAATTGCTCGGCGCCGTAGTCCTCGGGGAAACTCACGTCGACCTGGAAGGTCTCGCCCGGCTTGCGGCCGACCAGCGCCCGCTCCAGGTCGGGCAGGAAGCGGCCTTCGCCCAGGGTGACCTCGACGTCCTCGCCGCTGCCGCCCTCGAAGGGCTCGCCGTCGAGGCGGCCGACGAAATCGATCACCGCCTGGTCGCCGTCGGCGGATTCGCGTTCGACCTCGGCGAATTCCTTGTTCTGCTCGCGCAGACGCTCGATGGTCTTGTCGATGTCGGCATCGGTGACCTCGGCGACCGGTTTCTCGACCTTGAGCTTGTCCAGGCCCTGGAGCTCGATCTCGGGATAGACGTCGAAGCTCGCGGTATAGGCCAGGCCACTCTCCGGCGACTGGTCGCCCAGCTCGAGCTGCGGCCGGCCGGCGGGCTTCAGCCCCTCCTGCTCGATCGCCTCGGGATAGGTCGCCTGCACCAGCTCGCTCGCCACCTCGGCGCGGGCGCTGTCCGCGTAGCGCTGGTACAGCACCTTGTAGGGCGCCTTGCCGGGACGGAAGCCGGGAATCTTGGCGTGGCGGCCCGCGCGGCGGACCTTCTCCTCCACGGCCTTCTCCACCCGCTCCGGCGGGACCTGGACCGTCATGCGGCGGGTGAGGCCGCCGGCGTTCTCAACCGATACTTGCATAGTGTTACTGGTGTTGGGGTCTTGCGTCATGGATTCAATACCGGACTCCGTCGTTCCGGCTGCGGATCTATTACGGGACGGGGATTATACGGATACTCGGCACCGATTACTCGGCACCGGCCGCGAGGGCCGACCTTCTCGACCGGTGGGGAAAATGGTGGGCCGTCAGGGACTCGAACCCCGAACCAATAGATTAAGAGTCTACTGCTCTACCAATTGAGCTAACGGCCCGCCGAAGACGCGGAATAATACCACAAGCGCCATACCGCGCCAGCGGTGGAAATGGGGTGGACGATGGGACTCGAACCCACGACGACCGGAATCACAATCCGGGGCTCTACCAACTGAGCTACGTCCACCATTGAAAACCGTTTCGTGTTTCGTGCCTCACTTGCTCAACACGAAACCTGAAACAAATTTTGGCGCGCCCGGCTGGATTACTCGGGGCCTGCGGCCCCTCGCCCTCCGGGCCAACGCCGCTGCGCGGCGTTGTTCGTATTCGCTGCGCGAATCCGTCGAACCATCTCTTTCATTGTCGCTGGTTCGCATCGACCGAATCCAGCTTCACGGCCTTATGACCATCTGTCGTCGAAATCGACGATTGGCGCGCCCGGCTGGATTACTCGGGGCCTGCGGCCCCTCGCCCTTCGGGTCAACGCCGCTGCGCGGCGTTGTTCGTATTCGCTGCGCGAATCCGTCGAACCATCTCTTTCATTGTCGCTGGTTCGAATCGACCGAATCCAGCTTCACGGCCTTATGACCATCTGTCGTCGAAATCGACGATTGGCGCGCCCGGCTGGATTCGAACCAGCGACCGTCGGCTTAGAAGGCCGATGCTCTATCCCCTGAGCTACGGGCGCATCTGCTCGAGATGGTCGGGGCAGCAGGATTTGAACCTGCGACCTTCTGCTCCCAAAGCAGACGCGCTACCAGGCTGCGCTATGCCCCGTTCCAAGGGTCCAACCTTAGCGCCCGTCCGGGGCCGCCGCCACCGTCGCGTCCGCTTTGCGAGCAGTCTGTTTCTAGGCTCGGCAAAACCTCGCCAAGAAACCCGGCCTCGGGCCTGCGCCCGTCGGCGTTCGCCCCGCTGCGTCCGTCCACCGGACGGACGGTCGGGGACTCACCCCAAAGCAGACGCGCTACCAGGCTGCGCTATGCCCCGTTCCAAGGGTCCAACCTTAGCGCCCGTCCGGGGCCGCCGCCACCGTCGCGTCCGCTTTGCGAGCAGTCTGTTTCTAGGCTCGGCAATGCCTCGCCAAGAAACCCGGCCTCGGGCCTGCGCCCTTCGGCGTTCGCCCCGCTGCGTCCGTCCACCGGACGGACGGTCGGGACTCACCCCAAAGCAGACGCGCTACCAGGCTGCGCTATGCCCCGCCGGTGCGCATTGTACCCGCGGGGAAAACGGCGCGCATTATACACGTGGGCGGGCCACGGTCGAAGCTTATTGTGCCCCGCGCTGACCCCGTGCGAGAATCCGCGCTCTTTCCAGCGACTGTGGACGGATGACCGCCCGGATCATCGACGGCAAGGCCATCGCGGCCGCCCGACGCACCCGCCTCAAGGAGCGGATCGCTCAACGCCGGAGCGACGGCCTGCGCGCACCCGGTCTGGCCGTGGTCCTGGTCGGCGACGACAACGCCTCCCGGGTCTACGTGCGCAAGAAGGTCGAGGCCTGCGAGGATGTCGGCATCGTCTCCAAGCCCGTCTATGCCGGCGCCGACCTTCAGCAGGACGAGTTGCTGGCCCTGATCGACGACTTCAACGAGGATCCCGAGATCGACGGGATCCTGGTCCAGTTGCCTCTGCCCGCCCACATCGGCAGCGGCACGGTGATCGAGCGCATCCGGCCGGACAAGGACGTGGACGGATTCCATCCCTATAACGTCGGCCTGCTGGCCCAGCGCATGCCGCTGATGCGCGCCTGCACGCCGCTGGGCATCGTGCGCCTGCTGGAGGAGATCGAGGAACCCTTCTACGGCCGCAAGGCGGTGGTGGTCGGCGCCTCCAACATCGTGGGCCGGCCGATGGCCCTGGAGCTGTTGCTAAAGGGCGCGACCGTGACCGTCTGCCACCGCTTCACCCGCGATCTGGAATCCGAGGTGCGCCAGGCCGAGATTCTGGTAGTGGCGGTCGGCAAACCGGGCCTGGTGCCGGGCGAATGGGTGCGCCCCGGGGCCACCGTGATCGATGTCGGCATGAACCGCTCGCCCGACGGCAAGCTGGTCGGCGATATCGAATTCGAGGCCGCGGCCGAGCGCGCCGCCTGGATCACGCCCGTACCGGGCGGCGTCGGCCCCATGACCGTGGCCATGCTCATGGAGAACACCCTGCTCGCCGCCGAGCGCCACGACGCCGATCAGGAAGGTTAACCACAGAGTCACAGAGAGCACAGAGAAAGAACGGTTTTTGCTTCTTCTCTTTATCCCTCTGTGTCCTCTGTGGCTCTGTGGTTAGTCCTTATTAATCCTTAACGGCTTTCAACCCGCCGCCAGGTGGTCCCCTCGGGCCCGTCCTCGAGTTGCACGCCCTCGGCCGCCAGTTCGTCGCGGATGCGGTCGGCCTCGGCGAAGTCGCGCTGTTGCCGTGCCGCCCGCCGGGCTTCGATACGGGCCTCGATGTCCTCCGCGTCCGGGCCGGTATCGTCGCCGCCCTGCAGGTAGGCGGCGGGATCTTCCTGTAGCAGCCCGATCCGGCCGCCCAGCCGCCGCATCAGGCCGGCGAGGGCCGCGGCCCGTTCCGGCTCACTGTCGCGCAGCCGGTTGATCTCGCGCGCCAGGTCGAACAGCACCGCCAGTGCCTCGGGGGTGTTGAAGTCGTCCGCCATCGCTTCGGCGAAGCGAGCCGCCTGGGGCGCATCCTCCGCGGGCGCGCCCGGCTCGATGCCGCGCAGGGCGGTGTAGAGGCGCGTCAGGCCGGCCCGGGCCGAGGCCATCTGCTCGTCGCTGTAGGCCAGCGGACTGCGGTAATGGCTGCCCAGCACGAAGTAGCGGATTTCCTCGCCGCGATACTCCCTCAGCAGATCCCGGATGGTGAAGAAATTGCCGAGCGACTTCGCCATCTTCTCCTCGTCGACGGTGACGAAGCCGTTGTGCATCCAGATGCGCACGAAGGGTTTGCCCGTGGCGGCCTCGCTCTGCGCGATCTCGTTCTCGTGGTGGGGGAACTTGAGATCGAGCCCGCCGCCGTGGATATCGAAGCTCTCGCCCAGGCAATGCGTGGACATGGCCGAGCACTCGATATGCCAGCCGGGTCGGCCGGCGCCCCAGGGCGCCTCCCAGCTCGGCTCGCCCGGCTTGGCCGGCTTCCAGAGCACGAAATCGAGGGGGTCCGTCTTGGCCTCGTCGACGGCGATGCGCGCGCCGGAGCGCAACTCGCCCAGACGCTTGCCGGAGAGTCGACCGTAGCCCTCGAAACGGCTGACGTCGTAGTAGACGTCGCCGTTGTCCCCGACATAGGCGTACCCCTTGTCCAGCAGGCGCGCGATCATGCCCCGTATCTGCTCGACGTGGGCGGTGGCGCGCGGCTCCTCGTCGGGCGCCACCAGTCCCAGCGCCGCCATGTCCTCGTGCATCGCAACGGTGAAGCGTTCCGCCACCGCCTCCGGCGATTCGCCCGTCTCGGTGGCGCGCTTGATGATCTTGTCGTCGATGTCGGTGATGTTGCGGACGTAGGTCACCTCGTAGCCGAGGGCGCGCAGATAGCGCACGACCATGTCGAAGACCACCAGCATCCTGGCATGGCCGAGATGGCAATAGTCGTAGACGGTGATGCCGCAGACGTACAGCCGTACCCGCCCGGGCTCCAGGGGTTCCAGGGGCTGCTTCTCCCCGCCGAGGCTGTTGTATATCCGCACCATCCGCTGCTCTGTCCGACCGCCGTAAAGGCGGCACAGTGTATCTTGGCGGCGTCGGCCGCTAAAGTAAGGGGATGCCCACGGCTCCCCCGTTCCCATGATGCGCGCCCTGCTGATCCTCGCCCTGCTGGCCGCGGCGGTGCTCGGGGCCGTGCTCGCGTCACCCCAGGTGGATGCGACCTGCCTGACGCAGCGCACCCTGCACCTCGGCGACGCCGAACACCGGCGCTGGAGCTGTCTGCACTATGCCGCGGCGCGCGGCGACACCCGGGCCATCGAGAGGCTTCTGGAAGAAGGGGCCGACGTGGACGGCCGCAACGCCGCCGGCCGCACACCGCTCGCCGAGGCGGCGAAGCGCGGCCGCCTTGCCGCCGTGCGCACCCTCCTGGACCATGACGCCGAGGTCGACGTCTACGACACCCAGAGCGGTTTCACGCCGCTGCATCTCGCCGCCGAGGGCAACCATGCCGCCGTGGTCCGGCGGCTGCTGGCGGCCGGCGCCCGCGTCGACGCCCGCAACCAGTGGAACCAGACACCCTTGTGGCAGGCCGCCTGGCAGGATTGGCACGGCAACACCGAGGTGGCGCACACCCTGATAGCCAACGGCGCGAGCGTGGACCTGGCGGACGACAAGGGGCATACGCCGCTGCACATGGCCGCTCGCGCCGGACACACCCCGATGGTGGCCTATCTGCTCGAAGCCGGCGCCGACATCGACCACCGCAGCGACAAGGGCCTGACGCCGCTCTATCAGGCGGTCACCGGCGACAACCCGGACACCGTGCGGATCCTGCTCGAGCACGGCGCCGACCCGGACGTGAATGTCGACGGCGTCTCCGCCCTGGCGCTCGCGCGCAAGCAGGACCGGGCGGCGGTCGCCGAACTGCTGGTCGCGCACGGTGCCGAAACGGACCGCGCGCCGGACGGGTCCGAACGAGCGCCTTCGGACAGCGGACGCTAGGACGGCGCCCGCGCCAGGTGCCATTGGGCCAGATGGAGCAACCGGTGGCGTAGTCGCGGTCCGTCCTGCCCGACTTCCAGGTCGTAACCGATCGCGGCGTCCCGCCAGAGTATCGCGGCGATATCGAACAGCCGGTCCGGCTCCAGCCCCGGCAGCAGGATCGCCCGGCGACAGAAGCGCCGCCACTTGGCGCGGGCGGCCTCGGCCTCGAAGGGTGACGGCGGCACCGGCCCCGGTCCGCGATACAGGCGCGCATAGCGCCGCAGAATGGCCACCGCGCCGGCACGATCCAGTCCGCGCCATCCCGGATCCGCGTTCTCGTACACGCTCACGCGCGGCGACGGCACGCCCGCCCACAGGCGACGCAGGGCCAGGGATTCGTGCAGCGGCTCCAGCGTTGCGCGCACGCCCGGACGGGCCACGGGCCGACCGTGCACCGCCCGCAGATAACGCGCGATCAGGGCGTCGTAAAACGGCTCGTCGTCACCCCCGTCGACGCCGGCGGCGACGTAGCGCGCCAACGCCACGCCATTGCGCCGCAGGATGCGCGGCTCGATCGCTTCCAGATCCGGCTCCGCGGGCATGCCGGCCGGCACGGGCATCCCGGATTCCAGCCAGCGCTGTACCCGCGCCCCGAACCACACCCGGGCGTGCCGGCACTGGGCCCGGAAATCGGGCCGGTCGCCGCGATCGACCTCGGCGAGCAGCGATTGCAGACGCACCTGCTCGCCGGCGAGTAGCGCGATATCGTAGCTGGGGTAGAAAGCGGCCGGTATGTCGTCGATCACGGCGAACCGCCGCACCCCGCCGATACTGTGACGGCTCCGGTCACCCATGGCAGATACCGTCCGGGTGGACGCCTCCAGCTTACGGCGATCGCCGTCAGGGCGCCAGGAGACTGATCCCGATCGCGATCGTCACCGCCTCGTAGCAACGTTTGATCAGGCGGTTGCCGCGGGCGATGGCCAGGTGCGCCCCGAGATAGCCGCCGGTCACGCTCCCCAGCAGCAGGGCCGGAAGCCAACCCCAGCGCACGTCGCTCAGCCACGCCAGCGCCAGGGCCCCGGTGCCGTTCCAGAACAGGCCCACCAGAACCAGCGTATAGGCGACCGCGCGCCGGTAATCGAGACCGAACCAGCGCACCAGCAGCAACGTGGCGAACAGCCCGGTGCCGGACGCCAGCGCCCCGTTGGCCAAGCCGATCGCGAACAACCCGGCACCGCCGGCGACCAGGCCGGCGCGGTCACGGTGGCGCGGCGTCTCGGTCTGGCCGAGCCCCGGCCGCAACACCGAGTAGAGGCCCAGTCCCATGGTCAGCAGCCCCAGCGCCACCTCGCCGGCACGCGGCGGCACGCTGACGGCCAGGATCGATCCCGCGAGCACCCCGGGCAGGCCGCAGGCCAGCAGGAGCGCGGCGAAACGCCATTCCAGGTGACGCTCCCGCCAGTGCCTCAGGGTCGCACCCGCGCCCAGGGCCACGGACGCGATCTTGTGGGTCGCCAGCGCCACCGGGAACGGCAATCCCAGGAAGATCAGCGCCGGGAACTGCACCAGCCCCGCCCCGCCGCCGGCCAGCGCGGAAAAGGTATTGGCCGCGAACGCGATCGCGAACAGACCCAGGTGCAGCAGGAGAACGGCCGGCTCGATCACACCCTAGCCGAAGTGGTCGTAGCCGCCGTCACCGGGCGGCGCGACCGGCGCGCCTGTCGCATCCACCAGGCGCAGACCGGGCTCGGACTCGATATGGCCGATGCGGGTGAGGCCGCAGCCGAGCGCGGCGGTCGCCGGCCCCACGGCCTCCGGCGGCAGGGTGACGCAAAGCTCGTAGTCATCGCCCCCCGCGAGTTGCAGGCCGGCGCGGCGACCGGCCGGGCACAGGGCCGCGAAGGCGGCCGAGCGCGGCAGGCGATCGACCTCGATCCGGGCGCCGACCCCGCTGGCCGCCAGCAGGTGACCGAGATCCGCCGCGAGGCCGTCGGAGACATCCACGGCGGCATGGGCGAGACCCCGCAGGCGCGCGCCGGGCCGCGGCCGCGGCCGGGCGAGTCGGGTATGCAGGTGCGCCTCGCGCCGATCGGCGGGCGGCTCGCCGCCGGACCAGCGCGCCAGCCCGAGGGCGGCATCGCCGAGGGTGCCGGTAACGCAGACCAGATCGCCGGGGCGGGCGCCGTCGCGCCGCAGGGCCGTGCCCGCGGGCACGGTGCCGAGGGCGGTGACGGTGACCGCGAGCGGGCCGCGGGTCAGGTCCCCGCCGACCAGGGCGGTACCGCTCTCGCGCAGAAGCTCGCCGAGCCCGGCGGCGAAACCATCCAGCCAGGCCGGATCGCGTTCGGGCACGGTCAGCGCCACCACCGCCCAGCCGGCATCGGCGCCCATGGCCGCGAGATCGCTGAGGTTGACCGCCAGCGCTTTCCAACCCACGTCGGCGGCGCGCGTGTCCTCGGGGAAATGTCGGCCCGCCACCAGGGTATCGGTGACCACGACCAGTTCGGTGCCGGGCGGCGTTCGCAGGACCGCACCATCGTCACCCGGCCCCACCGTTACATCGGCTCGCGCCGTCGGCAGGTCGGCGATCAGGCTCCGGATGGCGTCGAACTCCGACATGGCCGTGATTGGTGATTGGTGATTGGTGATTGGTGATTGGTGATTGGTGATTGGTGATTGGTAAAGAGCGTAACCCCCTCTTCCCAACCAATCACAAATCACCAATCACGGATCACTCCCCCTTGGCATCGACTTCGGCCGCCCGCCAGTGACCCGCACAGCGATGCAGCACACCGTTGACGTAGCGGTGACCCTCGGTGGCGCCGAAGGCCTTGGCCAGTTCCAGGGCCTCGTTGATCACGACCCGGTAGGGCACCTCGACGCGTTCCGCCAGCTCGTAGGCGCCCAGTAGCAGGATGGCGCGTTCGACCGGATCGAGTTGCGCCGGGTGGCGGTCCAGATACTCGCCGTACACGGCTTCCAGATCGGGCGCCGCGGTGACCGTACCCTCCACCAGCGTCCGGAAATAGTCGGCGTCGGCGCCGCGCAGATGGCCCCCGCGCCGGAACTGGAGCATCAGGTCGCCGACGTCCGTGGTCGCAACCTGCCACTGGTACAGGGCCTGCAGGGCGGCGCGGCGGGCGGCGCGGCGGCTGCCGGTCGCGCCCTCAGCGGTGGTCATGGCATCGTTCATTCATCGAGCTGCCGGAACAGGGTCACCATCTCGACCGCGGCATTGGCGGCCTCCGCGCCCTTGTTGTGGTCCTCGTCCGGCTGCGAGCGCGCCTCGGCCTGCTCGACGGTATCCGCGGTGATCACGCCCAGGGTCACGGGGATGCCGTACTCCAGGGCGGTGGCGGCCACGCCGCGGGCGCACTCTCCGGCGACGAAGTCGAAATGCGGGGTTTCGCCCCGGATCACCGCGCCGAGCGCGATCACGGCATCATAGTCGCCGCTGTCGGCCAGCCGGTCGCACGCCATGGGCACCTCGAAGGCGCCCGGCACCCGGACCAGGGTGATGTCGGCCTCGGCGACGCCGCAGTCGCGCAGCACCTCCAGCGCCCCGTCCACCAGCCGGTCGACGATGGTGTCGTTCCAACGCGTGGCGACGATGGCGAAACGCGCCCCGTCGGCCTCGAAATCCCCGATGATGCTGCGCATGGCCTGCACTCCGAAAGCTTGGAAATCCACCGTTGAGCGGGGCCGATTATACGCCCCAACCGACCGGCGGGGTCTGAGGTGATGCTGAAAAAAGGACTATCCCGCCCCTTTCGATACACGACCTCGCCCCGCGCCGGGGGCAACTAATCCTGGACGTACTCCACGACCTCCAGGCCGAAGCCGGAGATCGCGTTCATCCGCAACGGCGCGGACAGCACCCGCATGCGCTGGACGCCGAGGTCGGTCAGGATCTGCGCGCCGATGCCGTAGGTCCGTAGCTCGCGCGATTCCTCGCCGTCACCGTGGTGATGCTCGAACAGCAGATCGTCCTCGTCCACGACCTCGCCCTCCAGCAGACGAATGCGTTGAACCAGCTCGCGCGGCGATTCCGGCTTGCGCAGCACGACGACGACGCCGCTGCCCTCTTCGGCAACCCGCGCCAGGGCGCTGCGCAGCGGCCAGCCGAACTCCTGGTGCCGCACGCCGAGCACGTCCGCCAGGGTATTGCGCACGTGGACGCGCACCAGGGTGGGCTCGTCCGGATCGATATCGCCCTTGACCAGGGCGAGATGGACGACCTTGTCGACCTCGTCCTCGTAGGAGTAGAGGGTGAACGGGCCGTACTCGGTCTCCACCGGGGTCTCGGTAACCCGGACCACGGTGCGCTCGTTGGCGATGCGGTAGCGGATCAAGTCGGCGATGGTGCCGAGCTTGATGTCGTGCTCCGCGGCGAACCTCTCCAGGTCCGGCAGGCGCGCCATGCTGCCGTCCTCGTTCAGGATCTCGACGATCACCGACGCCGGCTCCATGCCGGCCAGCCGCGCCAGGTCGCAACCCGCCTCGGTATGGCCGGCGCGCGCCAGCACACCGCCCGGCTGGGCCATCAGGGGGAAGATGTGGCCCGGCTGCACCAGATCGGATGGGTTGGCGTCGGGCTTGACCGCCGCCTGGACCGTGGCCGCGCGATCGTGCGCGGAGATACCGGTGGTGACGCCCTCCGCGGCTTCGATCGAGACCGTGAAATTGGTGTGCTGCTGCGCCTGGTTGCCGGTGACCATGAGCGGCAGATGCAATTGCCGGCAGCGCTCGCGGCTCAGGGTCAGGCAGATCAGGCCGCGGCCATAGCGAGCCATGAAATTGATGTCCTCGGGGCGGGTCTTCTCCGCCGCCAGGATCAGATCGCCCTCGTTCTCGCGATCGGCGTCGTCCAGCATGATCACCATGCGACCGGCCTTGATGTCGGCGATGATGTCTTCGATCGGGCTGAATGCCATCGGCTTCGTCCTCTGTTCTATTTGTCCGTCGGAGCGCCGCGCTCGTCGAGCAGGCGCTCCAGGTAGCGCGCCACCAGGTCCACCTCGAGGTTGACCTGGTCGCCGGCGGCCAACGCCCCCAGATTGGTGGCGGTCAACGTGTGGGGCACGATATTCACCTCGAACTCGGCCCCCGCGACGGCGTTCACCGTCAGGCTCACGCCGTCCACCGTGATCGAGCCCTTGACCGCGATGTAACGGGCCAGCGGCGCCGGCGCCGCGAAACGCAGGCGGCGCGAGCGCGCCTCCTCGGTCCGCGAGACCAACTCGCCGACGCCGTCCACGTGCCCGCTGACGAGGTGTCCCCCCAGCCGGTCGCCGGCGGCCAGCGCCGGCTCCAGGTTCACCGGGGCATCCGGACCGAGACGGCCGAGGGTGGTCGCCCGCAGGGTCTCGGCGGAGACATCGGCCTCGAAACCGCTCTCGCCGACGCGCGTCGCCGTGAGGCAGACGCCGTCGACCGCGATACTGTCGCCGGGCGCCACCGGCCCCAGGTCGACGCCGGCGATATCGATCCCGACGCGGCTGTCGCCGCCGCGATCCTCGATCGACGCGATGCGGCCGACGCCGCGTACGATTCCAGTGAACATAGTCTCAGTCGTGTGATTAGCGATCCGTGGCGGATGTCCCGGCGGGTCGCGCGACGATCCGCCAATCGTCGCCCACCGCCCGGATATCCGTGATGGCCAGCGACCGCCGGTCCGCGAATCGCGTCACGCCCGGCAGGTGCAGCAGGCCCCGCCCACCGTCGCCGATCACGCTGGGCGCGACGTAGAGTACCAGTTCGTCGGCCAGTCCGGCGGCCACCAGGGCCCCGGCCAGGACCGGACCCGCCTCCACGAGAACGTCGTTGATCTCGTCCTCCGTGGCCAGCGACCGCAACACGGCCGTCAAATCCAGGCCTTGATCGGATACCGGCACCCGGCGGAGTTCCGCGCCGGCGACGGCAAGCGCATCCCAGTTGCGGCCCGCGGCCGCGGCCGTGAACACCAATGTGCGCCCCGGCAGACCGAGCATGCGCGCGGTCGGAGGCAGACGCAGGCGGCTGTCCAGCACCACACGCAGCGGCTGGCGCCAGCGACCGCCCGGTGCCTCGTCCGCCGGCAGACGCACGGTCAGGGACGGGTCGTCCGCCAGGGCGGTGCCGGTGCCGGTGACCACCGCGCCCGACTCGGCCCGCAACCGGTGCACGTCGGCACGCGCCGCCTCGCCCGTGATCCACTGGCTCTCGCCGTCGGCACCGGCGGTGCGGCCGTCCAGGCTCGCCGCGAGCTTGACCCGGACGCGCGGGCGCCCCGTGCGCATGCGCGTGGAGAAACCGGGATTCAACGCTTCGCAATCCGCGGCCAGAAGCCCCGAGGCGACCTCGATGCCCGCGGCCGCCAGCGCCCGCAGGCCGCCACCGGCGACCAAGGGATTGGGATCGGTCATGCCCGCGACCACGCGCGACACCCCGGCTTCGATCAGGGCGTCCGTGCAGGGCGGTGTACGACCGCTGTGGCGGCAGGGTTCCAGGGTCACATAGGCGGTGGCCCCGCGCGCACCGCCGACCCGGGCGGCGGCATCGCGCAGGGCGTTGACCTCGGCATGCGCGTCGCCGGCCCGGGCGTGCCAGCCCTCGCCGATCACCGTGCCGTCGCGTACCAGCACGCAGCCGACGCGCGGGTTCGGCGGCGTGCCGTACCAGCCGCGCCGCGCCAGCGCGACGGCGCGCGCCATGTAGCCCGCGTCGCCGGTCTCAGCCGCCATGATCGGCATCCAGCCGCCACGCGAACGCCGCACACGCGAGCGCGCGCCCGCAGTCCGGACCACGGTCGGCTTGCCTGGGGTCGGGGTTGCGGCGTCCGCCGGTCGTCATGGCGACATAGTGTACGCCCTGTGCCGGCCCGACCGGCAGCACGACCGCCCGGCGGTGCCGGTGCCGGGCGCTCCCGGAAAACGCCTTGCGGCCCCGGCCGGCCGAACGATCGCGGCCGGCCGGAGCACCGGAAACGCTGTCAGGCCGTGTCGACGGCCCGGCCGTCGGCGAGCAGTTCCTCGACCGACTCGCGCACGAAGGCGAAGGCCGCGGCGGCCCCCTCGGCGGCCATGCCGCGCTCGCCGATGGTGAGGTCGATGGCGTCCAATGCCTCGCGGAAGCGCTGCCAGTGGCGGGCGCGGCCGTCGGCGGGCCCCGCCAGGTGACGCGCCCCGAACACATCGGACAGGCCCAGTTCGCGGCGGACCTGCCTGCGCAGGACGGCGGCGCCGAGGCGGGATCCCTCCTGGACATACAACCAGCCGAGCGCGGCGGGCGTGGTCGGGATGCGCACGGTCCTGGCGGCGGCCCGGTCCCGACGGTACTCCGCCTCGCTCACGTTGAAATCGGCGCAATCGGCGACCACGGCCTCGAGGCGGTTGCCGTCCGCCAGGCAGGGCAGCCACGCGAGCAGACCGGGTTCCCCGTAGAGGGCGGCGGTCGCATGATGCAGTCGCAACTGCATCCGCAGGAAACGGACGTATCGCCGCTCGTCGGCAAAGGGGCGCAACGCCATGATGCGCTGATCCAGGCTCTCGTGCGCCTGGGCGGTATGTTCTTTCAGTTCGCGGGACAAGGCTATGGACGGAAAATCGGTTACGACTGCCATGAAAGGTTCTCCCCTCGGACCATACCCTGATAACGGTCGAGAGGACCACATGCCTCAAAACCGGCGCCGTGCCCGCTTCAGGGTGCCGTGTCCCCGCCGAAACAGGCCGCCACCACCCGCAGTTCGTCGGCACCCAGATCGCCGGCGAGCCGATGGAGTGCGACCCAGGCGCGCAGGTAGTCGTGACGCGCGCCGGCCAGATCCCGGGCGGCGGCGTAGCGTCGCTGTTCGGCGTCCAGCACGTCGGGGTTGATCCGCTCGCCGCCCGCGACGCTTTTCTGCGTGGCGGTCACCAACGCCCGCGCCGCATCCGCCGCCGCCCGGTAGGCGCGTATCCTGGCGCGCGCACCGGCGATGCGATCGAACTCGCGCCGCAGGTCCTCGATCACCCGGACGCGCGTCGCGTCCAGCTCGTGCCGGAGACGCCCGCGTTCGGCGATGGCCTGCCGGCGCCGGGCGCTGGTGCCGCCGCCGGCGAACAGGGGCAGGCTGACCTGGAGACCCACGGTATCGGTATCGTACACGCGGTCGTAACTGCTCTCCGTATCCGATTCCGTTTCCCGCGAGCTGAGATAGAGCGAGACCGAGGGCAGGTGGCCGGCGCGGGCGCGGGCCACGCCGCCGTCGGCGACCTCGACCTCGCGGCGCCGCACGGCCAGATCCGGATTGGCGGCCAGCGCCCGCTCACGCCAGTCGGCGAAATTGTCCGGTTTCAGGGGCGGCATGGCCGCTTCCTCGCGCAATGGCCGCAGGTCGTCCGCGCGCAGGGGCCGCCCCACGATGGCCCGCAGCTCGCCGAGGGCGTCGGCGGTGGCCTCGCGGGCCTCGATCAGCCGCGCCGACGCGGTCTCCAGCCGGGCCCGGGTCTCCAGGATCGCCGTGCGCGTACCCTCGCCGGCGTCGAACAACCGGCGATTGGCCTCCAACCGGCCGGCGTAGGCGCGCCGCCGGGCCGCCGCCAGGCGCTCCCGCTCCCGGGCCAGCAGGGTGTCGCTGTAGGCCTCGAACAATCGCACCATCAACGCTTGGCTCTCTTCGCGGAAGCGGGCGTCCGCCAGCAGGGACTTGGCGACACCCTCGCGATAGGTCGCCCAGGCCGCGTAATCGAACAGCGGCTGCTCGAGTCTCAGCACGGAGGCATGACTGCGGTAATCCCGTTCCAGCGTCGCTTCGTCGGTCGCGGTGAGCCGGGTGACCTCGGAGGCGTTGCGGGCGGTGCCGTAGCTGTAGGAGAGACTGGGCAGCAGCGCGGCCCGGCCGATCGCGCGGTGCTCGCGTCCGGCCGCGCGCGCGGCGATGGCCGCCCGGAACGCGGGATCGTTTTCCAGCGCCAGGACATAGGCGTCCCGCAACCCGACCGCATGGCCGGCCGGGGACAGACACGCCGCCAGGCAACCCGCCAGCACCGCGGTCCGGCCCCGCCGCCATGACCGGCGGGTTCCGCTCATCCGTCGGCCAGGACCGGGTGCATGCGGTCCAGCAGGGGTTTGAACAGATAATTCAACAGGGACCGCTCGCCGGTGCGCACGAACGCCTCGACCGGCATCCCGGGCCGGATCCGGCGTCCCCGCAGCCTTGCCATTTCGCCGGGCGCGACCCGTACCCGGATGCTGTAATAGGGCTCGCCCGTGCGCTCGTCCACCAGCCGGTCGGCCGATACCTGCGTGACTTCGCCGGCGAGACGCGGCGTGTCGCTGAGTTCGAAGGCGGTGAACAGCAATGCCACCGGCAGGCCCGGCTCCAGCTTGTCGGCCAACGACACGGGCGCCCGGCCCTCCACGAGCAGCGGCCGTCCCTGCGGTACGATCTCCATCAGGGTCTCGCCGGCCTCGACCACCCCGCCCTCGGTGAATACCCGCATGCCCACGACACGCCCGGTGGCCGGTGCCCGCACACGGCCGCGGGACAGCCGCGACTCCAGACCGTCCAGGCGCGCGCGCAGCTCGTCGACGCGCACGCTCACCTCGGCCAGGCGGTCCCGGACCTCGCGGTGATGACTTTCCCGCCGCTGTCGGACACGCGCCTCCAGCTCGCCGATGGTGCGCCGGATCCCCGTCGCCCGGGCGCGATCCTCGGCTAGTTCGCCGGCCAGGCGCTGGCGCTCGCGTTGACGCTCCAGGAAACGGTTGCGGGCGACATATCCTTCCGCGACCAACCCCGCCAGCCCCTCTAGTTGCTCTTCCAGCAACTCGTGCTGGCGGGACTTGCTGGCGCGTGCCGCCGCGATCCCCGACAGCCTCGCCCGGTTGCCGGCGATGCTCTCCCGGATGCCCTCGATCTCGGCTTCGAGCGCCCGCCGACGCTTGTCCAGGAGCTGGCGCTGCAACGCCAGCATCATCGGCACTCGGGGATCGTCGCTGTCGCGCAGCGCCGCCGGGAATTCGATCCGGGTCTCGCCCGCGCTCTCGGCCCGCAGTCGCGCCGCGGTGGCCATGGCACCCAACCATTGGACGCGGAGGCCGTCCGCCTCGGCCCGCAGGGCATCCCGCTCCATCTCTATCAGCACCTCGCCGGCCGCGACCGCGTCGCCCTCGCGCACCAGGATGCGCTCGATGCGGCCGCCCTCCGGAGGCTGCACCGCCTTGCGGTTGCCGGCGACCATGACCTTGGCCGGCACCGCCACGCCCTGATCGAGCGGCGCCAGCCCGGCCCATGCCAGGAACCCCGCGAAGCCGACCAGGACGATGACCAGACCCAGGCGCGCATGGCGCCGTTCGTCCATCTCCGGCGGAACGGCCGGCCGCTGCGGCGCGGTCACCGGCCACCCCCGATATCCGCGGCATCCGGCCGGCGATCCGCGCGGCGCCCGTCGGCGCCGCCGCCGAGTATGTCGGCGGTGGCGCCGAAGGCCCGGGCCCGTCCCTCATGCAACACCAGCAGCTTGTCCGTGCTTTTCACGATTCCGGGCTTGTGGCTGACGACGACCAGCGTCCGGCGCCGCTCCCGCAGCGTCGCCATCGCCGCCAGCAGGGCACGCTCACCCGCCTCGTCCAGGTTCGCGTTGGGTTCGTCCAGCACGATCAGCGCCGGCAGACCGTGCAGCGCGCGGGCCAATGCGATGCGCTGCTTCTGGCCGCCCGACAGGCCGTCGCCGCCCTGCCCCAGTTGCGTGTCGTATCCCTGGGGCTGGCGCAGGATGAGTTCGTGCACGCCGGCCATCTCGGCGGCGGCCACGACCCGGTCCGGCACGACCTCGCCGAAACGGGCGATATTGTCGGCGATGCTGCCGGCGAAGAGCTGGACGTCCTGCGGCAGATAACCGATGAAGGGACCGAGCGCGGCCCGATCCCAGTCGCGGAGATCGGCGCCGTCCAGGCGGACCTCGCCGGACCGGGGATGCCAGGCCCCCACCAGCAGCCGCGCCAGGCTGGATTTGCCCGACCCCGACGGTCCGACCACGCCCAGGGTCTCCCCCGGCGCCAGCTCGAAGCTCACACCGTCGAGCACGCGCGCGCGACCGCCCGGCGGCACCGCCACCACCCGCTTCACGGACAGGGCACCCGCGGGGGCCGGCAAGGGCATCCGGGCCGGCCTGGGCGGATAGTCCTGCAGCAGCCCCCGCAAACGGCGGTAGGACTGGCGCGCCGAGGTCCACTGGCGCCAGACGCCGATGACCTGGTCGATCGGCCCCAGCACGCGTCCCACCAGGATGGAGGCGGCGATCATCATGCCGGGCGTGATCACGCCGTCGATGGCGAGCCAGGCCCCCAGACCCAGCACCAGGGACTGCAGCGCCAGCCGCAGGGCGCGCGACCAGGCGGCGACGACCGCCGTGCGCTCGCTCGCCAGGTTCTGACGGGACAGGAATTCGCTGTGCTGCGCCGCCCAACGGTCGCGCAGGGCCGGCAGCATGCCCATGGCCTCGATGGCGCCGGTGTTGCGGAGATTGGCGGACGCCCCGCGCGCCGATCGGGCCGAGAGATCGCTCGCCTCCTGCAACAGCGGCGACGACCGTCGCTGGTTGAGCCACGCCAGCGCCAGCAGCAGTGTCGCGCCCGCCAGCGCCAGCGCCCCCAACCAGGGATGCAGCAGCGTGATGACCAGCAGGTACACGGGAAACCAGGGCGCGTCGAAGAACGCGAACAGGGCGTTGCCGGTCGCGAACTGGCGCAGGGCGGTCAGGTCGTTCAATGCCTGGGCCGCGCTGGTGCGGCCGCTGTTCAGGTTGCTGTCGAAGGCGGCGTCGAAGACCCGTCGATTCAGGCGCATATCCATTTGTGCCCCGAGACGGATCACCACGTAACTCCGGATCCACTCCAGGAGTCCCAGCAGCGCGTAAGCGCCCAGCACCATCAGCGTCAGCATCAGGAGCGTCATGGCATTGCCGGACGCGATCACGCGATCGTAGACCTGCAGCATGTACAGGGCCGGCGCCAGCATCAGCAGGTTGATCACCGCCGAGAAGACACCGATATCGATCAGGCCGCGCCGGAAGCCGGCCAGGGTGGCCCGTATCTCGTCGGACGGACGGGATTGGTCGGACGCCGTCATGGCACACCTCCGGGAGCCGTCCCGACGTGCCGCGCGGTGGCGCCGGCGGCACGGCACGGGATGTCGCACGAGCGCCGCCGCGGCCCCGGCTCTCGACCCGGAGCCGCGGCGGCACCGTCCCGCCATGGGGGGATTCCCGTGGCGTCAGGCGAAGGTCACGTCGTTCACGTCGGTGATACCCGTCAGCGTGATCGTGCCCATGGAGTTGGAGGACGCATCGAACACCTCCAGTTCCAGGTCACTGCCGACCACGGTGTCGGTATAGCTGTCGAACGCCGAGATATCGATCTCGTCGTCGCCGATCTCGTAATCGGTGACGGTGTCGTCGCCGAAGCCCGTGGCGCTACCGAAGAGATCGAACAGGAAGGTATCGTCACCGTTGTTGCCGGTCAGCGTGTCGTCACCGGCGTAACCGTTCAGGACGTCGTCGCCCGAGCTGCCGTCGATGTCGAGGTTCTCGGTGTTGAGGAAGTTCTCCAGCTCGGTGGCGTCGCCCTGCATCAGGCCGTAGACGATCTCGTGGATCTGGTTGTCGGCCACCGCGCCGGAGCTCAGGTCCAGGCCGTCGATGCTCAGTTCCGGCCCGGTATCGAACGAGTACGCCGTGCTGCTGCCGCCCACGATCTGATCGCCGAACTCGATGTCGTCGAGGTCACCGTATACCGTGTGGGTAGGTACCGAGAACAGGGTGTAATCCAGGTCGCCGGAGGCGATAAAGCCGGCGGTCGAGCCCTGGGCGCCGCTCGACATGGCGTACTGCTCGCCCGAGAGGGTACCGGGATAGAAACCGCCGGTATTGCTCGGGTGGTTGCCGCTGTCGAACTCGTTCTCCCACCAGGTCAGGTAATCATCCCCGCCGGTGTTGGTCGCCTTGTCGTGAGTGATGCTAATGGCCATGATTCAGCCTCCTTGGCTTCTTGCCACGTTTCTCGTGCCTGGCCTCGACCTGTGGCCGGGGCCGTCCCATTCCGCCGATGGCGGAAATCCCGAGGCAATGCCGAGAAGGACCATCCTGTCTCTCTTCGGCACGCCGAGCCCGGCGCAGGTCCGGCCTCGGTATCGGCCGGCCGAGCACTGATGCGCTTGGCCGACGACGGGACATCCCTGTCCCGCATCAGGGGAACCGCCTTTTCGGCGCCCCCTAGAATCGGAGTTCCACGCTGCCCTGCACCGTCCGGCCGCGTCCGAGCGTGACGGTCAGGGGGTCACCGTAGTTCACCAGGTAGGCGCGATCGAAGACATTATCCACGGTCAGGCGCAAGCTCAGGTGCTCGTCATGGCGATAGCGGCCGTACCAATCCCACACCGTGTATTCGTCCCAGACGGGCGGATAGGCATATTCCTCGCCCTTCGCACCCGATCTTCCCACACTTTCGTTGAAGCCCTCGGCATGACGCACCTTGACACCGATATCCAGAGCGCGATCGAGAAGCCGCACGCCGGCATGGATATTGAGTTTGTCGGGGGGCGGATATTCCGCTGCGCCGAAGACGGCACAGTTCGCCCAGGGATCGTTCGCAGGCTGGAAGTTGGTGTCGAGCTCATAGCCGAGGTACCACGGTCTGGAACAGAGATCGCCCTTGTTGTCGTCGACCATATTCGTATAGTTCAGTCCGGCGTACCAAGCACCGGCATCGTAGTCGAGATTCAACTCGGTTCCGCGGAAACGTGCCTCGTTCACGGAATTGTCGTAGGCCATCTGGAAATCGTTGGCCATAGACTGATGAGGTGCGTTCTTGCCGAACGACATGTAGATGAAATCCTCGATGCGGGTATCGAAATAGCTGAATTTGATGTGCAGAACATCGCGGTCGGTGAATAACCGTTCGGCCCCGATATTGAACCCCGCCTCCCAGGTCTCGGAGCGCTCCGGTTCAAGCTCCGGGTTGGGTAGGGTGCGCGACCGCGCGTCGCCGACATGGGCACCCGTGATCAACGTCTCCGTGATGGCCGGCATCCGCCAGGCGCGGCCCCAGCGGATGTAAGGCTGCAGCCAGTCGTTGGCCCGGACCGCCACGGACAAGGTCGGCGAGACGCGATTGAAGGTGCGGTCGATGTCGTAGTCGTACTCCTCGGTGAAGCCGGTCGAGTCGTTGCGCGCCCGGAAGCCGGTGTGTCCCCGAAGGTTGTAGTGGTCGTAGCGCAGGCCGATGTCGACCTCGATGACGCCGGCATAGTCGTACCCCAATGCCGTGAAGACGCTGACCGAGTCGCGCTCGCCCGCGGGCGTGGCGGTGGTGAGGCCGCCGATGGGGCTGCTCTCGAAGGTCAGAGTCGGGTCGGCCAGCGTCGCCTCGGGATCGGTCTCGTCGGTGTAGGCCTCGATGCCGTAGTCCGCGCTCAGGGCGTGGCGGTGCGTTTCCACGAGCCGGGATATGTTGCGGACTTGCAGGCCCCAGGTGTCGGTTCGATAGCGGGCCGCGTACGCGGGCGTGCAGAAACGGGAGACCCAATCCGGTATGGGATCGTAGGTGGCATACCAGTCGGCGCACATGCCGTCGGGCACCTGGTCGGACTCCTGCGCCCGGCGCCTCTGATCCAGACGGGTGGTCACATAGTAGAGCTTGGCCTCGAGGTCGACCCACGGCCCGCGCGGGCCGTAGTCATAATCCAGAGCATAGGTACGCGAGGTCACGTCGTCCTCGCCCCGCTTCTGATAAAGCGGCCCGTCGTTCTGGGCGAACTCGTCCGCGGTCGTGCTGCTGGCGTCGTATGCCACATCGGTGTCCAGAAAGCTGACCCCGACGCGCTGGTCGCCGGTGAGCATGAGCCCCGCCTTGGCCAGCGTGGAACGCGAGGTGCGGCCGGATTCCCGCACGACCGAATGTTTGTGGCGGTCGGAATCGCCGACCCGCCGGTCCGTGCCCAGGGATCCCTCCGTGCCGGGCTCGTATTCGTCGAGATGCTGCTGGCTGTGCGCCAGCAGGACATCCACGGTCTCGTCGCGGTACGCGGCGGCGAGGCTGCCGATGAAGTCCGTGCCGTTGGCGTACTCGCCGAGTCCGGTGGTCGCCCGCGCCCGCACGCCCCGGTCGCGGCCCGGCAGCAGGATATCGCGCGGCTCGATGGTGCGGAAGTTGGCGGTGCCGCCGATCGCGCCGGCACCGTGCACTCCGGCGCCGGGCCCCTTCTCGATCTCGACCGCGGCCAGCAGCTCCGGGTCGATGTACATCTGGCCGTTACGCTGCTGGTGGCCGCTCACCTGGAAGTTTTGCCGCGCCCCGTCGATCATCATGTTGACCCGGCCATAGTCCTGCATGCCGCGTATGTTCACCGACAATGCCGGGTCCTGTTCGCTGAACATGCTGTAGACACCGGCCTCCTCCTCCAGCATCTCGGCGGGGTGGCGCGGCGGCCGCCGGTCGATCTCCTCCGGGGTCACCACGGCCACCGAGCGGGGCGTCTCGTAGACCCAGCTTCCGACGGGCGCCATGACCCGGATCGGGCCCAGCTCCGTGGCCGCGCCGGCGGCGCCGCCCGCGGCACCCGCGGCGCGGTCCGCCACCAGCAGGACCGTACGGGCATCCTGGTACTCGAAACGCAAGCCGCTGCCCGCCAGCAGCCGCGCCAGGGCGGCATCGGCCGTCATCTCGCCGCGCACCGCCGGCGCGCGCGCTCAGGGCGCCGTTGCCGGAGTGCATGACCGAGATACCGGTCACCGCGGTGAACTCCCCCAACGCCGAGAGCAGCGACTGGCTCGGGATATCGAACGCATATTCGACGGGCGGTCCGTCCCGGGCCTGAAGATGGCCGGCGGCGGCGCATAGCGAAACCAGCACCAGGAGCCACCGGATACGGCGGGCCCGTAGACACGCGATCGCCGCATGACGTGGTGCGAGGGAATGATGGAGCATCGTGCCATTCGTCCTTCGTCCGTGATGAATGATAATCGTTATCATTCGTATAACGTTCAGGACGACGGGGTTCCTCAATCGGAGGCGGCGTCCATGTCAGCGACGCAACCACGTCAGGGTGCCGGGGATGCGCTCGACCCGGACACCGTAGTTCTTTTCCAGCGCCGCGAGCAACGCCTGCGGATCGTTCGCGGGGAAACTGCCCGACAGCGACAGATCGTCGAAATCCGAGCGGTCGAGGATCACGCGTCCCGGCAGCATGCGCTGCAGTTGCTCGGCGACCTCGCCGGCACCGGCACGGTCGAACAGGACGAGCCCGCGGGCCCAGGCCAGCTCGATGGCGGGATCGACGCGGCGCAAGTCGCCGACCCGGCCGGCCGCGACCGTGGTCTGCTCACCGACGCCCAGGGTCCGCGCATTGTCCGCGCCGCCACGCTCGCCGCCGACCTCGACACGGCCCTCTTCCACCGTGACCTCGACACCGGCGGTGCCCCGCGCCACGCCGAAGCGCGTGCCCGTCACCCGCACGCGCGCGCCACCGCTGGCGATCACGAACGGCCGGCCGGCCGGCGCGACATCGAACCAAGCGCGTCCGCGATGCAGCTCGACCCGCCGGACGTCGCCCGAGAGGTCGATGTCCGCGGCACTGTCGAAATCCAGGAATAGTTCGGAGCCGTCGGCCAGGGCCAGGGTCCGCGATTCGCCGGCACGGGTGGCGACATCGGACCCGAGCCGATGGATCAGGCCCGGATCCCGCCATAGGGTGCCGCCCGCGGCCAGCGTCAGCACCAGACTGGCCGCGACGGCCATTCGCGCCCAGCGCCGGTGACGTGCATGCCGCCGGCACGGCCGCGGCCGCGACTGCCGCGCCGCAACCTCGCGGGCGGGCGTTTCCAGGCGCTGCCAGAGCGCATCGACACGACCGTAGGCGGCGCCGTGACGATCGTCCGCGGCCAGCCAGTCCTCGAACCGCAGCCAGTCCTCGCCGCCGGCGCCCGGGTCCTTCAAACGCAGGTACCAGGCGAGCGCCTGATCCTCGATACCGTCGTCGCCGGGGCGATCCCTCGCTGGTGAGCCCAAGCCGGCCTCCTCTTCTGCCGTCGCCGGGACGGACAGACGTCTGTCTTTCACATCAGGGTAACGTTTCATGCCGGCCGTCTCCTCAATCCGGGTCCCGGCTTTCGAGCCACTGCCGGCAGGCCCGCATGGCCCGCATCATGTCCTTCTCCACGGTGCTCGTGGACACGTCCAGCATGGCCGCGATGGCGGCATAGGTCTCGCCGTCGACCCGGTTGAGCAGGAATATCCGTCGCGTGCGCGGCGGCAGGTCTTCCAGCACCTCGGCCAGTTGCCGCCATTCCTCGGCGACCTCCGCCGCCCGATCCGCGGGCGGCAGGGCCGTGTCGTCGGCACGGCTGCGCTCGGCGTGTCGGTGCCGCACCTTCTGGGCGCGCAGGTGGTCGAGCGCGAGATTGTGCGCCGTGCGATAGAGCAGGCCCGTCGAGTCGCCGTTGACGTGGCGACCCCAGAGTTTGAGGAAGGTCTCCTGGACCAGATCCTCGGCCACGGCTTCGCTCCTGACGATACGCTGGACGAGCTTGACCAACCGGCGGCGCTCGCCCTGGAAGAGCTCCGTCAGGACGCGGCGGGTGTCAGCCATGGTCGGCGCGGGGGGTTCTCCGGTCGATGACGGTGACTATCACCAGCGGGGAACGATTATCGGTCTTGTCCGGCCCCATGACTCCTCCAACGAATGGTCGCCGATTTCAGGACTCCGACCCGTTGTCGATCAGTTTGAGCTGGCGCCGGGCGGCGCTGCGGTCGGGTGTCGCCTCCAGCCGCTCGATCTCCTCGCGGAACGCGTTGACGTCCTCGAAGCGGCGGTACACGGAGGCGAACCGAACGTAGGCGACCTGGTCCAGTTCGCGCAGTTCCTCCATCACCCAGTTGCCGAGCTTGCGCGAGGGCACGTCCCGCTCCCCCTCGGTACGCAACCGGTGCATGATGCGGTTGACCGCGGTATCCACCGCCTCGGCCGATACCGGCCGCTTGTACAGCGCCCGGGTGATACCGCGCTTGAGCTTGGCTTCGTCGAAGGGCTCCGGCGTGCCGTCGTTCTTCACGATCCGCGGCAACACCAGCTCCGCGCTCTCGAAGGTGGTGAAACGCGCCCCGCAGGACGGGCACTCGCGCCGGCGCCGGACCTGGCTGCCTTCGGCCGCCAGGCGCGAGTCGACCACGCGGGTCGCGTCGGCGGCGCAGAACGGGCAATGCACGGAATCGCTCCCGGGGCGCTATCGCGGCATCGCCGTCTCCGCCCTCAGGCGGGGGCCGCTTCCCGGGCGGCCGCCGACCGGCCGTAGACCGGGTACCGGGAGCAAAGCGTCTCGACCTTGGCGCGGACCTCGGTCACTGCCTTGCCGGTATCACCGTCTTCGGCCAGCGTATCCAGGATGTCGCAGATCCAGGTGGCGACATCGGCCATCTCGGTCTCGCCGAAGCCCCGCGTGGTGGCCGCCGGCGTGCCGATACGCAGGCCGCTGGTCACGAACGGCGAGCGCGGATCGTCCGGCACGGCGTTCTTGTTGGCGGTGATATGGGCCTGCCCCAGCAGGGCCTCCGCGTCCTTGCCGGTGATGTCCTTGGCGATCAGGCTGACCAGCATCAGGTGATTGTCGGTACCGCCGGAGACCACGTCGTAGCCACGCTTGGTAAAGACTTCCGCCATGGCGCGGGCGTTGGCGACCACCTGTGCCTGGTAGTCCTTGAATCCCGGCTCCAGGGCTTCCTTCAGCGCCACGGCCTTGGCCGCGATCACGTGCATCAGGGGACCGCCCTGGGTGCCGGGGAAAACCGCGGAGTTGAGCCGCTTGTACAGCTTCTCGTCGCCGGCGGCGGACAGGATCAGACCGCCGCGCGGACCGCGCAGGGTCTTGTGGGTGGTCGTGGTGACCACGTGCGCGTGCGGGATCGGGCTGGGATAGGCGCCGCCCGCGACCAGGCCGGCCACGTGCGCCATGTCCACCAGCAGGTAGGCACCCACCTCGTCGGCGATCTCGCGCATCCGCGCCCAGTCGACCACACGGGAGTAGGCCGAGAAACCGCCGATGATCAGCTTGGGGCGGTGCTCGCGCGCCTGCGCCGCGATCGCGTCATAGTCGAGCTCGCCGGTGGCGGCGTCGATGCCGTACTGGACGGCGTTGTAATACTTGCCGGAGAAGTTGGGCGCGGCACCGTGGGTCAGGTGACCGCCGGCGTCCAGGCTCATGCCCAGGATGGTGTCGCCGGGCTTGACCAGCGCCATGAACGCGGCGGCGTTGGCCTGGGCGCCCGAATGCGGCTGCACGTTGGCGTAGTCGCAGCCGAACAGTTCGCAGGCGCGCTGGATGGCCAGCCGTTCGGCCACGTCCACATGCTCGCACCCGCCATAATAGCGCTTGCCCGGATAGCCCTCGGCGTACTTGTTCGTGAGCTGGGTGCCCTGGGCCTCCATGACCCGCGGGCTGGCGTAGTTCTCGGAGGCGATGAGCTCGATGTGGGCCTCCTGGCGCTCGTTTTCGGCGGTGATCGCCGCCGCCAGCTCGGCGTCGTAATCGGCAACGCGCTGCGCGGTATCGAACATGAGGGGTACTTCTCCGTCATCGAAATGAACAGCGTGTCATTGTAACGCACCCGGCGGGGCCGCGCCCCGCCGGGTGCGGTTTCATGTTTCGTGCTCCTTGAGAGGCGGCCCGTGCCCCCGGACGAGGCTCACATCACGAAACGCGAAGCCCGCAACCCGAAACAGCCGCCGTCAGGCCGTGATCTCGAGCATCAGGTCGAGCGCGGCCTTGGCCTCGCGGGCCTCGTCCTCCGGCACCCGGATGCGGTTAACCACGTGGTCCTCGACCAGATTGTCCATGACCCAGGCCAGATGCTGGGGATCGGTGCGGAACATGGTCGAGCACATGCACACCACCGGCGACATGAACTGCACCTTCACGCCCTTGGGCGCCATCTCGTTGTGCAGCCGGTTGACCAGATTGAGCTCGGTGCCGACCAGCCAATGGGTGCCGGGTTCGGAGGCGCGCACGGTCTTGAGAATGGTCTCGGTGGAGCCGACGTAGTCGGACTTCTGGCATACCTCGAAGGCGTTCTCGGGGTGCGAGATCACCAGACCGTCGGGATGCTGCTCCCGGAACTTGTCGATGTGGTTCGGGTGGAACATCTGGTGCACCGAGCAGAAACCCTTCCAGAGGATGATGCGGGCCTTGCGGATTTCCTCCTCGGTGAGACCGCCCATGGGCTTGTCGAAGTCCCAGGTGACCATCTCGTCCAGCGGGATGCCCATGTCGTGGCCGGTGTTGCGCCCCAGATGCTGATCGGGGAAGAACAGCACCTTCTCGCGCCGGGAGAACGACCAATCGAGCACGCCGCGGGCGTTCGACGACGTGCACACGATGCCGCCGTGACGGCCGCAGAAGGCCTTTAGATCGGCGGCGGAATTGATGTAGGTGACCGGCGTGACCTGTTCGTCCGGGTCCAGCACCTGGGCCAGTTCCTTCCAGGCGCGCTCGACGTTACGCAGGTTGGCCATGTCAGCCATGGAACAGCCGGCCGCCATGTCCGGCAGGATCACGGTCTGCTCCGGCCGCGACAGGATGTCGGCGACCTCGGCCATGAAATGCACGCCGCAGAACACGATGTACTCGGCATCGCACTCGGCCGCCTGCTTGGACAGCTTGAGCGAATCGCCGGAGAAATCGGCGTGCGCGAAGACCTCGTCGCGCTGGTAATGATGCCCCAGGATCACGCAGCGCTCGCCGAGCGCCGCCTTGGCGGCGCGGATGCGCTCGTCGCAGGCCGCGTCGTCGAGCCTGGAGAAGTCCTGGAGGGCGAAAGCTGTGGCCGCCATAACGCTCGTGTCTCGGGTCGATAACCCTTGCGGGTGGACCCCCAAGAGTATCACAGGGCGGCCCGCCCTGAACGTCCGGTCGGGCGGGTCCGGCCCGGACCGTCAGCCCTCCGTCGACTCGCCGCGGGGACGCTCCCGCAGCCGGATGCCGAGCTCGCGTAGCTGGGCGGCATCGGCCGCCCCCGGCGCGCCGGTGAGCAGGTCGGTGGCGGTCTGGGTCTTGG
The DNA here is from genome assembly GCF_040361335.1 of Salinisphaera sp. PC39. Classification (NCBI taxonomy): domain Bacteria; kingdom Pseudomonadati; phylum Pseudomonadota; class Gammaproteobacteria; order Salinisphaerales; family Salinisphaeraceae; genus Salinisphaera; species Salinisphaera sp. PC39. The sequence goes on along the minus strand of NZ_APNM01000003.1, from coordinate 76,012 downwards.
GGAAGGCGATCACCTCGCGGATCGAGTCCGCGCCCGCCATCAGCATCACCAGGCGATCCAGCCCGAAGGCGATGCCGCCGTGCGGCGGCGCGCCGTAGCGCAACGCCTCCAGCAGGAACCCGAATTTCTCCTCGGCCTCTTCGGCACCGATGCCCAGCACCTCGAATGCCGCACGCTGCATCGCCGGCTCGTGGATACGGATGGACCCGCCACCGAGCTCGGTGCCGTTGAGCACCAGGTCATAGGCCCGCGACAGGGCCTCGCCGGGCGCCGCGCGCAGGGCGTCGGCGTCGTCCACCGCGGGCGCGGTGAACGGGTGATGCAGGGCGTGCCAGCATTTCTCGCGGGCATCCCACTCGAACATCGGCCAGTCCACCACCCACAGCGGACGCCAACCGGCTTCGACCCGCCCCAGGTCGTGCCCCAGGCGCACGCGCAACGCGCCGAGGGCGTCGTTGACCACCTGGGCCCGATCGGCGCCGAAGAAGATCAGGTCGCCGTCGGCGGCGCCGGTGCGCTCGAGCACGCCGGTGATGGCCTCGTCCGACAGGAACTTGAGGATCGGCGAGGCCAGGCCCTCGCGGCCGGCGGCGGCATCGTTGACCTTGACATAGGCCAGGCCCTTGGCGCCGTAGCGGCCGACGAAATCGGTGTAGTCGTCGATCTGCTTGCGGGTGAGCTCGCCGCCGGCGGGCACGCGCAGGGCGGCCACCCGGCCCGCGGGATCGTTGGCGGGCCCGGAGAAGACCTTGAATTCCGCATCCGCGACCAGGTCGGCGATATCGACCAGCGCCAGGTCGATGCGCAGGTCCGGCTTGTCCGAGCCGTAGCGGCGCATGGCCTCGGCGTAGGTCATGCGCGGGAACGGCTCCGGCAGCTCGACCTCCAGCACCTCGGCGAACAGTTGCCGGATCATGGCCTCGTTCAGGGCCATGATCTCCGCCTCGTCCACGAACGAGGCCTCGATATCGAGCTGGGTGAATTCGGGCTGGCGGTCGGCGCGCAGGTCCTCGTCGCGGAAACAGCGCGCGATCTGGTAGTAACGGTCCATGCCCGCGACCATCAGCAACTGCTTGAACAGTTGCGGCGACTGCGGCAGCGCGAAGAACTGGCCCGGATGCGTGCGGCTCGGCACCAGGTAGTCGCGCGCGCCCTCGGGCGTCGCCTTGGTCAGGATCGGGGTCTCCAGGTCCAGGAACCCGCGTTCGTCCAGAAAGGCGCGCAGGGCGCGCGTGACCCGGGCGCGTAGCTGGAAATGCCGCTGCATGCGCGGCTTGCGCAGTTCCACGTACCGGTAGCGCAGGCGCGCCTCCTCGCCGACGTGCTCGGTCTCGTCGAGCTGGATCGGCGGGGTCTCGGAAGCGTTGAGCACGTTCAACTCCCCGCAGACGACCTCGACCTGTCCGGTCGCCAGCTTGGGATTGACCGTGCCCTCCGGCCGGTGCCGCACGCTGCCGGCGGCCTGGATCACGTATTCCGGGCGCAGGCGCTCGGCGAGCTCGAAGGTCTCGGCGTCGTCGGGATCGAAAACGAGCTGCAGGAGCCCGCTGCGGTCCCGCAGATCGATGAAGATGACGCCGCCGTGGTCGCGCCGCCGATGGACCCAACCGCACACCCGGACATCGCCGTCGATGTGCGTCTCGTTGACCTCGCCGCAGTAGTGGGAACGCATCGCTTACCGGATTGAATGGCCTGAAAGGCGCGCAATACTAAACGAGTTCGCGCCTCAGGTCAGTACGGACGGCGCCGCGCGCGAAATCAGCGGATCCAGTCGCGGTAGCGCGGATCGACCTCGCACATGTCCTGGAACAACCACACCATGCGGTCGCAGAACCAGAGCTTGCCGAGCCAGGCCACCAGGCCGCCCAGCAGCATCGGCCAGAACCATTGCATGAGCGCGCCCGCCAGGGCCACCGCCATGCCCAGTCCGGCCGCGGCCGTCAGGGCGTGCGGCAGCACCCGGTGCCGCGCCGGCAGCGTCAGCTCGTCGCGCCGCAGCCAGAGGCGTTCGCCGAAGGTGGCGCGCGACGACCAGCGGTCGGTGCGCCGTGGTGGCGGGAACAACCGGGGATTGAGCGCGATCCAGAGAAAGACCAGGACCACCGCGACCCAGGCCCAGGGTCCGATCCAGGCGCGCGACCAGATAGCCAGCAGCAGGAACGGCAGCGTCGCGACCCGGGTCCAGACGCTCCAGGGATTGGCGTGACGCTCCCAGGCGGCATCGTCCATGCCGTGCGCCCGGGCGGCGCCGCGATAGATGTCGAACGGCATATCGCCCTACCCGTTCAGCGGACGGTGAGCATGGCCGCCAGGGGGCGCGCAATCAAGGCGTCCGCGCCCCCGCGGGACCGCCGCGCGCCGGCGCCACCCCCACGTCCTCGGGCGTGACCACGCCCAGCGAGATCACCATGCGCAAACCGTCCTCCACGGACATGTCCAGCTCGATGACGTCCTCCTTCGGCAACAGGATCACGAAACCCGATGTCGGATTCGGGGTGGTGGGCACGAACACCGTGAGCAGATGGCGCGCGGTGCGGTCCTGGACCTCGCCGACCGGGGCGCCGGTCTGGAAGGCCAGCGTCCAGCAGTCGCGCCGGGGATACTCCACCAGCAGCACCTTGCGGAAGGAATTGCCGGCATCGCCGAACACCGTCTCGGCCAGCCGCTTGACCCCGGAGTAGACGCTGCGGATGAGCGGAATGCGAGCCAACAGGGACTCGCCCAGGTCGACCACCCGACGCCCGACGATGTTCGCGGCCAAAAAGCCGGTCACGAGCACCAGCAGCAGGCTCAGGATGATCCCCAGTCCCGGGATACCGAAGCCGAGCAGGGCCTCCGGACGCCACGACGGCGGCAGCAGGAGCAAGGAGCGATCGAGAAAATTGACCAGCAATTGCAGCACCAGCACGGTCGCCGCCAGCGGCAGCCAGACCAGCAGGCCGGCGATGAACCAGCGCCGGATCATGCGGTGGCGCCGGATCCCGTGCTGCTCTCGCTCTTGCTGCCGCCGCTCTTGCCGCCGTTGGATTTGCCACCGTCGGACTTGCCGCTATCGGACTTGGTCTCGCCGGCGCCCTTTTTCTCGGTGCCGCCCTGGTCGCCGGCCAGGTTGCGCTTGCCCTCGGACTTGAAATCGGTCTCGTACCAGCCGCCACCGGCCAGCCGGAAGCCGGCCGAGGAAATCTTGCGCTTGAGCGCGTCCTTGTGACAGGCGGGACACTCGGTCAGCGGCGCGTCCGAGAGCTTCTGCAGCTTCTCGATCTCCTCGCCGCACTCGCGACAGACGTATTCATAGATGGGCATGCCTACCCCCAAGCCTGATGCCGGACCTCCGGCGACTCGCGCCAAGATAGGGTCTGGCGCGGCGAATGCAAGGGCCGCGGGTCAGCCCCGGCGGCCGATACCGTAGTAGGTAAAGCCGTGCTCGGTGACGTAGGCGGGGTTATAGATGTTGCGGCCGTCGACCACCAGACGGCCGCGCATCAGGTCCCGCAGGCGGTCGAAATCGGGGCTGCGGAAGATATGCCACTCGGTGACCAGCACGAGCGCATCCGCGCCCTCGGCGGCCTCGTCGGCGCTCCCGCACAACACCAGATCGTCGCGCTCGCCGTAGATGCGGCGGGTCTCTTCCATCGCCTCCGGATCATGCGCCCGCACCCGGGCGCCCGCCTGCCACAGGGCTTCCATCAGCGTGCGGCTCGGCGCCTCGCGCATGTCGTCGGTGTTGGGCTTGAAGGCCAGCCCCCAGACCGCGATCGTCTTGCCCTCGAGGTCGCCGCCGAAATGTCCGGACAGGCGCTCGAACAGCACCCGCTTCTGGTCGTCGTTGACCGCCTCGATCGCCCGGATCATGCGGGTCTCGTAGCCGAGACCGGCGGCGGTGTGGCCGAGCGCGCGCACATCCTTGGGGAAGCAGGAACCGCCGTAGCCGCAGCCCGGATAGATGAAGTGGTAACCGATACGGTGGTCGGCGCCGATGGCCGTGCGTACCCGCTCGATATCCGCGTCCACGCGGTCGGCGACCTGCGACAGCTCGTTCATCAGGCTGATCTTGGCCGCCAGCATGATGTTGGCCGCGTACTTGGTCAGCTCCGCGGAGCGGATATCCATGACCATGGTGCGGTCGTGGTTGCGGTTGAAGGGCGCGTACAGGGCGCGCAGGTGCTCGGCGGCGCGGTCGTTGTCCACGCCGATGACCACGCGGTCGGGCTTCATGAAGTCCTCGACCGCGGCGCCCTCCTTCAGGAACTCGGGATTGGAGGCGACGTCGAATTCGAGCGCCGAGCCGCGCTTCGCGAGCGTGTCCGCCAGGGCCTCGCGCACCTTGTCGGAAGTGCCCACCGGCACCGTCGACTTGGTGATCACCAGGCGATAGCCGTCCATGTGCTCACCGATGGTCCGGGCCACCGCGAGCACATACTTCAAGTCGGCGGAACCGTCCTCGTCCGGCGGCGTGCCCACCGCGATGAACTGGAGCTTGCCGTGGGCCACGGCGCGCTCGGGGTCGCTGGTGAAGGACAGCCGCCCGGCCGCGTGGTTGTCGCGGACCATGGGCTCCAGGCCGGGCTCGTAGATGGGAATCTCGCCGCGTTCGAGGCGGGCGATCTTGTCGCGGTCGACATCCATGCAGAGGACATCGTTACCGGTCTCGGCGAGGCACGCACCGGTCACGAGTCCCACGTAGCCGGTGCCGAAGATGGTGATCCGCACGCTCGCTCTCCCAGATGCGTGCCGCCGACGGCGGCCGGACCCTGTCAGTGTCCCGCGGCCGGGTGACACTTCCGCGAAGACGATGGCGTCCCCAAGGGGATTCGAACCCCTGTTACCGCCGTGAAAGGGCGGTGTCCTAGGCCTCTAGACGATGGGGACAAGATGGTGGAGCCAGGGGGATTCGAACCCCCGACCTCGACACTGCCAGTGTCGCGCTCTCCCAACTGAGCTATGGCCCCGTACTGAACGCTTGCAGGTTACAGGGCACGGGTGACAGGGGGAAGAGATCGATGCGTTCGGCATTTTCCTTCCCGGTTCCCTGTAATCCGTAACCTGCGACCTGATTCAGAGGCGCGAATTATAGAGACCAAGACCCGCGGTCACAAGCGGCAATTCTCTCAGGCCCCGACCGCCGCCCGCAGGGCGGCGACCACGCGGTCCTGATCGTCCTCCGACAGGTAGGGATGCATGGGCAGGCTCATCACCCGCCCGGCGGCGGCCTCGGCGACCGGCACGTCGGCATCCACCCGCAGCGCCGGCTGACGGTTGAGCGGCACCGGGTAATGCACCGCGGTGGGCACGCCGGCCGCTTCCAGGGACGCGCGCACGCCGTCGCGGTCGTCGACCTCCACCGTGTATTGCGCGTACACGCTGGTGTTGCCTTCCGCGAGATACGGCGTCCGGACCGCGTCGCCGAGCAGCTCGGTATAGCGCGCGCCGAGACGCCCACGGGCCGCGACCTCGTCGTCGAAGATGTCCAGCTTCGCCAGCAACACGGCCGCCTGCATGGTGTCGAGCCGGCCGTTGATGCCGATGCGCGGGTGGTGGTAGCGCCGATCCTGGCCGTGGTTGCGCAGCTCGCGCATGCGCAGGGCGAGATCGGCATCGTCGGTGAAGGCCGCGCCGCCGTCGCCGTAACAGCCCAGCGGCTTGGCCGGGAAGAACGAGGTCGCCGACAATCGCGACAGGCCGCAGGAACGCCGGCCCTGGTAGGTGGCGCCGAAGCTCTGCGCGGCATCCTCGATCACCGGCACGCCGTGACGCTCGCCGACGGCGTTGAAGGCGTCCATGTCGGCGCACTGGCCGTACAGGCTGACCGGCACGATCGCCTTGGTGCGCGCGGTGATCGCCGCCTCGGCGCTCGCCGGATCGAGATTGTAGGTGCGCGGGTCGATGTCCGCGAACACCGGCGTGGCCCCCAGCAGCATGATCATCTCGCCGGTGGCGATGAAGGTGAACGGCGTCGTGATCACCTCGTCCCCGGGGCCGATGTCCAGGGCCATCATCGCCACCAGCAGCGCGTCCGTGCCGCTGGAAAGCGCCACGCAATGCTCGATGCCGGCGTAGTCGGCCAGTCGTTTCTCGAGTTCGTCGATCTCCGGACCCATGACGTACTGGCCGTGATCCAGCACCGCATGGATGCGCCGGTCGACGTCATCCTTGATCCGGTGGTACTGGGACTGGAGATCGATGAACTGCATGGGCGCCTCGCGCGGCATCGCTGAATGGGGGCCGGGATCGACCCGAACGGCGCACAGTTTACCATCGGCGCGGGAGGGCACCGCGCGTTGACGCGGCCCCGGCCAGCACTTACTATCCTGCGCCGGCTGGGGCGGTTAGCTCAGCGGGAGAGCACTGCCTTCACACGGCAGGGGTCGCTGGTTCGATCCCAGCACCGCCCACCAAATCATCAAGGGGTCGACCCAGCCGAACCGGCCGGCCCTTCCCGAAGCGCCTCCACCAGCAGGCGGTAGCCCCGCAACCGGGCATCGTGGTCGGTCACGTTGCTCACCACCATCAGTTCGTCCGCCCCGGTCTCGGCCGCAAGCGTTTCCAGCCGCGCGGCCACGTGCCCCGCGGTGCCGATGATGTGGCGCGCCCGGTTTTCCGCCACCAGCGCCCGCTCACCTTCCGAGTACTCGTACGCCAGCGCCTCTTCGGGGGTCGGCAGCGGCTGCAGATCGCCCCGTGCCAGACGCAGGGCGAACAGGTCGCCGCTGGCGGCCAGCCGTTGCGCCTCCTCGTCGGTCGGCGCGCACACCACCGAGACGCCCAGGATCGCGTGCGGCCGGGGGAAACGGGACGATGGCCGGAACGCCTCGCGGTAGCGCCGCAGGGCCGGTTCGGCGGGCGCGGGACTGAAATGGCTGGCGAAGGCGTAGCCCATGCCGGCGTCGCCCGCCGCCGCCGCGCTCGCCCCGCTCGACCCCAGGATCCAGATCGGCGGCAGCTCGACCCCGTCCGGCATCACGACCACCCCGGCATGGGGATGGTTTTCCTGCAGCGTGCCGTCGGCCAGGCCCACCATCTCCGTGAGCATGGCCCCGAAGCGCTCGCCGGAGACCGCGCCCAGCGCCCGGGACGCGCGGGCGTCCGAGCCCGGCGCCCGTCCCAGCCCCAGGTCCACCCGGCCGGGATACAGCGCCTCCAGCGTGCGAAACGCCTCGGCCACGCGCAGCGGGGCGTGGTTGGGCAGCATGATCCCGCCGGAGCCGATGCGGATGCGTTGCGTCAATGCGCCGATACGGGCGAGAAGCACCGCCGGCGCGGCGCTGGCGACCGCCGGCATGCCGTGATGCTCGGCGACCCAGTAGCGCACGAAACCGAGCTCCTCGGCCAGCCGCGCCAGGTCGAGACTCCTCTGCACCGCCTGCGCACCCGTGGTGCCCGCCGTCACCGGCAGCAAGTCGAGAATCGAAAGGTCGTATCGCATGGTCTTTGGCCGAGCTTTCTAGGCGGCAGTCAACAGGCCCGGCACCAGGCGCAGCGTACGCGCCAGCGCACCGCCGTGATCCTCGACCACGCGCGCCGCGCCGAGTCCCGCCATCTTGCGGCCGTGGTGATCCTCCAGACATTCGTCCACCGCCGATGCCAGGGCGGCGGCGTCGGCCACCCGGCAGAGCGCGCCGGCCTCGCGCAGCCAGTCGGCCACCGTCTCCCAGGCACCGAGATGCTCGCCGGTGACCACCGGCAGCCGCAGCGCGGCCGGCTCCAGCAGGTTGTGTCCCCCGATCCCCGGCACCAGACTGCCGCCGACCAGGGCCAGGTCGGCCGTGGCATAGAACAACACCAATTCCCCGAGGGTATCGCCGAGCAGGATCTGCGTTCCGGCGGTCACCGGCTCATCGCGGCTGCGCCGGGCGCAGGCAAAACCGCTGCGGCGGCACAACTCGGCGACACCGTCGAAACGCTGCGGGTGCCGCGGCACCAGCACCAACAGCAGATCGGGATGCCGGCCAACCAACTCCGCGAACGCGGACAGCACGATCTCTTCCTCGCCGGCATGGGTGCTCGCCGCGATCCAGACGGGCCGCTCGGCCGCCCCCCAATCCCGGCGCAGCGCCGCGCCCCGCTCTTCCACGCCGGCCGGCAGCTCCAGGTCGAACTTCAGATTGCCGGTCACCGCGACCCGTTCCGCGGGAACGCCCAGGGCCGTGAAACGCTCGGCGTCCTCGTCGGACACGGCGGCGATGCAATCGATGCCGCGCAGGGCGTCGCCGATCAGGCGACCCTGAACGCCACGGCGATAGCGGGCGGCCGCCGCCTCCGACAGCCGTGCATTGGCGAGCAGTACCGGCACGCCGGCGGCACGGCAGCCGTGCAGCAGGTTCGGCCAGAGCTCGGCCTCCAGCAGGATGGCCAGCCGCGGCTGCGCGTGCTGCAGGAAGCGACGCACCGCGCCGGGCAGGTCCAACGGCAGGTATACGACATGCGCCGTTCCGCCCAGCGCCGATCGCGCCCGGTCGCGGCCGGTGGGGGTGAACGTCGTCACCACCAGCGGCAAGTCCGGATCGCGTTCGCGCAATGCCCGCAGCAGCGGCACGGCGGCGGCCACCTCGCCCACCGACGCGGCGTGCAGCCAGATACCGCCGGGCGGCGGGCGGCGCCCCAGTCCGAGACGCTCGCCCCAGCCTTTCAAATAGCCGGGCTCGCGCAGGCCGCGCCAGAGGAAATAGAGAAAGACCAGCGGCAATGCCAGGTACAACAGACCGGTGTAAAGGGCGCGCATCAGCCGTCCCGCCGCGTGCCCAGCCGCGCGAGGATATCGGTGGTGGAATAGCCGTCCACGAAGTCCAGTACCCGGACCTCGCCGCCGGCCTCGCGCACGCAGCCGGCGCCGGCGATCTCGTCCGGCGCGTAGTCGCCGCCCTTGACCAGCACGTCCGGGCGCAGCTTGCAGATCAGGCGTTCGGGCGTGTCCTCGGAGAACGGCACCACCCAGTCGACCGCCGTCAAGCCGCGCAACACCTCCATGCGGTGGCGCAAGGGGTTGACCGGCCGGTCGTCGCCCTTGAGGCGCCGTACGGAATCATCGTCGTTGACCGCCACCACCAGCCAGTCGCCGAGCTCGCGCGCGGCCTCCAGGTAGCGCACATGCCCCGGATGCAGCAGGTCGAAACAGCCGTTGGTCATGACCACCCGCTCGCCGTGCGCGCGCGCCTCCTCCATGTGGGCCAGCAGGCCGTCCTCGTCGAGGATGCCGATGTCGCTGGTATGTCGGGCGCGCGCCGCGCGCCGCAGCTCGGCCACCGAGACCGTGGCGGTGCCGAGCTTGGCGACCACCACGCCGGCCCCGAGATTGGCGAGCTGGGCCGCTTCCGGCAGGGTCTGGCCGGCGGCCAGGCCGGCGGCGAGCAGCGCGATGACGGTGTCGCCGGCACCGGTGACGTCGAACACTTCCTGGGCCTGCGCCGGCAGATGCGTGTCGCCGTCGCCCTCGAACAGGCTCATGCCGCGCTCGCTACGGGTGACCAGCAACGCTTCCAGCTCGATATCCCGGCGCAGCTCGTGGGCGCGTGCGGCCAGCGCGGCATCGTCGGCGACCTCGCCCACGACGGCCTCGAACTCGCTCAGATTGGGCGTGATCAGGCTGGCGCCGCGGTAACGTGACCAGTCCGTGCCCTTGGGATCGACCAGGACCGGCTTGCCCGCGGCACGCGCGGCGGCGATCAGATCGGCGACGCCCGCCAGCGTACCCTTGCCGTAGTCGGAGCAGATCACGGCACCGGCATCCGACAGGGCGGCATCGAACGACTGTCGCAACGCCCGGCGGTCGAACGCCGTGGCCTCCCCCAGGCCCTCCTCGAAATCCAGCCGGATGAGCTGCTGGTTGCGGCTGATGACCCGCAGCTTGGCGATGGTGGGATGGTCGCCGCTGCGGACCAGATGCGCGTCGATACCCGCCTCGGTGCATAGCCGGGCGGTAATGCGGCCGGCCTCGTCGTCGCCGATCACCCCGACCAGGGTCGTCGCCACACCCAGCCGGGCCAGGTTCAGGGCCACGTTGCCGGCGCCGCCCATGCGCAGCTCCTCGCGTCCGATGCGCACGACCGGCACCGGCGCCTCCGGCGATATCCGGCCGGTGTCGCCATGCCAGTAGCGGTCCAGCATCACGTCGCCCACGACCAGCACGCGGGCGCTTTCGAAACAGGGAATACGCTGCATCGACTTTCAACGGGCAAACGATTCGCGCATCATACGGGCGCTTCACGGCGATGTGTACCGCCCCCGACGACACCCCGGATGGAAAAAGAAACACCTCCCTACGCGCCGCGTCACTGGCCGAGCTGGCTCTTGATGGGCCTCGGCCGGCTTCTGGGCGTACTGCCCTACCCGGTCCAGATGTGGCTGGGCCGCCGGATCGGCGATCTGGCCTACCCGCTGCTGCGGCATCGCCGGCATGTGGCGGACGTGAACCTGCGCCTGTGCTTTCCGGAGCTGGACGAGTCCGAGCGCCGCCGGCTGTTGCGCGAGCATTTCCGCTCGGTGGGCATGGGCGCGATGGAGACCCTGATCTGCTGGTGGGGCTCGGCCGCCAAGATCCGGCGCCTGACCGACCTGGAAGGACTACGGCACCTGGAATCGGCCGTGTCGAAGGGCCGCGGCATCCTGCTGCTGTCGGCCCACTTCACCTCGCTGGAGCTGGGCGTGCGCATGGCCCAGATCCATCTCAAGCGACTCGGTCTGACCACGACGGCGATGTACAAGCCGCCGCACGACCCGGTGGTGGATTACGTCATGCGGCGCCGGCGCGAGCACCACATCGGCGGACGCAGCATTCCCAACGACGACGTGCGCGGTCTGCTCAAGGCGCTCAAGCGCGGGGACGCGGTCTGGTACGCCGCCGACCAGAAGGCCCGCAACAAGTTCAGCGGCCAGGTGCCCTTCTTCGGCAACCCGGCCCGGACCAGCCTGGCCACGGGCCGGATCGCGGCGATGAGCGGGGCCGCGGTAGTCCCCTTCTTCACCCTCCGGCGCGAGGACGGCCGCGGCTATCGCCTGGTGGTACGCCCGCCCCTGGCGGATTTCCCGAGCGGGGACGAGTCAGCGGACGCGCGCCGTCTGAACGCCCTGATCGAGGACATCGTGCGCGAGGCCCCGGCGCAGTACTTCTGGCTGCACCAGCGCTTCAAGGACGGCAAGCACGACCCGTACGCGGAGCGGGCTTCGGGCTGAACGCCCGCAACGGAGGTCCTTGCCCGCTCAGTGCGCGCTCGGGCCCATGAGGTAACCGCCGTGCAGGGCCTGCCAGTCGGTCTCGCGGAAATGCAGCCCGCTCCCCTGCCCGGCAAGCTTGTCCAGGGAGCGGCGCAGGCGTGCGAGATTGTGGCGGCGCCAGCGGCCCGGTCGGCGCAGCCGGCCGCGGTCGAAGTCGATCAGCCAGAACCGACCCCGACCGTCGACCAGGATGTTGTGGGCGTTCAGGTCGTGGTGACAGGCACCGGCTTCGTGAAAACGCGCCACCAGATGTCCCAACGATTGCCACCGGGCGGCGGGAAGCGGCGCCCGGCCCAGGCGTTGGGCCAGACTCTCGCTGTCCGGGATACGGACCGTGATCAAGTCCGCCGCGTAGCGAATGCCCTGTCGCCGCACCCGCGCGGCCACCGGCGCCGGCACCGGCAACCCTTGCCCGGCGAGGACCGCCAACAGTCGCCATTCCGCGAAGGCGCGGGTGCGGCGAATGCCGGTCCAGAGATAATGATCCTCGATCCAGCGCGCGACCAGACCGCCGCGGCGGTAGTGGCGCAGGACCCATTCCCCGCCCGCGCCATGCACGAACCAGGCGGCTCCGCGGCCGGCCACCACCGGCCGCAATTCGCCGCGGTCCGCCCACCAGTCGGGATCGAAATGCTGCGGCCGGGCGCGCGTCAGGCGCCCGGCGTCCCAGAGCAGCAGGTTGTCGCCGTCGCGGCTCTCCCGCGCGCGGGACGCGACGTCGTCCGGCTTCACACGAAGGTCAGCCACTCCGGATGATCGTCGCGCTTGCCGGTCACCTGGTCGAAGTAGCGCTGCTGGAGTTGCTGGGTCACCGGCCCGGGCTTGCCGTCGCCGATGGGTCGATTGTCCAGCTCCCGGATGGGCATGACCTCGGCCGCGGTGCCGGTGAAAAAGGCTTCGTCGGCGATGTAGACATCGTCCCGGGTCAAGCGCCGTTCCCGGCAGGGAATGCCCAGGTCCTCGGCGTAGGTCAGGATGGTGCGGCGGGTGATGCCGTCCAGCGCGCTGCGCAGGTCCGGCGTCAGCAACTCGCCCTCGCGCATGATGAAGATGTTCTCGCCGCTGCCTTCCGCCACGTAGCCGTCGGTATCCAGCAGCAGGGCCTCGTCGTAGCCGTCGGCGCTGACCTCGTTGACCGCCATCATCGAGTTGAAGTAGTGGCCGTTGGCCTTGGCCTTGCACATCGCGGAGTTCACGTGGTGCCGCGTGTACGAGGAGGTCTTCACCCGGATGCCGCGGGTCATGTTGTCCTCGCCCAGGTAGCTGCCCCAGGTCCAGGCCGCGACCATGACGTGCGTCTTGAGCGAATCCGCGTGCAGACCCATGCCCTCCGAGCCATAGAAGCACATCGGCCGGATATAGGCCGACTCGAGGCGGTTCTCGCGGATCACCGTCTTCTGCGCCTCGTTCAGGGTCTCGGCGTCGAACGGCATCGGCATGTTGAGGATCTTCGCCGACCGGAACAGGCGGCGCGTATGGTCTTCAAGACGGAAGATCGCGGGCCCGCGCTCGGTGGCGTAGGCGCGTACGCCCTCGAACACCCCCATGCCGTAGTGCAGGGTGTGGGTCAGGACGTGCACCTTCGCCTCGCGCCAGGGCACGAGCTCGCCGTCCAGCCAGATGAGACCGTCGCGGTCCGCCATCGAAGCCATGCTGCCTCCGCTAAGAGTGATTCCCGGTCGCGGTCATGCCGCTTCCCGTACCAACCATACGTCGGGGGACGAAATCCCCCCATGCCCCCTTTTTTCAAAGAGGGAAATAAATGGTCCTCCCCTTTCGCGAAGGGGAGACAGAGGGGATTTCGATCCGCCCGCTGGATCCCGGATAACGGCTCCGCCGTTTCCGGGATGACCGCCCCGGCGCCGCGCGCCGGGGCGGTCATTTGACCACAGGGGGCAGCCTCTCCGCCAGCGCCGCCGCGACGTCGCTCACGCCGATGCGGGTCAGGCACTGGGTGTGACCCAGCGGGCAGACCCGCTCGAAGCAGGGACTGCAGGCCAGTCCCAGGTGCAGCACGCCGGCCCGGTCCGACAATGGCGGCGTATACGCCGGGGTCGAAGAGCCGTATACCGCGACCAGCGGCACGCCCATGGCCGCGGCGACGTGCATCAGCCCCGAGTCGTTGCTGACCGCCGCGCGACAGGCCGCGAGCAGGTCCACGACGTCCACCAGCTCGGTGCGGCCGCAGAGATTGACGGTGCCCGGGGCGTAGGCGGCGATCCGCTCGCCCAGCGTCCGCTCCTTGGGCGAACCGAGGATCACGCAGCGGTGCCCCTCGGCGGCCAGACGTTCCGCCAGGCGACCGAAATGGGAGACCGGCCACTGCTTGGCCGGACCGTATTCGGCGCCCGGCATCAACGCCACCAGGGAGGCCCCGCCGTCGAGACCGTGCTCTGCCAGCAGGGCCGCCCGGCGGCCGGAGTCAACCGTCAGCGCCGGGTACGGCACCATCGGCGGCTGCGGTGCGTCCGGCGGCAGACCGAGGGCCACGAAACGCTGCACCGTCTGGGTCAATACCGACTTATCCAGGTCGCGCATGTCGTTGATCAGGCCGTAGCGCGATTCGCCGCGGTAACCGGTGCGCACGGGGATACGGGCGAACCAGGGCACCAGCGCCGCCTTGGCCGATCGCGGCAGCACGATCGCGCGATCGTAACCGGCCGCGCGCAGCTCGTGTCCCAGCCGCCGGCGCTTGCCCCAGCCGAGTTCGCCGTGGCCGGTGGGCAGCTCGATACCGCGTCGTGCCTGGGGCATGCGCGCGATGATCGGCTGACTCCAGGCCGGGGCCAGCACGTCGATCTCGGCCCCGGGCGCGCGCTCGGCCAGGGTCGTCAGCAGGCTCTGGGTCATGACCATGTCACCGACCCAGGCGGGGCCGACGACCAGTATCCGTCCCGCCATCATCGTGTCCGGTCGCGGGACGGGCTCAAGCCGGCGCCCGGCCTCATTCGTTCTCGGGCGCGACCAGGGTCACGGACGGGAAATAGGTCCGGAAACGTCCCGCATCGCGGGTGACCAGCGTCAGACCGGCCACCGCCGCGTGCGCGCCGACCAGGAAATTGGGCATCGGCGAGCGCCGCTTGCCGCCGTCCCTGCGGTAGCGCATGAAACGCTCGCCCGCCATGCGCGCCGCCTCGGGCGGCAGGGACAGACGGCGGAAATCGCTGGCCGGCAGGACCCGCTCCATGTCCTCGATACGCTCGAAGCCCATGGAGACCTCGGCATAGATGATGGGATTGATCGCCATGGTGCCGTGCTCGGAGATCTCGGCCAGGGTGTCGGCGGACCAGGCGAACCACTCCGGGTCTTCCTGGACCACGTCCAGCAGGATGTCGCTGTCGATGAGATAGGTCATGGCCGCTACTCCCCGCGCGTGAGATCCATGATCTCGTCCGTGCGGCTACGGGCGGTGGCCCGGCCGCGCATCCGCTCCACCAAGGCGCGTCCGCGCCCCGGCAACCCCGGCAGGCGACGCAGCACCACCCGGCCGTCCTCGACCACGAACTCGACCTCGCTGTTCGGCGTGATCCCCAGCAGCCGGCGGATATCCACCGGAATCGTGACCTGCCCCTTGGATGTGACGCGCATGCTTCGGCTCCCGGCAAAGGTATTACCTCGGATAGTAATACCTCCGCCGGGGAAAAACCAGGGGACAATCAATCCGCCGACTGCGCCGCCAACCAGTCGAGATAAAGCGGCACGCCCTCCTCCACCGGCCGGAAGCGGCCGTCGTAGCCCGCGGCCCGGAGCTGGCCGAGATCGGCCTCGGTAAAGCTCTGGTAGCGGCCCTTGAGCTCGTCCGGGAACGGGATGTAGCGCTTGCGGCCGTCGCCGCGCCAGGCGATCACGGCGTCGGCGACCTCATTGAAGGTCTGGCTGCGGCCGGTGCCGCAATTGAAGATACCGGAGACCCCCGAGCGCCAGAGCCAGAGATTCACCGCCACGCAGTCGCCGACATAGACGAAATCGCGCCGCTGCTCGCCGTCGCCGTAACCGTCGCTGCCCGCGAACAGCCGGCACTCGCCCTCGGCCTCGATCTGGTTCTTGAAGTGGTAGGCCACGCTGGCCATCTTGCCCTTGTGCTGCTCGCGCGGGCCGTAGACGTTGAAATAGCGCAGGCCGGCCACCTGGCAGCCCAGTTCGCCGACCCGCGAGCGCACGTGCTGGTCGAACGCGAACTTGGAGAACGCGTACATGTTCAGCGGCCGTTCGTTGGTCCGGTCCTCGGCGAAATCCGGGCCGGCGCCGTAGACCGAGGCCGATGAGGCGTAGATGAAGGGGATGTTGCGCGCCGAACAATAGTCCAGGAGGGTACGCGAGTAGCGGAAATTGTTGGCCATCATGTAGCGGCCGTCCCACTCCGTGGTGTCGGAGCAGGCCCCCTGGTGGAAGACCGCTTCGATGCCGAGGTCGTCGCCGGCGGCGAGCCGGGCCTCGAACTCGTCGTGCTCGAAGTAGTCGCCGAAATCGAGATCGGCGAGGTTGCGGCACTTGGTGCCGTCACGGAGATCGTCCACCACCGCCACGTCGCGCCGCCCCCAGCGATTGAGCCCCTCGACCAGGTTGCTGCCGATAAAGCCCGCTGCCCCTGTCACTACGATCATGTCAAACCCGCACCGTCGGTAAATCCGTCATCGAGAAATCATCCCCCTTGAACAGCAAAGGTTGTCGCAGAATCCTGGCGAGCGCGTAGGCAAAGCAATCGCCGTAGTTGAGGCCCGCCGGGTGGTTGCCCTTGCCGTAGTTGCGATAGGCGCGCCGGGCCAGACGGGCCTGGGCCTCGTCGACCGGCACGGTCTCGATACCCGCGCGATAGATATAAAGGTCCAGATCGTCGCAGGCCTCGGGCGAAAAGCGCCGTTCCAGCGCGATCGACGATTCCAGCAAGGTCGCGGCCGACAGATAGCAGTGCGGTGTCCGGGCTATCCGGTCGGAGAAAACCGCCGCCTCCGGCTCGCCGAAGAAGATCGCGGCTATCGCCGAGGTGTCGAGGACCATCAGCGCGGCAACCCGTGCTCGTCATAGCCGACCAACTCCTCCGGCGTCCGGCGGTCGCGGACTGGCCGCTGTGCACATCGCCGGGCGATCTCCTGTAGATCGTCGGCAATCAGGTCGCAATCCTCCCGGTCCCGCAACGTCCGTAACTGCTCGCGCAACGCCGCGGTGACGGCATTGGTCAGACTCTGGCCGGTGCGCGCCGCGAGCTCGCGGGCAAGACGATCAGCTTCTGCATCCTTGATACTCAGCGCCATATAGATTTCTACCACGCATATATACAGGAATCATAACACGCCCAGTTCCCGATACAGCGCCAGGTAACGCTCGGCCATGGCGGCGGGGGCGTAGGCCGCCACACGACGGCGCCCCGCCTCGCCCAGCCGCCGCCGCAGCGCCGGGTCGCGAACGAGGCGTTCCAGGATATGCGCCAGTCCCGCCGGATCGCCGGGCTCGGCCAGCAGGCCGTTGTCGCCGTCCGTCACCAGTTCGGGGATACCGCCGACGCGGGTCGCCGCGATCGGCAGTCCGGCCTGCATGGCGTCCAGCAGCGCGGAACCCAGGCCCTCGTGCAGCGAGGGATAGGCAAAGATATCGAAGGCCGCCAGGTAATCACCCACGTTGTCCGTGCGCCCGGCGAAGATCACGCCGGGCGTGTCCGCCGCCCGGGCCCGGAAACGCGCCTCGTCGACACCGTCGCCGACCAGGACCAGGCGCAGGCCGGGATGGCGCGGCGCCAGGCGCGCGAAGGCTTCTATCAGGTCGCCCTGCCCCTTGTGGGCGTGGTGCAGGGCGCCGACGTGGCCAATGACCAGGTCCCCGCTCCACGACCGCCGCAACGATTCGGTCCGCGCCCGATCCGCCGCGAGGCCGGCCGAGGCACTCGGAATGACCACCGTGTCCAGGCCGGGATCGTAGTCGCGCATCACCGCGCCGATGGCATCCGAGAGCACGACCACGCGTGCGGCGGCCCGGTACATGGCGCGCGTCGTCCGGCTGCGTCCGGGCGCGTTGTCCACCCGGCGGGTGATCAGATAGGGAGTCCGCGTCAGGATATGCGCCCAGTGCGCCAGGTGCGCGGCCTTGGCCTCGTGGGCATGGACGATGCAGCCGCGCAGGAACGGCAGGGCCCGCAGGAAGGGGCGCGCCACCTCACGTCGCGCCAGCCCCGGCACGTCGGCCAGGCGCGATCCCAGCGGCTGGCCGCGGCGGGTCACGATCCGTTGCGGCACGCCGCGCTCGGCAAGCGCCCGCACCAGCAGTTCGGTCTGGCGCTCGCCGCCGCGGAAACCGCGCGCCAGATTGACGTGGCAGACCGGGATCACCCGGCGGCCGCCGCTCCGGCGTCGCGGGTCGGCCATTCGCGCTTGAACGCCAGCGCCCCGAAATACAGCGCCCAGACGTAATAGGTGAACAACTCGCGGTACTCGCTCATGCTGTTGTCCAGGTAGTTCGGCTCCGGCGGAACCGTCTCCTCCAGGGTATGCGCCAACTCCGACAGCAACACCATCGCCAGCGCCGTGAGCAGGTACCAGCGGCTGGGCTGCAGGAACCGCACCCACACCCGGTGCGCCGCGAAGCGGAACCAGGGCAGGATCACGAAGAACACGACCAGCAAGAGGTTGCCGACGAACTTGAAGCGATCCGAGTTCTCGCCCTGGTTGTGGATATTGAGCACCGGCCGGGTTTGCCAGTCGAGGCCGTGCAGGGCCCACCAGAAATGGGTTCCCCAATCCAGCTCCTCCATGAGTATGAATACGCTGGCGGCCGCGATCAGCCCGAAGAATCCGCGCTCGACCGTCTCCCGCGCCCGGCGCAGCCGGACCACCATCATCACGATGATCGCCACCAGAACCGCGTTCTGCAGGTTCTCCAGCAGGCCGAGCTCACGATTGACCTGCGGCGCGAGTATTTCCATCAGCGGCGGCACGTTCGAGAAATACATCCCGAGGAGCACCAGGATCACTGCCGTGGGCAAAATCCAGTAGATGACATGATTTCGAAGATGCATCGTTGTTGTACGCCCCTTCCCGTTCGGTTTTTCGGCCTGCCGTGCTGAACCGTCGATACCTAGTCCGACGTCAGGCGCGGCAAGGTCCGCCAAGCATGCTCGATCATCAAACGTATGTCCGCCAGTTCCGGCTCCCATCCCAGGGTCCGCCGCGCGAGCTCGTAATCGGCGACCGCATAGGGCGGATCACCGGGCCGCGCGGGTGCGAAATCGTAGGGGACCGGGCGGCCGGTGACCTCCTCGGCCAGCTTCACGATCTGTAGCAGCGAGAATCCCGAGCCGGTGCCGAAATTGACCGCGGCGGGCGCATTGCCGGCGAGCAGCGCATCCAGGGCCAGGACGTGGCCGCGCGCCAGATCCTGTACGTGCACGAAATCGCGCACGCAGGTGCCGTCCGCCGTCGGATGATCGTCGCCGTTGATGGTCAACGGCCCGGCAGCGCCGGCGGCCGTCTTGAGCACGTTGGGGATGAAATGCGGCTCGGGGTCGTGATCCTCGCGGAGTTCGCCTTCCGGGTCCGCGCCGGCGGCATTGAAATAGCGCAGCGCGGTGGCCCTCAGGCCGTGGGCCCTGGTTTCGTCGGCGATCATGCGCTCCGCGACCAGCTTGGTGAAACCGTAGGTGCTGTCCGGGGCCTGCGGCGTGGCCTCGGTGATCGGTCGCGAATGCACCCCGCCGTAGGTGGCGCAACTGCTGGAGAAGACCAGATCGCGCACGCCGGCGCGGCGCATCGCCGCAAGCAGGCTCCAGGTGCCCTGGACATTGTTGCGGTAGTAGATCTCGGGCCGGGCCATGGATTCGCCCACGTAGGCGAACGCGGCGAAGTGCATCACCGCGGCGGGGCGCGCCTCGCGCAGGGCGCGCTCCAGAGCGGCGGTATCCAGCACATCGCCTTCGACCAACGGCCCCCAGCGCACGCTGTCGCGGTGGCCGCGGGACAAGTCGTCGTACACCACCGGCCGATAGCCCTGACCGGCCAGCGCCTTGCAGGCGTGGCTGCCGATGTAGCCGGCGCCCCCGGTGACGAATACGGTCGGTCGCTCGCTCATGCCGGGTCAGCCGCCGCGCGGGGTATTGTCGTTGGGCGGGTCGTTGGGCAGGTCGTCGCGCGGGCGCACGCGGGTCGCTTCCATCGCGTAGGCGTACTTGAGGATCGCGCTGAACATGCTGGTATAGGCGATGACCAGACCGCGCCAACCGTCGCGCCAGCCGCCCTTGAGCAACAGTGTGCGAACCAGCCGCCACAGCGGCGAGAAGATCAACTTGTGCTGGGGTATGCGGCGGCGGCGCTTGACCAGCTCGGCACCCGAGATGCGGCCGTAGCCGAGGGTCTTGTCCAGGTGATGCGCGAGGTCGCGCACCGGATAGTGCGGCAGGAAACCATCCAGCCTCGCGGTGCGGCCGTCCACGGCCAGCCACTCGTGCGGATTCACGCCCTCCCAGCGGGCCTTGTCGCGCCGCGCCAGGCGTACGCGCCATTCCGGGAACCAGGAGTGCCGGACCCAGTCGCCCAGGAACCATGTCAGTCGGTTGACCGCGTAGCCGTCGTATTGGGGCGTGCCGCTCAGGGTCTCGACGATCCGGGTCTGCAGGGTCTCGTCCAGGGCCTCGTCGGCATCCAGACACAACACCCACGGCT
Organism: Salinisphaera sp. PC39; assembly: GCF_040361335.1. Lineage (NCBI taxonomy): Bacteria > Pseudomonadati > Pseudomonadota > Gammaproteobacteria > Salinisphaerales > Salinisphaeraceae > Salinisphaera > Salinisphaera sp. PC39. The sequence continues at coordinate 56,159 of NZ_APNM01000003.1, read as the reverse complement.
GAGTGCAGTGTTCCAGGGCCACGTTCTTCTGCGCGCCCATGCCGGGCCAGTCATTGTGGATGAAGCGGGCGCCGTAACGCTCGGCGATCTCGCGCGTGCCGTCGGTGGAGCCGGAGTCGATCACCACGATCTCCGCGGCGAGGCCGCAGACGCTCTCCAGACAGCGGCCCAGGTTCGCCGCCTCGTTGAGGGTGACCACGTTGACCGACAACGGCAGGTTCACCGGCTCGCTCAGCCGCTTCGCGGGGGCGGTTTCGATTTTTCGCATAGGTCTCGCAGACAGGCGGGAAGCCCCGCTCCGCCGCGGCGGGGCGGGGGACGGGCCCATAAACCGTCTATGTTACCCCGGCAGCCGGCCCGGATGCATCGCCGGCGTCCGCCGATCCCAGCCAATCCCGCCAGAGCCGCCGCACCGCCTCGCGCTCGGTCGTCAGCTCGTCTTCGCCGATCATCGCGCGGGTCTGCTGCAACGCCGCCGCGTGCACCCGCATGCGGTAGGCCCGGTAGGCGTCGGTGAGCGCCTTGGTGCTCTCGTAGTCGAGCAGACGCCCGGACTCCAGGGTCTCGAGGATGCGGATGGTATCGGTGAACATCATCAGTTCGCGGCACTCGCCGGCATGGCGTAGCACGGCGTACTGCGCCAGGAACTCGATGTCGATCAGACCGCCGGCGGTCTGCTTGAGATCCAGCGATCCCCCGCCGCTGCGATCCAGATTCTCGCGCATCCGCCGGCGCATGTCGGTGACCTCGCGGCGCAGCGACGCCTCGTCGCGCGAACGCGAGAGGATTTCCTCGCGCAGGGCGCGGAAACGCTCGCCGAGTCCGCGGTCGCCGGCCACGGGCCGGGCCCGGACCAACGCCTGGTGCTCCCAGGTCCAGGCCTTGTCGCGCTGATAGGCCGCGAAACCGTCGATATGGCTCACGAGAAGGCCGGACTGGCCGCTCGGGCGCAGGCGCATATCCACTTCGTAGGCGCGACCGGCACCGGTCTGGGTGCTGAGGACATGCACCAGGCGCTGCGCCAGGCGCAGGAAGAAGGCCTGATGGCTGAGGCTGCGATCGCCGTCGGTGGACTGGTCCCCGGGGCTGTCGAACAGGAACACCAAATCCAGGTCGGAGGCATAACCCAGCTCGAAACCGCCCAGCTTGCCGTAGCCGATCGCGGCGAAGCCCGCGGTCTCGCCGTCGCGCTCGCCGCCGCGTATCACCGGTTTGCCGTAGCGCGCCACCATCTGCGACCAGGCGATGTCCAGCGCCGCCGACAACACCACCTCCGCCACCGCCGTGAGATGGTCGCTGACCACCATCAGCGGCATGGACTCGGTGACGTCCGCGGCGGCGACCCGCAGCACCGATGCCTGCCGGAAGCGTCGCAGGACATCCATGCGGCGTTCCAGGTCGTCCTCGGGCAGGACCGCCAGTTCCTCGCCGAGCCCGGCGCGCAATTCCTCGTAATCGGGCGCGCGATAGAGCATGCGCGGGTCCAGCAGACTGTCCAGCAGCACCGGCTGGCTCTTGATCTGCTCGGTGATCCAGGAACTGGCCGCGCACAGACGCACCAGGCTCGACAGCACCGCCGGATGCTCCACCAGCAGCGCGATGTACGTCGCCCGGCCGGTGATCGCCTGCAGCACATCCAGCCCGCGGATCACCGCCCGGTCGGGCTCCTCGGTATTGGCCGCGGCCGCGAACAGCAGCGGCAGCAGACGCGCCACCCAGCGGCGCCCGCGGTCGCCCATGGCCCGGGTCAGGGCGTCGTCGCGCAGACGGTCGAGGGCCGCGACCACGGCCGCCGGGTCGCGCATGCCGTAATCGGCCAACACCCGCTCGGTCTGGCCCTCGTCCAGGTCCTCCTCCCACAGCGCCAGGATGCGGGCGCCCTCGCCCGGCTCGTCATCGGCGTGCGGCGAGGCGAACACCTGTTCGAAGGCATCGCGCACGCCGCGGCGGTGCTCGGACAACGCCGCCGCGAAGCTATCCCAGTCGTCGTAGGCCATGGACTCCGCCAGCGCGGCGCGGCGCGCCTGCTCGCGCGGCAGTTCGTGGGTCTGCTGGTCGCGCCACATCTGCAACCGGTTCTCGGTGCGGCGCAGGAAGCGGTAGGCGGCCTCCAGGTCGGCGGCGGCATGCTCGGGCAGATGCCCGGCCTCGGCCAGGCGCGCCAATGTCGGCAGCAGCCGGTTGTCCTGCAGGGCCGGCTCGTGGCCGCCGCGTATAAGCTGAAACGCCTGGGCGATGAATTCCACCTCGCGGATGCCGCCACCGCCCAGCTTGACGTTGTCTTCCAGACCCCGGCTAGCGACCTGACGGTTGATCAGGGCCTTCATGTCGCGGATGGACTCGAAGGCGCCGTAATCCAGGTAGCGGCGGTAGACGAACGGCCGCAGCATCTCCAGCACGCGCCTGCCGCCGGCCATGTCGCCGGCCACCGGGCGCGCCTTGATCCAAGCATAGCGTTCCCACTCGCGGCCGTGCGCCTGATAGTAGCTTTCCATCGCCGGCAGGCTCGCCACCAGGGCCCCGGCGTCCCCGAACGGCCGCAGCCGGGTGTCGACCCGGAACACGAAGCCGTCGGCGGTCTGCTCCGACAACAGCCCCACCACCTCCCGCGCCAGGCGCTTGTAATATTCGGCGGCGGGCACCCGGCGACGGCCGTCGGTCTCGGCATCGCGCCGGTAGGCGAAGATCAGGTCGATATCGGAGGAGAAGTTCAGCTCGCGGCCGCCCAGCTTGCCCATGCCGATCACGATCATGCGCTGGGCTTCGCCGTCATCGGTGCGCGGCGTGCCGTAGCGCTCTTCCAGCTCGCGCTCGGCGAACGTCAGGGCCGCCTCGATGGCGGCGTCGGCGAGATCGGACAGCGACGCCAGGGTCTCCTCGAGCGCCGCGCCGCCGACCAGGTCGCGCCACGCGATCAGGAACAGGCGTTCGTTGCGCCAGCGCCGGAGCAGGCGCATGCAATCGGCGGCCGATGCCGCGGCCGCGGCATCGGCCGCCAGTTGCCGGGCGTCGATCTCCGGCGCCCGGTCGAGGGCGCCCGAGCGATCCAGCGCCTCGAAACGCCCGGCCTGCGCGTCCAGCCATTCCGCGCAGAACGCGCTATAGCGCCTGACCCTGTCCAACGCCGACTTTTCGGTACTCTTTTTCATTGCATTCATGCCCCAGCCGCGGGCCCGGACCGAACGCCCGCGAGCAGGTAATCGCAAAGTTCACGGACCTGTCCGCGCAGACGCGCCAGGTCATGCGGCATGGCGGCCGCCATCGCAGCCCGTCGCAAGGACTCGCGATCCGCGACGCCATCGATACGGCCAATGGCATCGGCCCAGGCATCGATATCGAGCGCATCGTTGAGATAGCCATTCTCCCCCTGCCGGATCAACGCATTGGCTGCACCGCATTGACGGCTGCCGAGCACCGGCAGCCCAGCGGCCATGGCCTCCAGCACCACCAATCCATAGGCCTCGTAGAGTGCCGGATGGAGCAGACCGTCCCCGGCCCAGTAGTAGGGACGCACGTCTGCCTGACGGCCGACGAAATGGACTCGGCCCGCCACCCCCGACCGTGCCGCGAGCCGGCGGTAATGGCGGGCATGACGATCACGTCCCACCACGGCCAGATGAGGCGTGCCCGGCGCGCGCGCCAGGGCCCGCACGGCAACGTCAAGCCCTTTCCGTTCGAAACCGGACCCGACGAACAGCCAAAGCGCGGCGCCCGCGGGCACGCCCAATTTCTGACGCAGGGCCAGGGCCTCGCGCCGCGCGTTCGCCGGCGGCCGATAGGCGTCCGGGTCGAGGGCGTTCTCAATGACGTGCAAGCGCTCCGGCGCGACGCGGTAATGACGCAGGATATCGTCACGGACCATCGCGGAATTGCAGATAACGGCCCGCAGATGCGGCGACTCATAAGTCGCGCGCTCCAACGCCAGTTTCGCCCGTTGATGCGGATCCCAACGTTGCCAGGTCCTCTTGAGCGGGCCCTGCACGCGTCGCCGTTGCCGCAGCCATTCCGCATGTGCGCCGCCGCCCGCACGATAGACATGACAACACGGCATGTGCTCCTGGGAGAGAACCAGGTCCGGCCGCAGGCTGGACAACTTACGGCAAGCGGCACGCGCGAAGCCGGTCACGCGGCCGGCCCGGCCGAGGTGCGGCGGGTTCACGCGATGAAACTCGAACCCGTCGGGAACGCCATCCATGTGGCGCGCCACCACGCTCAGACGCACGTCGAAGGAGCGAAACACATCCAGAAACACGGAAGCCATCCGCTCCGCCCCGCCACTTGCGCGCAACTGCTTGAACACCAAAGCCACGTGCGGCACGCCGTTCGCTCCGGTATCGGATTGGCGGGGTTGCCGGCGGCTCATGCGCCGATTCCGGCGAACGTGTGGATGGCCCTGACCATCTCCTCCACATACCGGTCGAAGCGAAAGCGGTTCCTGGTCCGGTCAATCGCTGCCGCGCTCAAGCGGGCGTAGCGATCCGGATCCGCCAGCAGATCGGCCACGGCCCGCGCAAGATCGTCGGGGTCGAGGCATCGGAGTTCCCGCAAGGAATCGCTGTCGGGATCGTAGACCAGATCGGGCAAACCCGACAGTCGTCCCCCGAGCCGGTGATACCGATCCAGATCGAGTGTTTGCGGCAACGTGATGCCGGTCACATCGTGTTCCACCGTCTCGGCGAGCCCGTCCACCCGGCCGGCGATTACGATGCAGCCGTTGGCCGCGGCCTCGATGCATACGTTGCCCAAAGGTTCCCGCAAGGCCGGATGCAGGAAAATGTCGATATCCCGATAGAAAGCGGCCATATCACGCTGCGGCCCCAGGAAGGCGACATGCTCCGAGACGCCCAGCCGAGTCGCGAGCGCTTCCAGGTCGGCCCGGTCCGGTCCTCCGCCGGCGACCCGGAGAACCGCGGACACGCCCTGTTCGCGCAACACGGCCAAGGCATGAATCGCGAGCGCCGTTCCCTTGATCGAGACCAGACGTGAGGCGCATCCGAGAATGGTCGTTTCGCGCGGTTTCCTCGGCTTCGGGGACGGCAGCAGCGCATCGGGCCGAATGCCGCCCAGGCATATCCTGCTCGGGCCACGATATCCCCATTTCAGCTCCAGCATGCGCCGCGAGGCATTGGTATTGCACACCGCCCCGGACACTTCATCCAGAAAAACCCGGGCGCTGTCGGGGTTCGCGCCGCCCCAGGCCGCTCCGCCTTCCCGATATATGAGCGGCAAGCCGTGTCCCCGGCAGGCATTGGCCAGGGCCGGCTTGGCGAACGCGCTCCATGCCAGGAGCGCATCCGCCCCCGATACACGCACTATCCGGTCGAGATTGCGGTCACGACATATCCGCGGCCGCCTTGGCAACTTGAAACCGCGCCATTGCTTGTAACTGTAGACGGCACCGGTTCGGTCGACGATATCGGCCGACAGGTCGGGGTGAACCGGATCGCCGACCAGCACGTCGTGTGTCATGCCCCGTCTGGCGGCGTCGTGAGCGACGAACGCGCGGAATTGGTTCTCCACGCCACCGGAGACATTCAAGTTGATGCGATGCAGGAGCTTCACGGAATCGGACGGGTGTGGGCAGCATGTCGATGCCGATCCGGCACCGGCCAAGGGTGTATCATGATATCCGATCCTTTATTCGCTTGACGTAATCCGTACGTCCGGACGCCCGGCGGGCCTGCCCCTGCCACCCGGTCCCGACTGCCAAAGACCCAACACTACCCTACTCATGTGCGGCATAACCGGTATCCTGCAGGCTGGCGCCGACGCGCGCGGCCTTGCTCCCATCGATGCGATGCGTGACGCCCTGACCCATCGCGGGCCGGACGACAAGGGCACCTGGATCGATACCGATGGCGGCCGCGTCGCGCTTGGTCATCGACGCTTGTCCGTCGTCGATCTCTCGCCGGCCGGGGCTCAACCGATGGTCTCCGAGGATGGCCGATACGTCCTGGCCTTCAACGGCGAAATCTACAATTTCCGGACCCTGCGCGAAACGCTTCACGGGCATGGTCACACCTTCCGTGGCACCTCTGACACCGAAGTCGCATTGGCAGCGTTTCTGGAGTGGGGTATCGAGGAGTCGCTGCGACGCTTCGAAGGCATGTTCGCGATCGCACTCTGGGACAAGCGCGACCAGTGCCTGTACCTGGCACGCGACCGTTTCGGAGAAAAGCCGCTTTACTACGGCATGGACCGGGGCACATTCCTGTTCGGTTCGGAACTCAAATCCCTGAGGCCGCACCCCGACTTCAACCCCGAAATAGATCGTGACGCGCTGACCATCCTGCTGCGCCATTCCTATATTCCGGCGCCACATTGCATCTTCGCCCACTACCACAAGCTCCCGCCGGGATCATACCTGTGCGTGACTTGCGACTTGCGATCGCATGGCCCGACCAGCTACTGGAGCCTGGAAAGCCTGTCCACCGCGCCTTATACCGACCTGCCCGAGAAAGAGGCTGTCGACGAACTGGAGCGGCTCCTGTCCGATTCCATCCGCGACAAGATGGTCGCGGACGTGCCCGTCGGCGCATTTCTCTCGGGTGGCGTCGATTCCACGCTGGTGGTTTCCCTGATGCGCCAGTACTCGGAACAACCCATCCGAACCTTCACGATCGGTTTCCATAACACCAAGCTGAACGAGGCCCAAGAGGCAGGCTTCACGGCCAAGTTCCTGGGTACCGACCATCAGCAGCTTTACGTAAGCGACCGGGAGTTGCTGGATATCGTGCCGAGGATTCCCCGCATATACGACGAGCCTTTCGCCGATCCGTCGCAAATTCCAACGACCCTGGTATCCCAGCTCGCCCGGCAACAGGTCACCGTCGCACTCTCCGGTGACGGCGGAGACGAGTTATTTGCGGGATACAACCGCTACGGCGACATACTCCGGCGCTGGAAGCGGGCACGTTACACGCCGCGCGGCATCCGAGGGCTGCAAGCCGGTTATCTGCAACTCAAGGCGAAGGTGCGTCGACGCAAGCGGACCAAATATCTGCAGCAAAGTCTGATGAAGCGGTCGGCGGACGACCTGAGGCTCTATTACCGCAACATGATGAGTTACTGGGGGGACCCGGAGGCGATCGTGCTCAATGGCAAGGAACCCGCGACGCCGTTTCTGCGTGACACGCCCGAGGATGCTGCCGCCGACCCATGGCGCTGGCTGCCGGCAACCGACGCACTCTGCTATTTGCCGGACGACATCATGACGAAGGTCGACCGGGCAGCCATGTCGACAAGCCTGGAGACCCGGGCTCCCTTCCTGGATTCGCGGATTGCCGCGTATGCCTTCACACTGCCGCCACACTACAAGTTCCGGGACGGCACACCCAAGTGGCTGCTGCGCCAGCTTCTATACAGATACGTGCCCGCGGATGTCGTGGAGCGCCCCAAACGGGGCTTTGGCGTACCGTTGGATGAATGGCTTCGGGGCCCCCTGCGCGAATGGGGAGAAGAATTGCTGGACGTCGATCGTCTAGAGAACCAACAATTCTTCAGTCCCGGCTCGATCAGACAGACTTGGAACGACCATGTACGGGGGAACACCAATTCGATGTGGCCCCTCTGGTGTGTCTTGATGTTTCAGGCGTGGCTGGATGACTTCTTTGCATAACGTCACGAGGCAGGTCATCCGGCTCACGCGCCCGCAGTCGGATCAAGAAGCGTCGCCGGCACTCATCTGCAGCAAATGTCCAAATAAGTCCCGATAACGCGCAACCGGATCGTAATGCCGCCGAGACCAGTCCAGGCATTGCTCACTGACCCTTTCATAGCGTTTATCCTCCGCCACCAGTGACTCCACCGCGGACGTCAGACTCGTGGGGTCGAGGGCCCGTGGCCTTGCTATCTCATCCCTGCCTGGGAAATAAACCGCTTTGGGCTGACCCGTGGCGGCCACGCCCAGTTCGGCATAATCGCGCTCGGACAGGGTCGGCTCCATGACGGCGCCGCAATCGGGATGCATGACTTCGGGTATGCCGTCGACATTCGCCGCCAGCACTGGGCACCCGAAGTGGATCGCCTCGGCAACCGCGTTCGAGGACGGTTCACATAGCGCCGGGTGCAGCAGGCAATCCACCTCGGCATAGAAACGGGGCATGTCGTTGACGACGCCGTAGAACTCAACCCGCTCCTCGATCTCCAGTTTTCGCGACAACGCCGCCAACATCGGCCTGTCCGGACCGGTGCCGGCAATCCTCAGCCGCACCTCAAGGCCCTGCCGGACCAGCATGCGTAGCGTGTGCAGGGCGAGGGCAACGCCCTTGTAGGGAACCAGTCGCGCAACGACCGCCAAGGTCAGGGGCCGATCCCTGGGCAGGTGCTTGGGGGCGACTTCATGCTGGAACATCTCGGGGTGCAGACCATTGCGGCAGATCCCGACATGGCCGCGGAATCCGTGGTAGCGAAGCATCCTCGCGCCTGCGTCGGAGTTGGCCAATGCGTGGTCGATGGAATCAAGCATCAGAACCGTCCGCGGATCATGATGATCCGCGTGCCAACCGCTGCCGCGCTCCCAGTAAACCGGCCTCAATCGCGCATCCCGTGTCAGCGCGGCCATTTGCCCTTCCCTGATCTGATTCCAGAAAAGCGCGATCCCTGGCGAGTAGTTACGAAAAACCGACTGCCAGTGGGCTCGCCGTATAATACTCGGGTATCGGGGAAGTTTTATTCCCCTGCGATATTTCTTGTTGAAAACCGGAATGCCCGCGCAATCCAGGGTTTCACGAAAAAAAGGATGAATGCCGCCCCCCGTCAGGAATAGCCCCTGGCCTCCGGCAACCTGGCTTGCCCCTCCTTGGATATAGCCCATGAAATACCGCTCTGCGCCGCCTACACTGGCCAGATTGGCAAAGTGCAGCACTCGGAGCGGTCGCCGAGCCTCATGAAATTCATCTTGATTGTTGTACAAGACTTGTGTCACCAGCCCAAAAACAATCGATCTATCTTGTTATCACGCCTCCCGACGGGCGATGCGGATCACATAACTGGCGTTCCGCCCCGCCGGATTCCGGAACCATCCCCGGACTCGCAGCACTGCCATACATAGCGACGACTGCATCTCGCGAAGTTTCCGGAGCAACCAAACTTTGATTTTAGCCCCGGGCGCATCCGGTTCCAACTCGTCCAGCTTGGGGCGCCGAAGTGACAGGGATAGCCGCGGGTATGATTATCGAATCGGCGCTTTTGTTAGGCGACGGTCAGCGGCCCTGTCTTGCATTCCAACCTCCCGCCTGAGCCCGGCCCGGGGCATGGATCAAAGTGGCGCCGCTCGGAGCAAGCACAGGCTGAAGCGATTCTGCGCAGTCCGACCGCGCATCATGACTGCGTGTCGCTTGTCAGAATGAACAAACGACCTTCAAGGTGAGTCACCCTGACATCGGAGAAACGCCCGCTGACATCCCTGAGTCGCTGCAGTCTCTCCTCCATTTCACCCAGCGCCGTGCTGGGCCATTTCTGCAGCTTCAGCGGCTCGGGCTTGCGCTCCGCGATCGGTTGTCTGCGAAGCCGTCGCCGCAGTCGCCGTTCCAGCCGCTTGCCGGCGGCCAATATCCGAGACCGGGCATAGTTCGGGTTGAGCCAAGTGTATTCGAGTCTCCTCGGCTTGCTTTCCAGTCGGGCGAGCAGGTCGAGCGTGGCTTCCGCGGCCGTCCGATCCGGGGTAACGCGTATGTAGCGACCGAGACCGCGATCATCGGCCTGCCGTTCCTCCGGCTCGGCCTCGATCACGGTCCGCAATATATCCAGCAGGGATTCGATCTTATCGACGCTGGATCCCACCCTCGCCTGAAAGTGGTACTCGAAGCGATCATCCCAGAAGGGATGATAGGAGATGGGTCGCTTACCCAGGAGAACCGCTTCTACCGCAGTCGTACAACCGTTATGAAAGATAGCGTCCGCACCCAACAGCCAGGGGATCGCGGCGCCTTCGTACAGCACTTGGCAACGGTCGATACCTGCCACGAGATGTCGCCATTGATCGGGATCGTCGGCCGGATGCGGACGCACCACCAACGCATGATCCGGAAACCTATGCCGGATTGAATGCAGCGCCTCCACGAAGGCGTCCAATACCCGCTGTCGATGCACCCGCCGTTCGGCGTGCATACGGACATCGTCTTCATTGCGCACCAGTCCGGCGGCGCGGGCCTGTTTCAAGCGAAAGTCGGGACCGTTGACGTGCAGCAGATCGCAGAAATTCGAGGGCAGCAGGATGTAACGGCCGATCCGTTCACGGATGCCGTTGGCCTCCCCGGCATACAATTCCCGCAGTTGCGTGGCCAGCAAATCCACCCGGGGATTACCCACCGTATGCACCCGATCCGCGTACTCGGGGTATGCGCCACGAACGAGCTCGGCCTGCCGCTCTCCCCAGGCGAAAAAGAACGCCGTCATCGACAACGATTCCGAACTGAGACGGCTGTCCAGGAAGCGCTGCGGGTAGTTGTACGCCATCAACGCCTCCTCGTCGTTCACGCACAGCCGATAGCCGGCCCGGTGCATGCGCCGCAGCGCCTTCAGCTTGCCGGACGCGATCGATTTATCCAGGCAAATGCCCCGCGGCAATGCCAGGTATTTCTCGTGAAGCTCATCCATTTCCCCGAGAATCACGCCATAGCCGCGCTCCACGGCACAGCAACCGAGCCACAGCTTGGCGTCGAGTTCCCGGTGCTTGGTCTCCACCGGCAGCAGCAGCCAGCGAAGCGGTCCGTGACGGCGCATGACGGTCACGATGCCGACGGCCGCGTGCCCAGGGCGCGTTCGACGCGCCCGTGGACCTTGGGAATCAGGCGTGCGTTGTTGTCGGAGGCTACCGCCAGGTGGGGCGCGACCAGGTTGCCGGAGGCACCGTGTATGCGCTCCTCGCAGCCCGCCAGGAAGGCGCCCAGGTCCTCGGTGCTGACGACACCGCGCGAGACCCGCTTGAAATCGAAGAACACGGGTTCGGCACCGGCGTCCACGAAACCCAGCTTGCGCAGGGAGGTCAACCAGCGCGACCGCCACTCGTCGGCACCCAGACGGGCCTCGTCACCCACGGTGGTGTACTCGACCTGCAGGGTATGGGAATCGCTCCCGCCGGCGATCAGGCCCGGGAAGTTGATGCGCCGGACCGGATGATCCGGGTCGGCGAACAGGACTTCGTGGAGCCCCCTGTCCACCGGCCGTTCGAACGTGAAGCTGCCCAGCAGTTCCCACTGCGGCTCGCCCGCCGGCAGCGTCCAGCCCAGGTAACGACAGAGCACGGGCAGCGGCGCGCACCAGAACACCCGGCCGGGCCGATAGCGGATACCGCCGGTGCTCACGCTGCGCACCGCCAGGCTCTCGGGATCGATATCGATGTCGATATCCTCCGCGCCCAGGTGCAGGTCGAAACCCTCGCGGCCGTCCTCGAGCATCGCCTCCACCAGACGGCCGAAGCCGCCCTCCTCGGGGTACATCACGCTCTCCCTGGGTGGATTCGCATGCCGGCAGTCGTAGTGGTAGCGCCGGCTTTCCTCGCTGTAGACGCCGGCGCGGTCGCCCGCGTCCGGCGGCGCCTCCGCCTCGCTGCGCGGGAAAAACCAGGGGAAGATCCAGCGCATGAGATGCGCCTCGGGCACGCCGCGCTCGCGGTGCCAGGTCAGAACCGGGTAGGCCGCCATCATCTCGTCGAAGGCGAGATCGGCGAACCAGCGACCGTAGGCCCGCGCGAACGCCTCGCGGCTCGACCCCAGGCCGACCCGCGCCCCGGGATCGAGGCGGACGCGCTCGCGCAGCGCCTCGGGCCAATCCGGCAACTCGGCGGCGTAGGGGATCAGGTGCCCGCGCACCACCAGACCGCGCTTGAGATCGAACCGACGGACCCGGCCGCGTAGCACTTCGGTCACGAACTCGGTCGTGAACGCCGAACGGCCGTCGCTGATCACGTGACGTCCGTGATCGAACCAGTTGCCCCGGTCGTCGGCGAAGCTGCCGTTGACCCCGCCGGGGTCGGCGTTGCGTTCCACCAGCACGCCCCGCTGCCCGTGCCGCGCCAGGGTGCGGGCCGTCACCGCGCCCACCAGACCGGCGCCCACGATCAGGTTCTCGACAGGCTTGTCTCTCACGATGACTCGGCCTCCCGCTTGCGCACGACCATCAATGTCTGGTTCGCGATCTGCCAGGCGCCGTTCATCAGCCAGGTCCCGCCGTCCTCGTCGCGCACGCTCCAGACACGGATGGGATGCTCGGGATCGGACGCCAGATCGATATCGTAGCTGCAGGGCTCGAACGCGACCGAGTCGGCCTCCGCGGAAAGCCGTTCCCGGATGCCGCGCTGCGAGTGACGATTGAAATCGCTGCGCCACCGGCCGCGCGTCTCCGGCCGGCTGTTGTCGCAGAACTCGACCCGCACCTCGATATCGAAGGGATTGAACAACCCGGTCGCCAGCACCAGCCCGCCCGGACGGCAGAGTGCCATCAGCTTCGCCAGCGGCGCCTCGATCTCCCGGAACAGGGACAGGAAGCAGGTGGCGATCACGATGTCGTAGCTGCCCTCGATATCGAACAGGTCGGCCCGGTGGAATTCGACGCCCTCCAGACCGGGGAAGCCGCGTGCCTTCTCGACGAATTCGGCGGTATGGTCGAAGCCGGTCAGACGCCAGGCGGGGAAGCGGCGCCTGAGCAGGTACAGCAGCTCGCCGTTGCCGCAGCCGATGTCCGCGACGGTATGGCGGCGGTCCGGATCGGCCAGGTCCGCCAGCCGATCGGCGATGGTCTTGAAGTCCTCCTTGGGATTCTCGTAACGGCCCGCGTCCGTGTAGCGGCTGAGCTCGGGATGACGCTGGTACATCGAGGGATCGCCGCCGCTCATGCGCCGCTGTCCTCCGTGGCGACGGCCGGATCCACCGGCTCCCAGCCGTCCCAGTCGGGCACGATGAAGCCGTCGATCACCCAGCGGCCGTCGCGCCGGCGCCAGATATCCGGGTTGCGGAAGCGCTCCGCGATCTCGTGGAAACGGCGCTCGCCGATGCCCAGATACTCGCAGAAGGCACGGATGTCCTCGTGGGGCGTTTCCGCGCCGCGTTCGCGGATGATTTCGATCGCCTCGTCACGGCTCAGGCGACCCGCCCGGATCTCGATGGACAGGTTGTCGAACAGGCGCGTGCAGCCGAACTTGTACCACTTGAGGTAGTGGTGGATGGAGATGAAACCGGAGTCCACGTCGTCGAAGGCGTAATAGCCCGGTCCGGACTCGGGCGCGCGAAAGCCGTGCCGCCGGGCAATCTCGTGGGTGTGCACGGGATCCCAGGGATAGTAGTAGCCCAGGTAGACGCCCCGTACCGGGTTCGCCTCCAACTCCTCCCGCGCCGGCGGGAAATACGGCGTGAGTTGCTTGCGTGTCAGGTCGTCGGCGATCCAGTCCTCGGCGGTCGTGCCCTGGGTAACGCCGTGCCGCGTCAGCCAGTCGTAGTCGACATCCACGCCCTCGCCGGCACCGGGATCGATATCGCCGTACTCGATGGCGGCGTTCTCGCCCCACACGATCAGCGGGATGCGGAACTTCACTGCGAACTTGAGCGGGATGTTGTACAGCGCCATGTGCTTGGGGATGCCCGGCACGCCGTAAATCTCGAACGAGCGCCGCAGGAAGCGCCGCTCGGCTTCCGGGTTCACCCAATGGTCGATGTGGTCGACGCCGATGCGGACCAGATTCTCGAGGTTCTCGCGGCCGATCTCGAGCCGGGCCGGATCGCGCCAAGTGACCGTAAGCGGGTTCAGACCGTGCTCCAGACAGGTGACCACCTGCCAGTAGCTGTCCTTGCCGCCGCTGACCGGGATCAGGCAGTCATAGCCGCCGCCCCGGCCACGGGCCCAATCCGCCACCTCGGCAAAGCGGCGGGCGGCCCCCCCCCCCCCCCCCCCCCCCCGCCGGTCCCAGGCGCGGCAGGCGCTGCACAATCCGCTGTCGTCCAGGCGCACGCGCGGGTGACTCTCGGGTGTGACGCAGCGCTGGCAATACCTCATCGAATCCTCGCGTCCGGGCCGGGGCCGTGCCCGGGCGTTCTCGCTTCCAGGGCCGCGATCATAGCGGCCCCCGCACACGGGGCGAAAGCCGCCTTCATTCGCCGCGCACCGAGAACACGGGCCGGATCAGGGGGCATGACAGCCGTTTCTCCAGGCCGGGCCGGCGCAGTTCCCGCGCCAGGCGCTCGAACGCGCCGTCGAAGGCCGCGGCGACCCGCGACACGTCATCGCGGTCATGGGCGTACATCACGTTCAGGGCGCCCGTGGTCAGCACCCCGCGCGCCAGCATCTCCGTGACGTAGAGCGTGCGGATGGCGTCCGCGGCGGCGTTCGGATGATCGGCGAAGGTAACGCCCTGCATCGGGGCGGGACCGCCCACGCGGACCACGTCCGCGAGACCATGGGCGGCCGCGGCCTCGCGCAGGGCCGACGTCAATGACCGCCCGGTCCCCCACAGGGCGGGGATGACCGGTTCGCCCGCGATCTTATCCAGCACCGCGATGCCGGCCGCCAGCGACAGGCTCTCGCCGCCGAAGGTCCCGGACACGAAGATGTCGTCGAACTCGGCCATCAGGTCGCGCCGACCCGCCAGCACCGACAGCGGCATGCCGTTGCCCAGGGCCTTGCCCAGGCAGGTCAGGTCGGGCGTGACGCCGTAGTGCGCCTGGGCGCCGCCGGCGGCGATCCGGCAGCCGGTGATGATCTCGTCGAAGACCAGCACGGCGCCGTGGCGGTGCGCGAGCTCGCGCACGCCCGCCAGATAGCCGGGCGCCGGCTCCTCGCCGTGGACCGGCTCCATGATCACGGCGGCGATACCGTCCGGGTGGGTATCGAAAGCTGCTTCCAGGGTGGCGAAATCGTTGTAGGGCACGCGCTCGGTCAGCGCCGCCACGGCGGCCGGCACCCCCTTGCGACGGGTGGTCGCGCCGATATACCAGTCCTGCCAGCCGTGGTAACCGATCGCCACGACCCGGTCACGGCCGGTGGCCGCGCGCGCCACGCGCACCGCCGCCGCGGTGGCATCGCTGCCGTTCTTGAAGAAACGCACCATCTCGGCACTGGGCAGGATGTCCGCCAGCCGCTCGGCGAGCGTCCCTTCGAGCCGGGTCGCCAGGCTGAAGCTGATACCGCGCCCGAGCTGGTCGCGGATGGCCGCGTCCACGTCCGGATCGCGATAGCCGAGCATCACCGCCAGCAGCGCCGCCATCAGGTCGACATACTCATTGCCGTCGATGTCGCGCACGCGTCCGCCCCGCCCCTCTTCCAGGAAATGGGGGGCGTGCCCGCGCGGCAGGTGCAGCGGGCTTTTCGAGAAGGTCTGGGTGCCCGTCGGGATCACCCGCTCCGCGGCCGTGAGCGCGGCCAGGCTCGCCGCGTAGCGGTCTCCGTGATCGCTGTCGCTCATGCCGCCTCCCCGTCGCGGATCGCCAGCGCCGTCGCCAGCTCGGCGGCGGCCGTGGCACCGTCCAGCAAGTCGGTGTCCGGCCCGCCCGTCGCCGCCGCCAGGAAGCGTTCGAGCATGTTGCGGTAGGCAATGTCCGGATCGAGGTCCGGCTCCTCCATCAGCGTATCCCAGCCCTCGCTGTCGCGCCGATACAGCCGCACCCGGCAATGCTCGGGCCGCTTGCCCTCGCTCTCCCAGACGAGCACGCCGTCGGTGCCCACGATCTCGCAACCGCGGCGCTTGCGGGCACGCAGATAATCGAGATGGATCTGCGAACGCACGCCGCCGTGGTCCAGCGCGATCGCGGCATAGTCCTCGGCGTCGACCGTCACCGTGCCCAGGCGGGCCGTGTCGCCGCGCGCGGCGGTGACCGGCCCCAGCAGCCAGGTCAGGTAATCCAGCTCGTGGATGCCGTCGAGCACCACGCCGCCGCCGTCGGCACGGCGGGCGCAGTAGAGATCGCGGGGATCGACGCCGGGGCGCATGCCCGGCAGCCAGTTGCCGAAATGGGCGCGGGCGAACAGCGGCCGGCCGATGGCGGCCAGGTTCGTCTTGAGCGTGGCCGGGCCGGCATGGAAGCGCATGTTGCAGGCCACGTACAGCCGCCGGTCCGCCGCGGCGGCGCGCTCGACCAGGTCATGCGCCGCCGCCAGACGGTCCGCCAGCGGCTTCTCGACCAGGCAGTGGCAGCCGGCCGCGAGCAGGCGGGCGGCGGTGGCGGCGTGCTCGCCGTGCGGGGTCGCCACGATCGCGGCGGCCGGCCACCGGGCGAGCGCGGCCTCCAGGGTGTCGCAGGCGGTCGTACCGGTCGCCGCGGCCACGTCCCGGGCCCGGTCCGGATCGCGGTCGTGCAGCAGGACTTCCGCGCGACCCACCGCGTTCGCGGCGTGCCGGCGGCCGATCGACCCCGCCCCGACAATCAGCAGCCTCACGGCAACCCGCCCGTGTCGGCCAGCCGCCGCGCCAGCGCCAGGTCCTCGCCCTCGTCGATGTCGATCGAGCGCGCGAAGGGCATGCACCAACCGCGCAGGCCGGGGCCATGGAAGCTGCGATGGCGGCGGAACGCCCCCACATCCGCGGCATAGGTGCTGCCGTTGTCCACATACAGTTCGCCCAGCTCGGCCGCACGCCGCTCCACCAGTTCGGGCCAGAAGGGGCGCAGGCGACCGTCCCCCTCAGCAACCAGGGCCTGGTGTGGCGGGTGCGTGTAGCGGGTGGTCGCCATCGCAAAGTCGCACACCCCCGGCTCCAGCAAGTCCAGGACCGCGGCGATGTCGTCGGCGCGGCGCAGGGGGGCGGTGGGATAGAGGCAACACAGCGTGCCGTAGTCCCGGCCCTGCGCGCTTTCGCGGTCGAGCAGATCGAGGCAGGCATCCACGACCCGCGCCGCGTCCGACGCCAGTGCCGGAGGCCGTTCTGCGACGGCCGCGCCGGCATCGGACGCGACCCGCGCGATATCGGCGTCGTCGGTGGACACCACGACCCGATCGAAACGGCCCGTCTCCAGGGCCGCGGCCACGGTCCAGGCGATGATCGGCCGGCCGCCGAAATCGGCGATGTTCTTGCGCGGCAGGCGCCGCGAGCCGCCCCGCGCCGGAATCACGGCGAGACAGCTCATGTCGATACCAGATCGGCGACACCGAGCTTGGCGCCGGCGGGCAGGTCGCGGGCGAAGCGCGCGTCGAGCAGGCGTTCGTAGGCGTCCGGCGCCAGGCCGTCGCCGGGCCGGCGGAAGACCACCGGGGCGTCGCCCAGCCGTGCACCGGCGCACACGTCGCCGGCGAGGAAGGCACTGCGCCGCACCTGCAGCCGACGCCGGCGCTCTTCCGCGTGCAACTGCCGGCGCGTGTCGCCGAGCGCGACCTCGAGATCGCGGATGGCGCGCACGAAATCAGTCATATCCGCGGGCTCCAGCGACATGATGTGCTCCACCGAGCGGGTCGTCCGATCCTCGGTGATGGTCTTCTCCACGAGATCGGCGCCCAGCGCCACGGCGGCGATGTCCATATCCCGGCCCGGCGTGTGATCGGAGAAGGCCACGGGGTGGGGGAACAACTGCTTGAGCGTCGTGATGATCCGCAGGTTGACGCTCGCCAGGCGCGCCGGGTAACCGGAGGGGCAGTGGTGGATGATGATGTCGTCGTTGCCGGCGTCCCGGATCGCCTCCACCGCGGTCTCGATCTCGCCGAGCGTGGCGCTGCCGGTGTCCAGCTGGATGCAGAGGCCGGTGGCCGCCGCGCGCCGGATCAGCGGCAGGTGATTGACGTCGGCGGAGGCGATCTTGATCGAGTGACAACCGAGTTCGCGTACCAGGTCGATCTCGTCCTCGAAGGCCACCGTGGCGAAGAACGCCAACCCGGCCTCGTCCGCGTGGCGCTTGAGACGGCGCCACTCGTGCGGCGACAGTGCCCGTCGCGCCAGCAGATCGTACAGCGGCTCGCTGACCCGCTCGGTGCGCCCCGTGGCGCGATCGGCCAGCACCTCGTATTCGAACGGCTGCGTCCTGTCCGCGACCATGCGATCCGGATCGACCACCTGGAACTTGACCGCGTCCGCGCCCGCCCGCGCGGCGGCCGTGACCAGCCGCTTCGCGGATTCGAGTCCGCAATGGGTGGGCCCCGCCTCGAAGGTCACGTAGACCGGCGCGCCGCCGCCCACCTGCCGGTTGCCGAGCTGGATCGGTTTCACGTTCGCTGCATCCTGCCGGGACACGAATCAGGTCAGATGCTATAAGAAACCGGCGGGGGCGGCACGCGAACGGCGGTTGCGGCCCCGCCACGGCCGGGGGCATAGTCTGCCGTTCCCACGGGGGCGCGGGGAAAACGGGGAGAATATGCTCGACGACAAAAGCATCCTGGTGACGGGCGGCACCGGCTCGTTCGGACAGCGTTTCGTGCGCACGGTGCTCGAACGCCACCGCCCCCGGCGTCTGGTGATCTTCTCCCGCGACGAGCTCAAGCAATACGAGATGCAACGCGGCCTCGACCACGAGTGCCTGCGCTTCTTCCTCGGCGACGTGCGCGATCGGGCGCGCCTGCAGCAGGCGATGCACGGCATCGATTACGTGGTGCACGCCGCTGCCCTGAAGCAGGTGCCGGCCGCCGAATACAACCCCATGGAGTGCGTGAAGACCAACGTCCACGGGGCGGAGAACGTCATCGACGCGGCCCTGGCCAACGACGTCGAGCGCGTGATCGCCCTGTCCACCGACAAGGCCGCCAACCCGCTCAACCTCTACGGCGCGACCAAGCTCGCTTCGGACAAGCTGTTCGTGGCCGGCAACAACATCGCCGGCGGCCGGCCGACGCGGTTCTCGGTGGTGCGCTACGGCAACGTCGTCGGCTCGCGCGGCTCGGTGGTGCCCTGCTTCCGGAGCCTCCTGGATGAGGGCGCCACCGAGTTGCCGATCACGGACGAGCGCATGACCCGGTTCTGGATCACCCTGCAGCAGGGCGTGGACTTCGTCCTCAAGAGCTTCGAGCGCATGTACGGGGGCGAGACCTTCGTGCCCAAGATCCCCTCCGTACGCATCATCGACGTGGCCCGGGCGATGGCCCCGGACGCCACCACCACGGTGGTCGGGATCCGGCCGGGGGAGAAGCTGCACGAGGTCATGTGCCCGGCGGACGACTCCCACCTGACCCTGGAGTTCCGCGACCACTACGTGATCAAGCCCACGATCAAGTTCCACAACCAGGACATCGACTACGCGACCAACGTGCTGGGCGAGACGGGGACCCCGGTGCCCTTCCAGTTCGAGTACCAATCGGGCACAAACGAGCACTTCCTCGACGTCGACGAGATCCGGCGCGTCAACCATCTCGCCGGCCTATGATCCCGTACGGACGCCAGGAGATCACCGAGGAGGACATTGCCGCGGTCACCGAGGCGCTGCGGGCCGAGCTGATCACCCAGGGCCCGCGGGTCCCGGCCTTCGAGGCGGACCTGGCCGACCGCGTCGGCGCCGCCCACGCGGTCGCCATGAACAGCGCCAGCTCGGCGCTGCACGCCGCCTGCCGCGCGCTGGGGCTCGGTCCCGGCGGTCTCATGTGGACCTCGCCCGTCACCTATGTCGCCTCGCCCAACGCCGCGCGCCTGTGCGGCGCGGACGTGGATTTCGTCGACGTCGATCCCGAGACCCTGAACATGGACCCGGCGGCGCTGGCCGCCAGGCTCGCCGAGGCGCGCGAGCGCGGCCGCCTGCCGGACGTGGTGATGCCGGTGCATTTCGCGGGACGTTCCTGCGACATGCGCGCCATCGGCGCGTTGGCCGAGGAGTACGGCTTCCGCGTGATCGAGGACGCCGCCCACGCCGTCGGCGCTCGCCACGCCGGCGCGCCGGTCGGCGCTTGCATGTTCTCGGACATCACGGTATTCAGCTTCCATCCGGTCAAGATCGTCACCACCGGCGAGGGTGGCGCGGCCACGACCGATGACCCCGAACTGGCGGCGCGGCTGCGGCGGGTCCGGAGCCATGGTGTCACCCGGGACACGGACGACGTTCCCGACGCGCCGGACGGCCCCTGGGCCTACGCCCAGGTGGAACTCGGCGGCAACTACCGCATGACCGAGATGCAGGCCGCCCTCGGGCGCAGCCAACTGCGGCGCCTGACGACTTATGTCGAGCGTCGCAACGCCCTGGCCGAGCGCTATGATCGCGCGCTCGCGCATCTGCCGGTCACGCCGACCCCGCGTCCCGCGCCTCCGGACCTGTCCGCCTGCCATCTCTACGCCGTGCGCCTGGACGCGGAACTCGTCCCGCGCCGGCGCCGGATCTTCGAGGCGATGCGCGCCGCCGGCGTGGGCGTGAACGTGCACTACATCCCCGTGCACACCCAGCCCTATTACCGCGCCCGGGGATTCGCGCCCGGCGATTTCCCCGAGGCCGAGCGCTACTATGCCGGCGCCCTGACCCTGCCGTTGTTCCCGACAATGGCGGAGGCCGATCAGGATCGTGTGGTGGCGGCTCTCGAACGCGCGCTGGACACGGCCTGAGCGCGATGCCGCGGAGGGCCGGGGCATGAGGATCGCGTTCCGCGCCGACGCATCGCGGACCATCGGCAGCGGCCATGTCGCCCGTTGTCTCACGCTGGCGCGGCGGCTCGCCCGCGACGGCCACGACTGTCGCTTCGTCAGCCGCGCCCTGCCCGGCGATCTCATCCGGACCGTCCGGGACGCCGGCTTCCCCGTGACCGTCCTCGACCGCGGCGAAGCCGGCGAGGACGGCGGCCCGGAGGCGATGCTCCCGGACTGGCGGCCCGATGCCGACGGCACGGCCGCGGCCCTGGATGACGGCGTCCCCTGGGATTGGCTGGTGGTCGACCATTATGGCCTGGAGGCACACTGGGAGGATGCCGTGCGGCCATGCAGCGACAACCTCCTGGTCGTCACCGACCTCACCGACCGTGATCACCGCTGCACGGCGTTGCTGGATCAGACCCCGTACCGGCAACCGGCCGACTACGCCGGCCGCGTGAATCCGGACGCGCGCCTGCTGTTGGGGGCGGATCACGCCCTGCTGCGGGACCAGTTCGCGGCGCAACGCGCCCGGCTGGCGCGGCGATTCGACCGGCCGCGAAAGCGGCTGTTGGTCAGCCTCGGCGGCGTCGACCGCGATAACGGAACGGGTGCCATCCTGACCGCCCTGGGTCGGACAGACCTGCCGGCGGAAGCGGACATCACCGTCGTCAAGGGCGGCGGCGCCCCCTGGCTCGACGACGTATGCGAGCGCGCGGCCGCCCTGGGCGGACACTGCCGGGTGCGGGTCGACGTGGCGGACATGGCGGCACTGATGGCCGCGCATGATCTGGCGATCGGCGCGGCGGGCACCACCTCCTGGGAGCGCTGTTGTCTCGGCCTGCCGACGGTGGTGACGACGCTTGCCGCCAACCAGGCCCCGATCGCCCGGGCCCTGGTGCGGGCGGGCGCCGCCATCCACGTCGAAGGACCGCCGCAGATGCCGGCGACCGCCGACCGTGTCGCGCGGGCCGCGCGCCGGCTGCTGGCCGAGCCGGGTACCATGCGCGAAATGAGCGCATGCGGCATGGCGCTCGTCGACGGTCGGGGTGCCGGACGCGTCGCCGCCGCGATGACCGGGGACGGCCCATGGATATAAGCATCCTCTGCAGCAGCCCGGACCATCCCGTGAACGCCTGGCTGGAAGGCTGGATCGCCCGCCGGCGCGAGCATCACGACATCCGCCTCGCGCGCTCGACCCGGGAACTGACGGGTGGCGACCTGCTTTTCCTGGTGTCCTGCGGCGAGCTCGTCGATGCCGCGACGCGGGCCCGGTTCCGGCACGCCCTGGTGCTGCACGCCAGCGACCTGCCGCGCGGCCGGGGCTGGAGTCCGCATGTCTGGTCGATCCTGGAAGGGGCGGAGACGATCACGGTCACGCTGCTGGCGGCCGCCGACGAGCCGGACACCGGCGCCATCTGGGCGCAGCGGCGGATCGACGTGCCGCCGCACGCCCTCCACGACGAGATCGACCGGCGCCTGTTCGAGGCCGAGCTGGCGCTCATGGACGAGGCCCTGTCGCTGGCAGCCGACCCGCGCCCCCGGCCGCAACCGACGGACATCGAACCCACCTACCGCCGTCGGCGCCGCCCCGCGGACAGCGAGCTCGACCCCCACGACACCATCGCGGCGCAATTCGACCGGATGCGGGTGGCGGACCCGGACCGCTACCCGGCCTTCTTTCGGCTGCGCGGCCACGTGTACAAGCTGAGGCTGGAGAAACTGGATCATGATCCCGGAGATTGAGATCGCGGGCCGCCGGATCGGTCCGGACCGGCCGCCCTTCATCGTGGCCGAGCTGTCCGGCAACCACGACGGTTCCCTAGAGCGCGCGCTGCGCATCGTGGACGCGATCGCCGAGGCGGGCGCGGACGCGGTCAAGCTGCAGACCTATACCGCGGACATGCTGACCATCGACAGCCGCCGCGAGGACTTCCTGATCCGCGACTCGGGCACGCCCTGGGAAGGCCGCAACCTGTACGAACTTTACGAACAGGCCCACACCCCGATGGACTGGCACGCCGCCCTGTTCGAGCGCGCCCGGGAACACGGCCTGATCTGCTTCAGCAGCCCCTTCGAGCCGGAGGCGGTGGATTTCCTGGAAGGACTCGACTGCCCCGCCTACAAGATCGCCTCCTTCGAGAACAATCATCTCGAGCTGATCCGCCACGCGGCGGCTACCGGCAAGCCGGTGCTGATTTCCTCCGGCTTGTCCGACGTCGCCACGCTGGACGAAGCAGTGGCGGCCGTGCATGCGGCGGGCGGGGATTCCCCCCTGCTGTTCAAGTGCACCAGCAGCTACCCCGGCGATCCCCGGGACAGCCATCTGCGGACCGTGCCGCACATGCGGGACCTGTTCGGCTGTCAGGTCGGCCTGTCCGACCACACGCCGGGAATCGGCGTACCCGTGGCGGCGGTGGCGCACGGGGCGGTGGCGATCGAGAAGCACGTCACCCTGGACCGCGCGGCGGGCGGCGTCGACGCGGCTTTCTCCCTGGAGCCGGCCGAACTCGCCGCGCTGGTCACGGAGACCCGCCGGGCCTGGGAGGCCGGCGGCGGCGTGCGCTACGAGCCGACCGACGCCGAGGCCGGCGCCCGGCGCTTCAAGCGCTCGCTCTACGTGGTCCGCGACCTGCGCCGGGGCGACACCCTGACGCGCGAGAACTTGCGGGTGATCCGGCCGGGATACGGCCTGGCGCCGCGCCATCTCGACGCGGTACTCGGCATGTCGGTCAACGCGGACATCGAACGCGGCACGCCCCTGTCCTGGGATCTGCTCCGGCCCGACACATAAAAAAACCCCCGCCCGAAGGCGGGGGTCGTTTCCGGGCCGGAATGGCCGGACGGCTTTACATCATGCCGCCCATGCCACCCATGCCGCCCATGTCGGGCGCGCCGCCGCCCTTGTCGTCCTCCTCCGGCACCTCGGCTACGGCGGCCTCGGTGGTCAGGAGCAGCGAAGACACGGACGCGGCGTTCTGCAGCGCGGTGCGGGACACCTTGGTCGGGTCCAGGATGCCCATCTTCACCATGTCGCCGTACTCGCCGGAGGCGGCGTTGTAGCCGTAGTTGCCGTCCTTGGACAGCACCTCGTTGACCACCACGGACGCCTCGGCACCGCTGTTGAAGACGATCTGGCGCAGGGGCTCCTGGATCGCCCGGCGCAGGATGCGGATGCCCGCGTCCTGGTCGGTATTGTCGCCCTTGAGCTTCTCCAGCGCCTTGAGCGTGCGCAGCAGGGCCACGCCGCCGCCGGGGACGATACCCTCTTCCACCGCGGCGCGGGTGGCGTGCAGGGCGTCCTCGACGCGCGCCTTCTTCTCCTTCATCTCGGTCTCGGTGGCCGCGCCCACGCGGATCACGGCGACACCGCCGGCCAGCTTGGCCACGCGCTCCTGCAGCTTCTCCTTGTCGTAGTCCGAGGTGGATTCCTCGATCTGCGCACGGATCTGCTTGATGCGCGCCTCGATGGCGTCGTTGGAGCCGGCGCCGTCGATGATGGTGGTGTCTTCCTTGCCGACCTGGACCTTCTTGGCCTCGCCGAGATCGTCGATGGTGGCCTTCTCCAGGCTCATGCCGAGCTCCTCGGAGATCACGCGACCGCCGGTGAGCACCGCCATGTCCTCGAGCATGGCCTTGCGGCGATCACCGAAGCCGGGCGCCTTGGCCGCGGCCACCTTGACGATGCCGCGCATGTTGTTCACCACCAGGGTCGCCAGGGCCTCGCCCTCGATGTCCTCGGAGATGATCATCAGCGGGCGGTTGGCCTTGGCCACGCTCTCCAGCAGCGGCAGCAGGTCGCGGATGTTGGAGATCTTCTTGTCGTGCAGGAGGATGAAGGGATTCTCCAGTTCCGCCTGCATGGTCTGGTTGTCGGTCACGAAGTACGGGCTGAGGTAGCCGCGGTCGAACTGCATGCCCTCGACGACGTCGAGCTCGTTATGCAGGCCGGAGCCCTCCTCGACCGTGATCACGCCTTCCTTGCCGACCTTGTTCATGGCGTCGGCGATGATCTTGCCGATCTCCTGGTCGGAGTTGGCGGAGATCGCACCCACCTGAGCGATCGACTTCTCGTCGTCGCACGGCTTGGACAGCTTCGCCAGCTCGTCGACGGCGGCCTCCACGGCCTTGTCGATGCCGCGCTTGAGGTCCATCGGGTTGAGACCGGCGGACACCGCCTTGATGCCCTCCTTGACGATGGACTGGGCGAGCACGGTGGCGGTCGTGGTGCCGTCGCCGGCCACGTCCGAGGTCTTGGAGGCGACCTCCTTGACCATCTGCACACCCATGTTCTCGAACTTGTCCTCGAGCTCGATCTCCTTGGCGACCGAGACGCCGTCCTTGGTCACCGTGGGCGAGCCGAAGGACTTCTCCAGGACCACGTTGCGGCCCTTGGGACCCAACGTCACCTTGACCGCGTTGGCCAGCGTGTTGACGCCCTTCAGCAGCTTTTGCCGGGCGTCGTCGCCGAAACGCACTTCTTTAGCAGCCATTGCCACTTACCCCTTGCTTAACCGTTGATTCGTTGGAAGAAATCGTCACGCACAAAAAAGCGGCGCCGAGTTACTTCTCGAGCACCGCCAGGATGTCTTCCTCGCGCATGACCAGCACTTCCTCCTCGTCGACCTTGACCTCGGTGCCGGAAAACTTGCCGAACAGCACCTTGTCGCCGACCTTGACGTCGAGCGCGCGGGTCTCGCCGTTATCGAGGATCTTGCCGTTGCCCACGGCGACGACCTCGCCCTTCTGCGGCTTCTCCGCCGCGGTGTCCGGGATGACGATCCCGCCGGAGGTCTTCTGCTCCTCTTCGAGCCGCTTGATCACGACGCGATCGTGTAGAGGACGGATATTCATGCCACCCTTCTCCTCGTTAGCCGAATGTTCAGTGGTCCCAAAACCGATGACGCCCTGCGTGGCAAGGCGCTGCCCGCTTGTTAGCACTCGTCGCGAGCGAGTGCTAATCATAGGGGCGAGCCAGGGTGAATCAAGGGCCGGTCCGAAATTTTTTTCGCGGGCCCGGAATCCTTGTCGCTGCGGGGGTTACGTCTTAGTTTATCCGCACAGGCATGCACGCCGGCGAGCGCCGGCCCGAACCGGAGCGAATCATGGCCACCGATCTGCCCCGTCGCGTCGCCGTGGTCGGCGGCGCCCGCATCCCCTTCTGCCGGGCGAACACGGCCTATACCGGCCTGTCCAACCAGGACATGCTGACCGGCGCCCTGTCGGCCCTGGTCCGCAAGTACGACCTGGCCGGCCGGCGCATCGGCGAGGTCGCCGCCGGCGCGGTGCTCAAACATTCACGTGACTTCAATCTCACCCGGGAATCGGTGCTGGGCTGCGGCCTGGACCCGCACACGCCGGCCTTCGACGCCCAACAGGCCTGCGGCACCAGCCTCGAGACCACCATCCTGCTGGCCAACAAGATCGCCATGGGCCAGATCGACACCGCCATCGCCGCCGGCGTCGACACCACCTCGGACGCCCCCATCGCCCTCAACGACGGCCTGCGCCGCATCCTGCTCGACGCCAACCGCGCCCGCGGCGCCGCCGACCGACTGAAGGCACTGGCCCGCATCCGCCCGAAGCACCTGATCCCGGACTACCCGGGCACGGGCGAACCGCGCACCGGCCTGTCCATGGGCGAGCACTGCGAGCTCATGGCCAAGGAATGGGGCATCACCCAGGCGGCCCAGGACGAGTTGGCCTACGCCAGCCACATGAACGGGGCCCGGGCCTACGAGGAGGGCTTCTACGACGACCTCGTGTTCCCGTTCCACGGCGTCGACCGCGACAACAACCTGCGTCCCGACTCCAGCCTGGAGAAACTGACCAAGCTCCGGCCCGCCTTCGACAAGGAGCACGGCACGCTGACCGCGGGCAACTCCACGCCCCTGACCGACGGCGCCGCCGCGGTCTACCTGGTGTCGGAGGACTACGCGAAGCGGCACGATCTGCCCGTGCAGGCCTATGTCACGCCCTATTCCCAGACCGCGGCCGTGGACTTCGTGGACGCCGGCGAGGGTCTGCTGATGGCGCCGACCTACGCGGTGGCGCGGATGCTGGACCTGGCCGGCCTGACCCTCCAGGATTTCGATTTCTACGAGATCCACGAAGCCTTCGCCGCCCAGGTGCTGTGCACGCTGGAAGCCTGGGAATCCGAACGCTATTGCAAGGAGGCCCTCGGCCGCGACGCCCCGCTCGGCGCCATCGACCGCGACAAGCTCAACGTCAAGGGATCGAGCGTGGCGCTGGGGCATCCCTTCGCCGCCACCGGCGCCCGGATCGTCGCCACCCTGGCCAAGCTGCTGGACGCCAACGGCGGCGGCCGGGGACTGATCTCGGTCTGCGCGGCGGGCGGCCAGGGCGTGACCGCGATACTCGAACGCTGATCAGCCGCCGGCCCGGGCGGCGACCTCGTCCTGCAGGGAACACCAGGCCGCCAGCACCGAATCCAACGCGATCGGGCCGGGGCGCCAGTCGGCGAGCGGCACGCCACCCGGCGTGACCTCACGCGCCAACCCGCTTGCCGACAACGGCCCGAAGCGCGACGGATCGGTCGCCTTGAACAGGGTCACGACGGGGCAGCCGACCGCGGCGGCCGCATGCGACGGGCCCGAGTCCAGGGCGACCGCGCCGCGGGCATGCGCCAGCAGCGCCAACAGACGCGTCACGGTCATCTCCGAGGCCACGGCATGCACGCGCGGGGATGCCGCCGAGGCGGCGATCGCCGCGGCCAGGCGTTGTTCCACCGGCGCCCCCACCACCAGGATCCGCGCCCCGGGCCGCGTCTCCAGCAGACGGTCACAGAGCCGTGCCCAATCCTCGATGGGCCAGTGCTTGCGGTTTGAGCCGCGTTCGTAGGAACGGCGGGACATGGTCCGCTTGTTGCCCGGCGCCACTATCACCAGTTCATCGTCCGACCAGCCACGACCGGCCAACCAGGCATCGCGGTCCTCGCGCCAGGCCGGCGCGACCGGGACATGCAGGCGCTCGTCCAGATCCTCGATATCGCCTCGTCCCTCCAGACGCATGCGCACGCGCGAAAGCATGGCCCGGACCTGGTGGCGATAAGCCGGGTCCACCGGCATATCCTGGAACCCCAGTACCCGCCCGGACGCAACACCCGCCCGGCGCAACAGCTCGGCGGTCTTGGCGTCGCCCTCGAGATTAAGGAGCAGCCGTTGCCGGCGTACCGCCAACCAGCGGACCATGGCCTGCTGGTCGCGGTTGAACAGGAAGGGCACCCGCTTGCTGTGCAACTGGCAGATCTCGCCCACATCCGGGTGCGGTTCCAGGATCGGCAGCGACCAGGGGCCTCGCGCGGCAAAATCCGCCGGCGCACCGAAGTGGCGGGCGAGATAACGGAAGACCGGCGTCAACATCAGGGTATCCCCGAAGGCGCCAAAGCGGATCACGACTGGTGGCTGCATCACGTGCGAATCGACGTCTCCGGGCGTCCGGCGGCGCTTAACCTAACATAACCGCGGTCGGACACCGCCGCGGCGGGCGCTTCGCGGCTCCGGGCACGGCGGGTTACCCTGCCGGGGTGACCGATCTCACCGCGCAATTGTATACCGTCGTCGGCGCCATCAACGGCGCGGTGTTCTCCGTGCCCGTGCTCTGCGTGCTGGTAGCGGCGGGCGTGCTGTTCACCGTCTGGACCGGCTTTGGGCAGCTACGCGCGCTGACCCACGGCATCGCCCTCACCCTGGGCCGTTACGATACCGGCACGGGGCCCGGCGCCATCAGTCATTTCCAGGCGGTCTCGGCCGCGCTGTCCGCCACCGTCGGGCTGGGCAACATCGCCGGCGTGGCCCTGGCGGTGGAGTTCGGCGGCCCCGGCGCGGTGTTCTGGATGTGGGTGGTCGGCCTGGTGGGCATGGCCGTGAAAATGGTCGAGGTCACCCTGGCGATGCTGTATCGCAACGTCGACGATCCCGACAATCCGCACGGCGGCGCCATGTGGGTGGCCCGGCGCGGTCTCGCCGAACTGCGCCCGGGACTGGCGCGGGCCGGCAAGTGGGTCGGCGGCATTTTCTGCCTCGCCCTGATCACCAACGCGGTCACCGCCAACGCGATCTTCCAATCCTGGAACGTGGCCGACACCACCCGCAGCTATTTCGGCGTGGAACCGGTGATCACCGGCGCGGTCCTGGCCGTGCTGGTGGGACTGGTGACCCTGGGCGGCGTGCGCCGGATCGGCCGGGTCGCGGGCATCCTGGTGCCGTTCATGGCCCTGCTCTACGTCGCCGCCGGCCTCGTGGTGCTGGCGATGAACGCCGAGGTCGTGCCCGCGATGCTGCGGCTGATCGTGACCAGCGCCTTCGCGCCCACCGAGGCCGGCCAGGCATTCGTCGGCGCGAGCGTGGCCACCGCCTTCATCTGGGGCCTGAAGCGCGCCCTGTTCTCCAGCGAGGCCGGCCTGGGCACCGCTCCCATCGCCCACAGCGCCGTGAAGACCCCGGAACCGGTCACCGAGGGCATCGTCGCCGGGCTGGAGCCATTCGTAGACACGCTGGTGGTCTGCACCATCACCGCGCTGGTGATCCTGTCCAGCGGCGTCTGGGACCGGCCGCCGGAAGGCGAACTGCCCCGGGACACCGCCTTGACGGCGACCGCGGAGGCGCACTGGGGCCTCCCGGACACACCGGTGCCCGACGACATGCGTACGGCCTGGGCCGAGGACGACCGGCTGTTCGTCCTGGTGGCGACCGGCGAGGGGCGCCAACGCCTGTTCGGCGATGTCGTCCACCGCGACGGCCAGCGCGTGATCGCCTGGGAGAACGTGGTCGCCGACGTCCGACCGGCCCTGGTGGGCAACGGCGTCTACGCCGACTACACCGGCTCCACCCTGACCGCCCACGCCTTCGACAGCGCCGCCGCCGGCCTCGGCAAATGGCTGATCACGCTGGCGATCTGGATGTTCGCGCTGTCCACCATGATCACCTGGAGCTATTACGGCGAGCAGGGCGTGATCTATCTCGGGGGCGAACGCTGGGTCACGGGCTACCGCTTGATGTTCTGTGCCCTGATCGTGGTGGGTTGTGCCGGTCTCATCGAGGGCGCCCGCCAGCTCGATCAGATCGGGGTACTGGGGGTGGCCTTCATGCTCTGTATCAACCTGCCGCTGACCCTGGTCCTGGCGCACAAGGCGATCACCGCCTATCGCGACTACCTGCGACGACTCGATTCCGGCGAGCTGCACGGACTGCGCAATCCCGGGCGCTTCCGTTAGACTCGACCGCTTGTTCCAAGCTCCACGGGGGAACCGTCCATGGCGCGACGCGAGCACTGGGGGACGCGTTTCGGCTTCATCATGGCCACGGCCGGCTCCGCGGTCGGTCTCGGCAATGTCTGGAAATTCCCGTACATGGCCGGCGAGGAGGGCGGCGGCGCCTTCCTGATTCTCTACCTCGGCTTCATCCTGGTCTTCGGCCTGTCGCTGATGCTCGCCGAGCTTCTGATCGGGCGCAGCACCCAGAAGAATCCGGTCGGCGCGTTCCGCGAGCTTGCCGGCGGCCTCTGGCCCCTGGCGGGCATGCTGGGCATCATCACGGCGTTCCTGGTGCTGTCCTATTACATCGTGGTGGCCGGCTGGACCCTGGCCTATATCGCCCTGAGCGCGGAGGGCGCGATCCACAGCACCGACGGCGAAACCGTGCGCACCGTGTTCCAGGATTTCGTCGGCGATCCCGTGGCGCCCCTGGCCTGCGCGGCCCTGTTCATGACCCTGACGGCGATCGTGGTGGCCGGCGGCATCGGCGCCGGTATCGAGCGCACCTCCAAGTTGTTCATGCCCCTGCTATTCGTGCTGCTGCTGATCCTGGTGGTGCGCGCGGTGACCCTGCCGGGCGCCGGCGAGGGTATCGCCTTCTACCTGCGTCCCGACTGGAGCAAGGTCGGTCCCGACACCTTCGTCGGCGCCATCGGCCAGGCCTTCTTCTCGCTGTCACTGGGCCTGGGCGCGCTGATCACCTACGGCTCGTACATGACCCGTGACGACAACCTGGCCGCGGACGCCGGCATGATCACCGGCCTCGACACCCTGATCGCCTTCCTCGCCGGCCTGGTGATCCTGCCGGCGGTGTTCGCCGCCGGCGTCGCCCCCGACCAGGGCCCGGCGCTGACCTTCATCACCCTCCCGACGGTCTTCGCTCAGATGCCGGCGGGGCAGATCTTCAGCACCCTCTTTTTCGTGCTGCTGGCGATCGCCGCGCTCACCTCGGCGGTTTCCCTGCTGGAGGTGATCGTCACGTACATCAAGGACGAGCACGGCCTGCGTCGCCACAGCGCCACACTGCTCGCGGCGGTCATCACCTCCGCGCTGGCGGTGCCCTCGGCCCTATCGATGGGGCTCTGGTCCGGCTTCACCGTCAACGGCCAGGACTTCCTGACCTTCGCCGACACCCTGGCCACCTCGGTGCTCATGCCCGGCGGCGCCTTCGTGACCGCCCTGTTCGTGGGCTGGAAGCTCGGACCCAAGGCCATTTCCGCCCTGACGCAGGACGGCCGACACCCGATACCGGGCACCGGCCTGTGGCTGTTCATGCTCCGATTCGTGTGTCCGCTCGGCATCCTCTGGATCGCCCTCAACGGCCTCGGCGTGGTCTGAGCCCATGGAAACCGTCTTCGGCATCCTGGAGTCGATCAACGCCGTCACCCTGTCGGTGCCGGTCCTGCTGGTGCTGCTCGCGGTGGGCGTGCTGTTCACGGTCTGGAGCGGCTTCCTGCAGTACCGGGCGCTGACCCACGGCTTCGGACTGCTCACCGGCCGCTGGACCGCGCCGGGCGGCCCCGGCGTGCTCAGCCACTTCTCCGCCCTGTCGGCGGCGCTGGCGGCCACCGTCGGCCTGGGCAACATCGCCGGCGTGGCGATCGCGGTCGAGATCGGCGGCCCCGGCGCGGTGTTCTGGATGTGGGTGGTGGGCTTCGTGGGCATGGCGATCAAGGCCACGGAAGTGCTGCTGGCGGTGATCTACCGCGATGTCTCCGATCCGGCCAACCCCCACGGCGGCACCATGTGGGTCGCCAAGCGGGGGCTCGCCGAGCTGTCGCCCCGGCTGGCCCGCACCGGCACGGTGGTGGGCGGCGCTTTCAGCGTGGCACTGCTCACCTACGCCTTCTTCGCCGGCAACATGTTCCAGTCCTGGAGCGTGGGCGACACCACGCGCGAATACTTCGGCGTCGCGCCCTGGCTCACCGGTCTGGTCCTGGCCGCGGCCGTGGGCGTGGTGATCATCGGCGGCATCCGGCGCATCGGCGCGCTGGCGGCGCGGCTGGTCCCGATCATGGGCAGCATCTACGTACTGGCGGGGCTGTGGGTGCTCTACATGAATGCCGACGAGCTGCCCGGCACCTTCGCCCTGATCCTGACCAGCGCCTTCTCGCCGGCGGACGCCGGCGGTGCCTTCCTCGGCGCCGGCCTGGCCACCGCCTTCATCTTCGGCATGAAGCGCGCCCTGTTCTCCAGCGAGGCGGGGCTGGGCAGCGCCCCGATCGCCCATGCCGCCGTGCGCACCCGCGAGCCGGTCACGGAAGGCATCGTCGCGGGACTGGAGCCCTTCATCGATACCCTGGTGGTCTGCACCGTGACCGCCCTGGTGATCCTGGTCAGCGGCGTCTGGGACCGCGGCCCCTCGGCCGCCTGGGAGGAGCCGCCCGCGTTCGAGCAGACCGACAGCGGCTGGATCCCCGGTACCGACACGCCGCCCGTCTGGGAGGACGGCGGCTGGCACGCCGGCGACTCGGTGTTCGTCGTGGTCGCCGGCGACGACGGGCGCGAGCGCCTCTACGGCCGCATCGAGCCGGGCAACGCGGGGCCGCGCATCCAGTGGACGCCCCTGCCCCTGGACGGCGAGCCGCGCCTGGTCGAGGACGGCCTGTTCGCCGACTACACCGCCTCCACCCTCACCGCCAAGGCGTTCGACTCGGCGGCCGACGGCCTCGGCCAATGGATGGTGACCCTCACCATCTGGCTGTTCGCCATCTCCACCATGATCACCTGGAGCTATTACGGCGAGCAGGCGATCACCTACCTGTTCGGGCAACGCTGGATACCGCCCTACCGCGCGGTCTACTGCGGCCTGATCGTGCTCGCCTGCACGGGGCTGATCCAGACCACGCGCGAGCTGGACACCCTCAGCACCGTCGGGGTGGGCCTGATGCTGATCATCAACCTGCCGCTGATGGTGATCCTCGGGCACAAGGCCATGGGGGCGTACAAGGATTACGTCGGGCGACTGGAACGGGGCGACATCCACCCGTGAGGGCCGGCTCCTGTAAAATACCGCGGCAATGACGGTACCCAACGAACGCGACGCCCCCCTGGGCGTGCTCCTGACCAACCTGGGCACGCCGGAGTCGCCCGAACCGGGGGATGTGCGGCGCTATCTCGCCGAATTCCTCGGCGACCCCCGCGTGGTCGAGGCGCCGCGCTGGCTGTGGCTGCCCCTGCTCTACGGCGTGATCCTGACGACGCGGCCGAAGAAGTCCGCCGAGGCCTACGCCAAGATCTGGTGGGACAGCGGCTCGCCGCTGCTGGTGATCGCCCGCCGGCAGTGCGAGGCCCTGCAACAACGGCTGGATGCCGACCTGTCGCGGCCGGTACACGTGGCACTCGCCATGCGCTATGGCCGGCCCTCGCTCGCCCAGGGCCTGGAAGAGCTGCGCGACGCCGGCGCCGAGCGCATCCTGCTGCTGCCGATGTACCCGCAATACTCGGCCACCACCACCGCGACCACGTTCGACCGGGTGACCGAGATCATGCGGCGCTGGCGCAGCCAGCCGGCGCTGCGCACGGTGACCCACTACCACGACGAGCCCGCCTATATCCGCGCCCTCGCGGATTCCGTGCGCCGGCACTGGGACACGCACGGCCGCGGCGAGCGCCTGATGCTCTCCTACCACGGCATCCCCAAGCGTTACGTCAAGAACGGCGACCCCTACCCGCGCGACTGCGGCATCACCGCCCAGCTCCTGGCCGCCGAGCTGGGCCTGAGCCGCGGCGAATGGAAGGTCTGTTTCCAGAGCCGGTTCGGCCGCGAGCCCTGGCTGCAACCGTACACGGACAAGACCCTGGAGGCCTGGGGCCGCGACGGCGTGCGCAGCGTGGACGTGCT
Source organism: Salinisphaera sp. PC39 (assembly GCF_040361335.1). NCBI lineage: Bacteria > Pseudomonadati > Pseudomonadota > Gammaproteobacteria > Salinisphaerales > Salinisphaeraceae > Salinisphaera > Salinisphaera sp. PC39. Next base: position 22,592 of record NZ_APNM01000003.1, on the reverse strand, counting down.
CTGCCCGGGCTTCTCCGCGGACTGCCTGGAGACCCTGGAGGAGATCGCCATCGGCAACCGCGAACTGTTCGAGGAAAACGGCGGCGAACGCTTGAGCTATATCCCGGCCCTCAACGACGACCCGGCGCACATCGATATGCTGGCCGGGATCGTCACGCGCGAGCTGGGCGGCTGGTTGTAGGCTCTCGCCGTCGCCCGGCAGGGCGTTCCCCGTTTCGTTTTTCGGACTTCGCCACGAGCGTCGTCGCCGCGACTTGACGCGCCGAACACGAAACACGAAACATGCAATCCGACACAGCAAGGATCTCTCATGGAAGCGTTCACCCAATTGCTCGCTGACTACGGCCTGTTCCTGGCCAAGACGGTAACCGCCGTGGTCGCGATCGGCGTCGTGGTCGCCTGGGTCGCGGCCTCAGTTCAGCAACTGCGGCGCCAGGCCGGGGAAGGGTTGGAGGTGACCCACGTCAACGACCGCCTGGAGCGCATGGCCGATACCCTCCACGGCCACCTGCTCGACAAGCGCGAGCGCAAGGCGCGGGCCAAGCGTCGCAAGGCCGAGGAGAAACAGCGCGCCAAGGCCGCCAAGCTGGGCAAGCCGCGGCAGGCCTCGCGTCTGTTCGTGGTGGACTTCGACGGTGATATCCGGGCCTCGGCGGTAACCAACCTGCGCGAGGAGATCACCGCGATCCTGCAGGTGGCCGAGCCCGACGACGAGGTCCTGCTGCGCCTGGAATCCGCGGGCGGCCTGGTGCACAGCTACGGCCTGGCGGCCTCGCAGCTCCGGCGCCTGCGGGAATCCGGGATCAGGCTGACCGCCGCGGTCGACCGGCTCGCCGCCAGCGGCGGCTACATGATGGCCTGCGTGGCCGACCGCATCGTCGCCGCCCCCTTCGCCATCATCGGCTCCATCGGCGTGGTCGGGCAGCTCCCGAACTTCAACCGCCTGCTCAAGGACAAGCACATCGACTTCGAGATGCACACCGCCGGCGACCACAAACGCACCCTCACCCTGTTCGGCGAGAACACCGACGAGGGGCGGGCCAAGTTCCGCGAGGAGCTCGAGGCCACCCACGGCCTGTTCAAGCAGTTCGTGGCCGACAACCGCGCCGAGGTCGACATCGACCGCGTCGCCACCGGCGAGCACTGGCACGGCACCCAGGCCCTGGAGCTGAAGCTGGTCGACGAGATCAAGACCAGCGACGACCTGATGCTGGCCGCGGCGGCCGACAAGCGCGCCGTGTACCGGGTGCATTACAAGACCAAGCCCGGCGTCATGGAACGGCTGGGGGAACGTGCCGCCGCCGGCATCCGCCGCGCGGCCGACGGCTGGCTGTGGCGCTGAGACCCGCGACGGCGCCGCGCGGCGTCGCTAGACGAGGTGCGGACGCGTCGTTAAGGTCGGGTTCGGATTTGCAACGGAGGTGGCCATGAAGCTGACGACCACGGCATTCGCGGACGGCGGGGTCATTCCCGACCAGTATGCCTTCGCGGTGCCCGATCCCCAGACCCACGTGCGTTTCTCGGACAACCGCAATCCCGAGTTGAGCTGGGACGACCTACCGGACGGCACGCGCTCGCTGGTCCTGATCTGCGTCGACCCGGACGCGCCCAGCAAGCCCGACGACGTCAACCAGGACGATCGCGAGATCCCCTCGGACCTGGCGCGCGTGGACTTCTACCACTGGGTGATGGTCGATATCGACCCGTCCCTGGGCAAGATCGCGGAGGGCGCCTGCGCCAGCGAGGTCACGCCCCACGGCAAGGCCAATCCGCCGGGACCGGCGGGCGCCCGCCAGGGGCTGAACAATTACACCGAGTGGTTCGCCGGCGACGCCGACCTGGGCGGCACCTACTACGGTTACGACGGCCCGGCCCCGCCCTGGAACGACTCCATCCCGCACCGCTACCGGTTCCGACTGCTGGCGACGGACCTGGAACGCTGCCCGGTAGAAGGCGACTTCACCGCCGACGACGTCCTCGCCGCCGTTTCCGGACACGTCCTGGACGAGGCCAGTGTCACCGGCACCTACACCCTGAACCCGAGGCTCCGCTGAGCCATCGCCGGCCGTGCGGAGCCGCGCGATGAAACTCACGCGCGGCTCCGCGGTCACAAGGCGACGTACCGGCCCGCACGCCGCGGGTCCGTTTTCATCGGAGACAAAGGAAACCGTGCGATGACCAGAGTTACCGTGCGTGCCGCGGGGGCGCTTGTCGCGGCCCTGCTCTTCGCCCAGGCCGCGAGCGCCGCCCTGCCCGCCGGCCTTCTATCCGGCAACGACGAGCCCACGCTGGCGCCGATGCTGGAAGACGTGCTGCCGGCGGTGGTCAATGTCGTGGTCACCGGCAAGGCCCAGACCCTGCCCGACCACCCGTTGTTCCAGGACCCCTTCTTCCGGCGCTTCTTCGACATGCCCGAACAGCAGCAGCAACGGCCCCAGGCCGCGGGCTCGGGCGTGATCATCGACGCCGACAAGGGTCTGATCCTGACCAACCACCACGTGATCGACAAGGCCGAGGAGGTCACGGTCCGCCTCAAGGACGACCGCGAGTTCCCGGCGGAGCTGGTCGGTGCCGACCCGGAATCCGACATCGCGGTGCTCAAGATCGACGCCGACGGCCTCCGGGACATCCCGGTCGCCGACTCCGACAAGCTCCGGGTGGGCGACTTCGTGCTCGCCGTGGGCAACCCCTTCGGCCTCCGACAGACGGTGACCTCGGGCATCGTCAGCGGTCTCGGCCGTCACGGTCTGGGCAAGCGCTACGAGGACTTCATCCAGACCGACGCCTCCATCAACCCCGGCAACTCCGGCGGCGCCCTGGTCAACCTCAAGGGCGAGCTGGTCGGCATCAACACCGCCATCCTCTCGCAGTCCGGCGGCAACATCGGTATCGGCTTCGCCATCCCGACCAATCTCGCCACCACGGTGATGCAGCAGATCGTGAAGCACGGCGAGGTCCGCCGCGGCCGCCTCGGCGTAGTCGGCCAGGACCTGACCAACGAGCTGGCCAAGGCCTTCGATCTCGACGTCAACGACGGTGTCGTCATCGCCCAGGTGGTCCCCGATTCGCCGGCGGACAAGGCGGGGCTGCGCGAGCGCGACGTGATCGTCGCGGTCAACGGCAGCGAGATCGGCGACTTTTCCGAACTGGCCAACGCCATCGGCCTGCGCCAGCCGGGCGAGAAGGTCAAGATCACCTACATCCGCGACGGCGAGCGCCGGACGGTGACCGCCACCCTCGCCCAAATGGAGGACGAGGAGATGGCCGCGGCCGCGGGCGAGGGCGGCGGTTCGGGCGACCTGTTCGCGGGCCTCGCCGGCGCCCAGTTCGCGCCCGTGCCGGAGAATCATCCGCTGGCCGGCAAGATCCAGGGCGTGGCCGTCACCCAAGTGGCGCCCGGCAGCCGCGCGGCACGCGCGGGCCTGCGCCCGGGCGATATCATCACCTCCGTGAACCGCGAGCCCGTGAAGAGCCTGGAGGCCTTCCGAGAGGCCGCCGGCGCCGACCAGAAACAGCTCCTGCTGCACGTGCGCCGCGGCCGCGGGGCGCTGTTCATCCTCGTACGCTAGGCAGGATCAACCACAGAGGCACGGAGACACAGAGCCAAAGGCAATAAAACCGGGCAAGGCACGCTGGACGCGTGTCTTCATGTCCCCGCAAAAAGCCTGTCTTTCTCTGGGCCTCCGTGTCTCTGTGGTTAAACCGTCTTGTCCGGGTATTGGCCTGCCGACCTGAAAGGCTATACTGGCCCCGGTTTCCGACGATCACGCCGAGCCGCGAGCGCCATGGCCGAGTTCGATATCTACCAGTTCGAGGATCGCATCGAGGAATTGCTCGTCACCGTCCGCAAACTGCGGGCGGCGAACGAGAACCTCACCCGCGAGTTCGAGTCCCTGACCCGGCGCAACGCCGAGATGAAACACCGGCTGTCGGCCGTGGTCGAGCGTATCCGCGCCCTGGAGGACGAGGCGGAGGCGCAGAAGGCATGAACGCGTCCCGCGACCAGACCCAGCTCACCGTGCGCATCCTGGGCCGCGACTATCAGGTGGCCTGCCCGGAAGGTGAGCGCGAGTCGCTGCTGGCGTCCGCCGAGTACCTGTCCCGGCGCATGAGCTCGGTACAGAAGAAGGGCAAGACCCTGGGCATGGAGCGTATCGCCGTGATGACGGCCTTGAACATGGCGCGGGAACTGCTGGACCACGAGCGCCGGCGCCAGCGGGCGCCGATCGACGACCAGACCAGCGAGCGTCTGCAACAGCTCCAGTTCAAGATCGAGTCGGCGCTCGACGAGACGCGCTAGAACGCCCGTCGCGGCGTTTGCAGAACCCCCCTCCGCGGGCGTAGCATTTCACCTCGGCACTCCTGCCGTGTTCGACGGCCGCCGGGTACCGCTTGAGCCTATTTACCAACCTCGGGGCCATAAAGCGCCGTTGGTGAGCATGTCCGCCCTGGCCGCGGAAAGCCTAAGGCGGCGTGGTTGGCCCCACTTGAGATTTTGTCTCAAGGTCGAAGGCGGTCGACGGCACTGGCGGGAGTCGCCGCTCGATTCCTGAAGGCCGCGCCCGTGAGCGAAACGACCGATCGACGCCATCTGCGCCGGGCGCTGCGCGCCGAACGGCGCGGCCTTACGCCGGCGACGCGGCGCGCGGCCTCGCGCCGGGCCTGCGCCCGCCTGCGGCGCTTGCCCTGGTTCCGGCAGGCCCGCGACATCGCCCTCTACCTGCCGCTCCCGGACGAGGCCGATCCGCGTTTCCTCGCGGACCGCGACCGCGTCCACCGGTTCTTCGTGCCGGCCATGGTCGGCCATGACCGCATGCGCTTCGCGCGCTTGGACCCGCGGCTGCCCCTGCGGCGCAACCGCTTCGGCATCCCCGAGCCGCAGCATCCGGGGCGGCGACTGCGGCGCCCGGCCACGCTGGACCTGGTGGTGATGCCGCTGGTGGGCTTCGACGACCACTGCAACCGCCTCGGGCAAGGCGGCGGCCACTACGATCGCGCCTTCTCCTTCCTGGTGCACCGACGACTGCGCCATGGCGGACCGCGCCTGGTGGGCCTGGCGTTCGAATGCCAGCGCGTGACCGGGTTGCCGCACCGTCACTGGGACGTGCCGCTGGACGCCGTCGTGACCGAGGCCGACATCCATATGCGCTAAACTGCGCGCTGCCATTTCCACCGCAACGCGACCGGCATGCGCTACTGGCTGATGAAATCGGAGCCCGACGAATTCGGGATCGAGGATCTCAGGAATCGTCCCGACCGCACCGAACCCTGGGACGGTGTACGCAACTACCAGGCTCGCAACTTCATGCGTGACGAGATGTCGGTCGGCGACCGGGCCTTTTTCTATCACTCCAACTGCAAGGAGCCGGGGATCGTCGGCATCATGACGATCAGCCGGGCGGGCTATCCGGACGACACCGCCTTCGATCCGGAGGACAAGCACTACGACCCCAAGTCCGATCCCGAGAAGCCGCGCTGGTACCGCGTCGACGTCACCTTCGAGCGGACGCTGGACCGTTGCATCAGTCTCGCCGAGCTCAAGCAGCACGCCCAGGCCCTGGAGGGGCTGCATTTGCTGCGCCGGGGCAACCGCCTGTCGGTGATGCCGGTCAGCGCGGACCACTGGCGCTACATCCTGTCCCTGGAGTGAGAGCCGAAAGCCCATGAGCGAAATCCGAATCCCCGTCGCCACCGGCGAGCTGCTGGACAAGATCACCATCCTGCGGATCAAGTCCGAGCGCATCGCCGACCCCGACAAGCTCGCCAACGTGCGCCGCGAGCTGAGTCTGCTGGAAGGCATCTGGGCCGGCATCGACGCCGGCGATGCGCGGGTCGCCGACTGCATCGACCGGCTCAAGGAGGTCAACGAGGCCCTGTGGGAGATCGAGGACCGCATCCGCGTCAAGGAATCCCGGTCCAACTTCGACCAGGACTTCATCGAGCTGGCGCGCAGCGTCTACTTCACCAACGACAAGCGCGCCGCGATCAAGCGCGAGATCAACGACCTCACCGGCTCGACGCTGACCGAGGAAAAATCGTACGAAGAGTATTGAAGATTAACCACAGAGGCACAGGGGCACAGGGGCACAGGGGCACAGGGGCACAGAGAATAGGCGATGTGAATACTCCACCGGCTAAAGCCGGTGGCTTCGGGTTACGGCTCAAAGCCGGATCGGTCGGCCCTACGGCCGACCCTGAATTCCCTCTCCCCGCCGGGGAGAGTTAGGGTGAGGGGGCCACAAAACAGCGCGGCCGGCCGCGCCACCCCCTCTTCCCAACCTTCTCCCCCAAGGGGGAGAAGGCGAAAAATCGGCCGCCTGAAGGCGGGGGATTTGCGGACCCCCAATCACGAAGGACACGACGTATTTTCTTATGCTTCTTCACCTTCGTGTCCTTCGCGGTTTTAAACTCTTCCTCCGTGCCTCTGTGTCTCTGTGGTTACATTCTTCAGCATGACGGCGTCGAGGCGTTCGGTGACGTCGGCGACCCGGATCAGGTCCATCACCCCCTCCCGCTCGATCTTGGTGCCCCAGGCCAGGTCCGAGGCCGGCCGCTCGAAATAGCGGCGCGCGGCGTCGTCGTAGCGGTCCACGCACCATTGCAGGCTCGTGTACGGCCCGCTGCGGGCGCTCTCGGTCGCCGCGTGCAGGGCGATGGTCGGCACGCGGGCGGCGTTGGCCATGTGGGCCGGGCCGGAGTCGGGCGTGATCAGGCAGGCCGAACGGCGCATGAGCGCGATCAGGCACTTGAGCGGAGAACGGCCGATCAGGTCGATGGCCTCGCCGCGCATGTGCGCCAGAATGGCGTCGCCCATCGCACGCTCGTCGGCGGACGGGCCGCCCACCAGCGCCACCCGCATGCCGTGCCGCCCGATCGCGTGGTCGGCGACCGCGGCATAGCGCTCCGCGCGCCAGTTGCGGCGTGGGTGGCTGGCGCAGGGACTGATCAGCAGGACCGGCGGCCCCGGCGGCAGCGCCTCGGCCGCCTGCGCCGCGGCCTCGGCGGGTATGGGGACGGACCAATCCAGCACCCGGTCATACACGCCGAGCGCCTCCAGGAACGCGAAGTAGCCGTCCACGACATGGCGGCCGTGGGCCGGCTCGATACGCCGATCCACGAACCAGCGCTGGCCGTCGCGGCTGCGGGCGGCGTCGAAGCCCAGTCTTAGATCGGCGCGCACGGCGCGGCTGACCCGGTTCGCGCGCCAGCTCGCGTGCATGTGCAGCAACACGTCGAAGCGGCGGTCGGCCAACTCGCGCTTCAGCGCGCGTATACCGCGGCCGCCCGCCTTCTTATCCACGACATGGAAATCGACGCCGGGGAGATCCCCCACCAGCCGTGCCTCGGCCGTGCCCGTGACCCAGGCGAGACGGGTCTCCGGCCAGCGGCGGCGCAGCGTATGCACGACCGGCACGATATTGATGCAGTCCCCCAGCGCCGACAGCCGCAGCAGACAGATGCTGGCGGGCGGTCGCCCCCCGGTATCAGCAGCCGCCATGCGCGCGCGTTCCGGCCGAATGCCGTTCCGGGGTTCGCGGTCCGAAGCCGGCGACGACCATCGTCAGCCGCCGCTTAGGAAGAAGCGGTAGGCCGGATTGTCGCTCTCCTCGGCATAGGTATAGCCGAGGGCATCGAGCGCGGCACGGCAATCGTCGCGCTCATCCGGCGACACCTGCATGCCCACCAGCACCTGGCCATAGGCATGGCCGTGGTTGCGGTAGTGGAACAGCGAGATATTCCAACGCTCGCCGACGTTGTTCAGGAACTGCAGCAGGGCGCCGGGACGCTCCGGGAACTCGAAGCGGAACAGCATCTCGTCCTCGGCGCCGGCGGCGCGGCCGCCGACCATGTAGCGCACGTGCAGCTTGGCCATCTCGTCGGTGCTGAGGTCGGTCACCGGATAGGCCGCGGCACGCAGCTCCGCGATGATGCTCTCGCGCTCGGCGGCGCCCTTGTCGAGCTTGACGCCGACGAAGATATGGGCCTCGTCGGCATCCGCGTAGCGATAGTTGAACTCGGTGACGCCGCGCACGCCGAGTATCTCGCAGAAGCGGCGGAAACTGCCCGGCCGCTCCGGAATGGTCACGGCCAGCAGCGCCTCGCGGTGTTCGCCCAGCTCGGCACGCTCGGCGATGTAGCGCAGCCGGTCGAAATTGACGTTGGCCCCGCTCTCGATCGCGACCAGGTGTTGCCCGGTGATGCCGGTCTCGGCGACATACTTCTTCAGGCCCGCGAGCGAGAGCGCGCCGGCCGGTTCCGCCAGCGAGCGGGTGTCTTCGAAAATGTCGCGCACCGCGGCGCAGATCTCGTCCGCCGAGACCGTGATCATCGCATCCACGTGCCGGCTGGCGATCCGGAACGGCTCCTCGCCCGCCTGGCGCACCGCGGCACCGTCGGCGAACAGACCCACCTGCTCCAGGACCACGCGCTCGCCGACCTCCAGCGCCCGGGTCATGCTCGGCGCATCGTCGGGTTCGACGCCGATCACGCGGATATCCGGGCGCACGCTCTTCACGTACGCGGCGATGCCCGATACCAGGCCGCCGCCGCCGACGCAGCAGAATATGGCGTGCAGGTCCTGCGGATGCTGCTGCAGGATCTCCATGCCGATGGTGCCCTGGCCCGCGATCACGTCGGGATCGTCGTAGGGATGGATATAGGTCAGCCCCTGCTCGCGCTCCAGCTCGTGCGCATGGGCCGAGGCCTCGTCGTAGCTGTCACCGTGGAGCACGATCTCGCCGCCCAGCGCCTCGACCGCCTTGACCTTGATCGGGGGTGTGGTGCGCGGCATCACGATCAGCGCGCGGATCCCCAGGCGCCGTCCGGACAACGCCACGCCCTGGGCATGGTTGCCCGCGGAGGCACAGATCACGCCGCGCTCGCGCTGCTCGGCGCCGAGGTGGGCGATCTTGTTGTAGGCGCCGCGCAGCTTGAAGGAATGCACCGGCTGCATGTCCTCGCGCTTGAGGAAGACCTCGTTGTCCAGGCGCTTGGAGAGCTGGTAGGCCGGCGACAGCGGGGTCTCGACGGCGACTTCGTAGACCCGCGCGGCGTTGATCCGGCGCAGGTATTCGGCGTCGCCGATGTCCACGGCGGTGTCGGCGGCGCCGCGTACGGTCTTGCTGAGATCGGTGGTCATGGGTGCACAGGATACAGAGGGCGGCTGGCGGCGCCCAGCACCGCGACGATCCAGAGGCCGCCGCCTGGGCACTCGCGGCGGGCATCCAGTATCATGCCCGCTGGTCGAAACGCGACGAGGTCCATGCACGACACCATCGTCTTCATCGGTGGCGGCAACATGGCCGCCAGCCTCATCGGCGGACTGCGGCACGCGGGCCATCCCGCCGACCGTATCCGGGTGGTGGAACCGGATGCCGGGCGCCGGGAATCCCTGTCGGCCGACCAGGGCGTGACGGTCGCGGCCGACGCCGACGCCGCCCTCCTGGCCGCGGACGTCTGGGTGCTGGCGGTCAAGCCGCAGATGATGGCCGAGGTCGCGACCGGCCTGGCTCCCATGCTGCCCGAACGACGGCCGGTGGTGATGTCCGTCGCGGCGGGCGTGCCCACGCGGGCCCTCGCCGGCTGGCTCGGCGGCGATGTCCCGCTGGTGCGTTGCATGCCCAATACCCCCGCCCTGATCGGGGCCGGCGCCAGCGGCCTGTTCGCCCTGCCCAGCGTCGGCGAGACGCAGCGCGCGAGCGCCGAGGCGGTCGCCGCCGCCGCCGGCACCGTGGTCTGGGTCGCCGAGGAGTCGGCGCTGGATGCGGTCACGGCGACCTCGGGCAGCGGCCCCGCCTACTTCTTCCGGTTCATGGAGGCGATGCAGGCGGGCGCGGAGGATCTGGGGCTGCCGCCGGAGACGGCGCGCGAACTGGTCCTGCACACCGCCCTGGGCGCGGCCCGGATGGCCCTGGAGTCCGGCGACGATCCGGCCACCCTGCGGGCCAAGGTCACCTCGCCCGGCGGCACCACGGAACGGGCGCTGGCGGCCTTCGAGGACGGCAACCTCCAGGCCCTGGTCACCACCGCCATGCGCGCCGCCGCCGATCGCTCCCGCGAGCTCGGTGCCGGCTTCGACGCCGAGTAGGCAAAGGACACCCATGTACGGCAACGCCAACGACGCCCTGCTCTTCCTGGTCGACACCCTGTTCGCCCTGTACATCGTCGTGGTGCTGCTGCGCATCCTGCTGCAGTACACCCGGGCGGATTTCTACAACCCCATATCGCAGTTCGTGTGGCAGGTCACGCAGCCGCCGGTCGGGCTGCTCGGGCGCGCGATCCCGCGTTGGGGCCGCTTCGACGCGGCCGCCGCCGTGTTCGCCCTGGCGCTGTGCTTCCTGAATATCGAGGCCGATATCTGGCTGCACCCGCTGGACATCCGGGCGCAGCCCCTGATGGCACTGTGGTGGTCCGTGCTCAAGGCGCTGGTGCTGCTGTGCAACCTGTATTTCTTCACCATCCTGGTGCAGGTACTGGTGTCCTGGCTGTCGCCCGGCACCCACAGCCCCGCCACCGCGGTGCTCTGGAGCCTGAACGAGCCGCTGTTGCGTCCCGTGCGCCAGTACCTGCCGCCGATCGGCGGCCTCGACATCTCGCCGCTGGTGGTGATGATCGGGCTCCAGGTGATCAGCCGGCTGCTGCCGCTACCCGGACTGTTCCGCTGAATGTGCGTTAGAATCTTGCGCGTTTTCCAGACTCCCGCATCATGAGCAAGTCGTTACCGGCCGATTCCGTCGGCCTGGTCGAGCCCAGGAAGCTGCATATCGACGAACCGCTGCCGCTGGATTGCGGCAAGCGGCTGGACAGCTACGACTTCGTCTACGAGACCTACGGCGAACTCAACGCCGACGCCAGCAACGCCCTGCTCATCTGCCACGCACTGTCCGGCGACCATCACGCCGCCGGCTACCACCATCCGGACGACGCCAAGCCGGGCTGGTGGGACAAGTGCGTCGGCCCCGGCAAACCGATCGACACGAATCGTTTCTTCGTGGTCTGCCCCTCCAACCTGGGCGGCTACAAGGGCTCCACCGGCCCCGGCAGCATCAATCCCGAGACCGGCCGCCACTACGGCCCCGATTTCCCGGTGGTCACGGTGCGCGACTGGGTCCGTTCGCAGAACGTATTGCGCGAGCGGCTGGGCATTCCCTATTGGGCCGCGGTCGCCGGCGGCAGCCTGGGCGGCATGCAGGTGATGCAGTGGGCGATCGACTTCCCCGAGTTGATCCGGCACGCAGTGGTGATCGCCGCCGCGCCCAAGCTGTCCGCCCAGAACATCGCCTTCAACGAGATCGCGCGCCAGGCGATCGTGACCGATCCCGAATTCCACGGCGGACGCTACTACGAGCACGGCGTCGTACCCCGCCGCGGCCTGATGCTGGCGCGCATGCTGGGGCATATCACCTATCTCTCGGACGAGGCGATGCGCGCCAAGTTCGGCCGCGACCTGCGCGCCGGACGGATCAATTACGGCTTCGACGTCGAATTCCAGGTCGAGAGCTATCTGCGCTACCAGGGCCAGTCCTTCGTCGACCGTTTCGACGCCAATACCTACCTGCTGATGACCAAGGCGCTGGACTACTTCGATCCGGCGGCGGACTTCGGCGACGATCTCGCCAAGGCCTTCGCGCGCGCGACCGCCCGCTTCCTGGTGGTTTCCTTCACCTCGGACTGGCGCTTCTCGCCGGCACGCTCGCGCGAGATCGTGGATGCGCTGGTGGATGCGGGCAAGGCGGTGTCCTATGCCGAGATCGAGGCCGAGGTGGGGCACGACGACTTCCTGCTCACCATGCCGCACTACGTGCGGACCCTGGGCGGCTACCTGGACCGCGTGGCGCGGGAGGCCGAACGATGAGCGATCTGCGCGCGGACCTGTCCATCATCAGCGGCTGGATCCCGGAAGGGGCCCGCGTGCTGGACCTCGGCTGCGGCGACGGCACCCTGCTGGCGCACCTGCACGCGGTCCAGGGCGTGACCGGCTACGGCCTGGAGATCGAACCCGACAACGTCGTCGCCTGCGTCGAGCGCGGCGTGAACGTGCTGCAGATCGACCTGGACGAGGGCCTGGAGCAGTTCGAGGACGACAGCTTCGACTTCGTGCTGATGACCAGCGCCCTGCAGGAGGTGCAGCGGCCCGACCTGCTGCTGGAGGAAATGCTGCGCATCGGACGCGAAAGCGTGGTGACCTTCCCCAATTTCGGTCACTGGAAGCCGCGCATCTCCCTGGCCCTGCACGGCATCATGCCGGTCTCCAGCAACCTGCCCAACCAGTGGTACGACAGCCCCAACATCCACCTGTGCACGGTGCGGGACTTCGAGAACCTGTGCGCGGAGCGCCGCATCGAGATCACCCGGCGCTACGTGGTCAACCGCGCCCATCGCAGCAACTGGGGCATGCGTACTTTCCCCAACCTGCTGGGGGAGATCGCGCTCTATCAACTCCGGCGCAGCACGCGCCGGGACTGACGTCGCGGGTTCCGTGTTGCGGGTTTCGTGCCCGTCGCATCCGGGCGCGGCGTCGCGGATACCCGCACCACGATACCGGCCGAGCTAACCGTCTCCCTGGACGGCCAGCTTGGCCTTGATGAACTCGCTGTGCGGCATGTGCAGCAGTTCCGACAGATGCCGCAACAGGTGCTCCTCCTGAGGATCCAGCCGCTCGTCGGCATAGGCGACGCGCCAGAGCATCTCCAGCACGCGCCGCTTCTCCGGCATCGACAGGCCGTCGTTGAGGGCGCGCAGGAACCCGTGCAGGGAGACCGACTCGCGGGCCTCGGGCTCGGCGGCGGCCAGCAGGGCCACGACCTCGTCATCGTCCAGATTGAAATGCGCCTTGAGCTGGCGCTCGATCTCGGCGCGCTCGGTCGTCTCGTAGACGTGGTCGGCGTGCTCCATCTCCAGGAGCAGGACCGCGGCGGCGAGCTGCAGGCGGTGTTCCGGATCTTCGTCCGCCGCGGAATCGCCGCCGAGACTGTTGCGAAGCTTCTCCAGCAGGTTCATGTCGCTCGGATGGTTTCCGGATGGTGATATGTATCAGGCGCCGGCCCACTGCCGGAAACGCGGCGCCACCGTTTCCCTGAGGTCCGACAACCGGCCGTGGAAAAAATGCCCGGCGCCGGCCAGGACCTCGATCTCGGGTGCCGGCGTCAGCACCCCGAGACGACGCACGGCCTCGGCGCAGTCGGCGACGTCGTCGGCATCGCCGTGAACCGCCAGCCAGGGACAGTCCGGGCGCGGCAGCGCATCGAAATACCGTACCGGCAGGGCCACCGTGGCCAGGCCCCGGACATCGCGCCCGACGGCCGCCCGCAGCGCGATCGCGGCGCCGAAGGAGAAACCGGCCAGGACCAGGCCGCCGGCGGCGGCTCCGGCCCACTCGATCACCGCCCGGGCGTCGTCCAGTTCCCCGGCGCCCTCGTCGTAGACGCCCTCGCTCTTGCCCACGCCCCGGAAGTTGAACCGCACCGCGGCCAGACCGGACTCGCGGGCGGCCCGCGCCAGGGTGAACACCACCTTGTTATCCAGGCTGCCGCCGTACTGCGGATGCGGGTGACAGATGACGGCCGCGCCGCACGGTTCGTCCTCCGGCAGCGAGACATCGACCTCCAGCGCCCCCGCCGGGCCGTCGACGAGGCCGCGATCCTCGCCCCCGCGCCCGGGCCACTCAAGCATCGTCGCGCTCCCCGCTGTCCGCCTCGCGTTCGCGGCGGCGGGCGTTCTTGGCAGCGCGATCGCCGCCCTTCTTCGGCGCGTAGTAGATCACGGTGCTACCGACGGTGGGCTTGGCGGCGTTCTCCGCCGGCTGGAAGATGAAGATGCCCTCGGCGTACTGGACGCCGACGACAATCGCCTCCGGCGGGCAATCGCGCCGGAAGGCCTCGTAATCGTAATCCTCGGTCAGCCGGGTCTTGTAGAACTGCCAGCTCTGGAAATGACGCCGCCAGAGTTCCTCGTACTGGGCGTTCGGGTGGAAAGCCGGCCGGCCGCGCTTGGGCCGGGCCACGCGCTTGCTGTCCTGGCTGTCGTCGGCGGCGTACATCGGCAACTGGAACACCCGGTCGTGCTCCAGCTCGCTGGAGAAATTGTTGCAGACCAGGGCGTTGTAGGCGTCGTTACTGGTCGCGGCGAGCAGACAGGCGATCTCGTTCAGCTCCAGCGACTGCTCGATCTCCTCGGACAACACTTCCCCGTACATGACCCGCACGCCGGCCAGCCGCGCGGCGCGCAGACGATGCCAACTCGAATCCACCAGCAACACCGGCAGATTGAGTTCGTTGGTCAGGGCGCGCGCCAGCTCGGTGCTCCAGGGCGAGGCACCGACGATCAGCACGCCGTGCGGGTCGGTGGCCAGGCGCAGGCGCCGTGCCAGCCAGCCGATGGAGAAGCCGTGCAGCACGACCGTGGCGAAGACGATGGCGAAGATCAGCGGCTGCAGCAGCTCACCGTCCTGGTAACCGGCACCGACCATGGGCGCGCCGAACACACCGCCCACGGCGGCGGCCACGATACCGCGCGGCCCGATCCAGGAAACCAGCACGCGCTCGCGCCAGTTCATGTCGGTGCCCACGGTCGCCAACAGGACGGTGGCGGGCCGCACCACCAGGATGATCGCGGCCACCAGGGCGATGGCATGCCAGTCGAGATGCGTGAGCACCTCGGTGTCGAGATCGGCCGTCAGCAGCACGAACACCGACGACACCATGATCACGCTGACGTATTCCTTGAAACGCCGCAGCTCGGTCTTGCTCGGCAGCTCGGCGTTGCCCAGCGTCATACCCATCGCCGTGGCCGCCAGCAGCCCCGCCTCGCTGAAGACCAGGTTGGCGAGGCCGTAGACCGACAGCACCGTGACCAGGGTCACCGGCGCCTTGAGGAATTCCGGGATCCAGGACTCACGGAAGGCGTGCGCCAGGAACAGCGCCGCGCCGACGCCCAGCACCAGGGCCGCCAGGATCGCCCAGCCGAGCTGGACGAACACCTGCTCGGGCGCGGTCTCGGTGCCCGCCAGCAGGAAATACTGGAAGGCCAGGACCGCCGCCAGGGCGCCCGTGGGATCGTTGATGATGCCTTCCCACTTGAGGTACGAGGCGGTGCGCCGGTTGAGGTTGGACTGGCGCAGCATGGGCATGATGACGGTGGGCCCGGTCACGACCAGGATCGCACCGAACACCAGGGCCACCGGCCACTCCAGGCCGCCGACGTAATGCCCGGCCAGCGCCGAGAACACCAGGCTGAACACCGCGCCAAGCGTCACCAGACGCTTCACGCCCGAGGCGGCCTCGCGGAACTCGTGCCAGTGCAGGTTCATCCCGCCCTCGAACAGGATCACCGCCACCGCCAGGCCCACGATGGGCCCGAACAGGCCGCCGAAATCGGCGCTGGGATCGACCAGCCCCAGGATCGGGCCGACCACCAGGCCCGCCAGCAGGAACAGCACGATGGCCGGTATGCGCGCGCGCCACGCCAGCCATTGCGATCCCACGCCGAGGGCGACGATCAGGATCAGTTCGAGAGAGAGGTGGTGTTCGTCCATGCGGAAATCCGTCGCCCGAGCCGCGCTGAGGCCGCGCCGGCGCTACCGTCGTTGAAACGAGTCGCTAGACGGTACCGGCCCGGTCGCAACCGCACAAGCAGCCGATGGCCGCGCTGATCAAAGGGAGTCCCAGCTGCTACGGCGGCGGCCGCGGAACAGAGGCAGCAACAGTCCGATCAGGATACCCCCGGCCAGCACCAGGGCCCCGATCTTCATGCCCTCGCGCCGGCTCTGCAGCGCCTTGTTCTCGTGCCGGAGCTGTTCCAGCTCGCTCTGCAGGGCCAGCAACCGTTCCCGGAACTCCTGGTTCTCCTTGCTGATACGGATGGCGTTGGATGAGGCCTCGCGAATCTCGGCCAACTCCTTGCGCAGCGTCTCGTTCTCGGCGACGAGTTCCTTCTTGAGCTTGCCCAGTTCCTCGGACCCGTCCAAAGCCTGCGCCAGTTCCTTCTTGAGCTCGGCGTTGGTCTCCTCCAGTGCGGCGACGCGCTTCTTCATCGCCGCGAGCTGGTCCCGGGCGGCCGGGCTGTCCGACAGGAAACGCGTCAGCACGTAGCCTTCCTCGCCGCCGGCGGTCCGCACCTTGCTCCACCCATCGGCGGCGCGTTCCAGCACCTCCACGCGGGTGCCCGCCTCGACCAGCTCGGTGATGCGGTACTCGTTGCCGGGGCCCCGGCGCAGGTTGATGGACAGCTCGTCGCTCACGTAGCGGGTGGCGGCCTGCACCGAACCCGCGAACAGGGCGGTGGCGGCCAGCATCGAGACGACGACCGGGCGGATGCTCATAGGGCGCTCTCAATCTCGCGTAAAGCGGGCGATTCTAGCAGAGCGCCCGGGCGCCGCGCGCCGGTTGCCTCGCTCGACACGCATCGCTAATCTAGCCTGGAACACTATAAGCCTAAGCCCCGACGCCGTCGTCCGCGCACGGGGCCCGCACAGGGAGGGGGAGCATGCGCACCACGATCTTGGCCCTGGGGACGATCCTCGCCGCCACGCTCGGCCTGTCCGGCACCGCCGTCGCCGGCGACTGGGACTATGGCCCACAGGCTTCGCTGTACCTGTCGTATGCCTTCGATGGCCCGTCGGCGGCGGCCGGTGACGAGGGCATCCGGTACGGCTTCCGCGTCGACCACGAACGGCAGCGGCGGCTCACCCCGAACGCCCCGCCGATGGTGCGCTGGGAATTCCGTCGCGCCCGTTTCGACCACGTCAGCATCGCCGGCGTCCCGCTGGTCAGCCGCGACCTCGTGCTGAACGCCGAGGACGGCGGCACCCTGGACTTCGTCAAGAACAATCTGGGCAAGATCGCGCTCACGGTCGCCGGGGGCATCCTGCTGTACGCCGTGGTGGAGGGCGAAAGCAACTCCGACGGCCGCGACACCGACGACATCGACGGGCCGGGCTCGGTGGACGACCAGGACCCCGAGTTCGACTGCGACGCCGAGCCGCGCAGCGACTTCTGTACCCCCGACTGAGAGGGTGTCTACAAAACGTGGCGAGCAAAGGCGTACCGTAGGCCGGGATAAGCGAAGCGTTCCCGGCATTCCCCTGCCGAAGATCACGACGGCGGGAAGCGCCTCGGCAAACGGCCAGCAAGAGCATTGACCACAGAGGCGCACGGAGGCACACAGAGAGACTTGACTGTCGCCCCGGAAGCCGCGCCAGCGGCTATCCGGGGCCCAGGGAACCATTCATCAGGCCAGGGATTGTCTGGATACGGATCGGCACGAAAGTCTGCTGCGGACACGGATCCATAGCCCCCATCAAAAACCTCTGCGCGCCTCCATGCGCCTCTGTGGTTTCATATCCCGCCAACCAAAGCCTGTGGGCCGGGATAAGCGAAGCGTTTCCAGCCTACGGTCTGGCCGGCGGGAATTCGACTACTGGCCAGACGGCTCACTCATACCGATTGATTTCATAGACACCCTCTGAGAAGGCGTTTACGAAACGCCGCGAGGGAACGCGGGTTGAGCGCTGTCGTTTTGCAACCCTGCCCTGAGCGCAACGGTCGCATCGTGTAGACTCCCGCGTTCCCGCGGCCCGGCCGGCCGCGGGCACCGTCACACGACCGCACGAACCGCTTCGCCATGGACCTGATCGACATCGGCGCCAACCTGGCGCACGAGAGCTTCGCGTCCGACCTCGAGGACGTGCTGGAACGCGCCCGCCGGGCCGGCGTGGGCCGACTTGTGGTGACCGGCTCCGATCCCGAGAGCAACCGTACCGCCGCCGCGATGGCCCGGGCCCATCCGGGACGGCTGTTCGCGACCGCCGGCTGCCATCCCCACCTCGCGGCCGAGGCCGGCGAGGACCTCTACGATCAGATGCGCGAGCTGGCCGCCGAACCGGGCGTGGTGGCGCTCGGCGAGATGGGACTGGATTTCTTCCGGGACCTGTCGCCGCGGCGGCTGCAGGAGCGGGTGTTCGAGCGACAGCTCGAGACCGCGGCGGCGGCCGGCATGCCGGTGTTCCTGCACCAGCGCGACGCCCACGAACGCTTCCTGCCCATCCTCAAGGCATACCGCGACGCCCTGCCGGCGGCGGTGGCGCACTGTTTCACGGCCGGCAAGGAAGAGCTCTACGCCTATCTCGACCTGGATTGCCACATCGGCATCACCGGCTGGATCTGCGACGAGCGCCGCGGCCGGCATCTGCTGGAGCTGGTCCGCGACATCCCGGCCGACCGGCTGATGCTGGAGACGGACGCCCCCTACCTGATGCCGCGCACCATCCGGCCGCGGCCCAAGACCCGCCGCAACGAGCCGGCGAACCTGCCCTACGTGCTGGCGACGGTCGCCGAGGCGCGCGGCGAGACGCCGGAAGCGGTGGCCGCCGCGAGCACCGCCACCGCGGAGCGCTTCTTCAATCTTCGCGGGAAGTAAAATCTAACCACAGAGACACAGAGGACACAGAGGCTTTCGAAGAACGGCTAAGAGCCTTGAGAAGGCCATGTGCCTCGTAACCGTTCTCTTTCTCTGTGCGCTCTGTGCCTCTGTGGTTCACCAATCAGAAAAGATCGGCGTCGGTAACCGCGCCCTTGCTGGCCGTGGACACCAGCTTGGCGTACTTGGCCAGCACGCCACGCTTGGCGCGCGGCGGGCGTGGCGACCAGCGCTCGCGGCGGCGGGCCAGCTCGGCGTCGTCGACGTTGAGCTGCAGCAGCCGGGCCTCGGCGTCGATGGTCACCGAGTCGCCCTCCTCGACCAACGCGATGGTGCCGCCGGCCGCCGCCTCGGGCGCGACGTGGCCGACCACCATGCCGTAGGTGCCGCCGGAGAAACGGCCGTCGGTGATCAGGCCGACCGACTCGCCCAGACCGCGGCCGACCAGGGCCGAGGTCGGCGACAGCATCTCGCGCATGCCGGGACCGCCCTTGGGCCCCTCGTAGCGGATCACCACCACGTCGCCGGCCTTGATCCGGTCCTCCAGGATCGCGGCCATCGCCTCCTCCTCGGAGTCGAAGACCCGGGCCGGACCCGTGATCGCCGGTTTCTTGAGACCGGTGATCTTGGCCACGCCGCCTTCCTCGGCGAGGTTACCCTTGAGGATGGCGAGATGACCGGTCTTGTATAGCGGATCGTCGATGGGCCGGATCACCTCCTGGCCCGCCGGCGGCCGCGCCGGCACGTCGGCCAGCACCTCGGCCAGGGTCCGGCCGGTGACGGTGCGGCAATCGCCGTGCAGCAGGCCGGCTTCCAGCAGCATCTTCATGACCTGGGGCACGCCGCCCGCCCGGTGCAGGTCCACGATCACGAAACGACCGGACGGCTTGAGATCGCAGAACACCGGCACACGTCCGCGGATGCGCTCGAAGTCGTCGATGGTCAGTTCGACCTCGGCAGCGTGCGCGATCGCCAGCAGATGCAGGACCGCGTTGGTCGAACCGCCCATCGCCATGATCACGCTGATCGCGTTCTCGAACGCCTCGCGCGTCAGCAGGTCGCGCGGCCGGATGTCGGCCTCTATCGCCGCCACCAATGCTTCGGCCGCGGCCGCGGCGCTGTCCGCCTTCTCTTCGTCCTCGGCCGCCATGGTCGAGGAATACGGCAGGCTCAGGCCCATGGCCTCGAACGCCGAGGACATGGTGTTGGCGGTGAACATGCCGCCGCAGGCACCGGCGCCCGGGCAGGCGTTGCACTCCACCTTCTTCAGGCGCGCGTCGTCGATCTTGTGGGCGGCATACTGACCGACAGCCTCGAACGCGGAAACCACGGTGAGATCCTCGCCGTCCAGCTTGCCGGGCTTGATGGTGCCGCCGTAGACGAAGATCGCCGGGATGTTCATGCGGGCCATGGCGATCATGGCGCCGGGCATGTTCTTGTCGCAGCCGCCGAGCGCGATCACGCCGTCCATGGACTCCGCCTCGCAGGCGGTCTCGATGGCGTCGGCGATGACCTCGCGCGAGGCCAGGGAATACTTCATCCCCGGCGTACCCATGGAGATGCCGTCGGACACGGTGATGGTGCCGAAGGTCTGCGCCTTGGCGCCCGCCCCTTCCAGGGCGGCCACCGCGCGGTCGGTGAGGGCGTTCAGGCCCATGTTGCAGGGCGTGATCGTGGAATAGCCGTTGGCCACGCCCACGATGGGCTTGCCGAAATCCGCGTCGGTGTAGCCCATGGCGCGCAGCATGGCGCGGTTGGGCGTGCGCGCCGGCCCCTCGGTGATGGTGCTGCTACGGCGTCTCTTGTCGGTCTTCTGGGACATGTCCCGGCTCCGGGTCGCTTCGCGAAAGGCGCGTATTATGCCCGCGATGGGCGTCGCGGGTCATGCCCGGCGCGACAAAAAGCCCGGACGGGCGTATTGCCCGGCCGGGCCGTTCTTAACGTCGCCGGAAAACGCATCGGCGTGGACCCGGCATGGCATGAGGCTCTCACCATTCGTCATCCCGGACACGCCGTAGGCGTGATCCGGGATCCAGTGGCCAAGCCACGCCGGTATTAACCCCTGGACCCCGGATCGCGGCCTGCCGGCCGCGTCCGGGGTGATTGATTCCCGGTCTACCGGGAATCAATCACTTGCCCGGCTGCTTGGTGACGCGCAGATAGGGCTTGAGGGTCTTCCAGCCGTCCGGGAAGTGCTTCTTGGCCTCCTCGTCGGACAGGGTCGGCACGATGATCACGTCCTCGCCGTTCTTCCAGTTCACCGGCGTGGCCACCTTGTAGCCGTCGGTGAGCTGGATGGAGTCGATGACCCGCAGGATCTCGTCGAAGTTCCGGCCGGCGCTCTTCGGATAGGTGAGCGTCATCCGGATCTTCTTGTTGGGATCGATCAGGAACACCGAGCGCACGGTCGAGGTGTCGCCCTCGCCCGGATGGAGCATGTCGTACAGCTCGGAGACCTTGCGGTCGGTATCGCCGATGATGGGGAAGTTCACGGCGCAGCCCTGGGTCTCGTCGATGTCGCCGATCCAGGCCTTGTGATCCTCGACCGAATCGACGGAAACGGCGATCACCTTGGTATTGCGCTTGGCGAACTCTTCCTTGAGCTTGGCGGTGGCGCCCAGCTCGGTGGTGCACACCGGCGTGAAGTCGGCCGGATGCGAGAACAGCACGGCCCAGCCGTCGCCGATCCAGTCGTGAAACCGGATGTGGCCCTCGGTGGTATCCGCCTCGAAATCGGGAGCGGTATCGCCCAGTCGCAGACCCATAATCGCCTCCTTCATTGAACTGGCAGCGGGCGCGTATGGTATCAGGCGGACTTAATACACATAAAGAATAAATAATAAGAACTTAATAACTCGTTTGAATCAAAAGGGCGGCCGACGGATGACGCCCGTGGGTCCGCCGCGTATCATCGCGTGCGATCCTACCGACCGCGACGGAGACGGCCCGAAAGCCGTGACGAGGAGCCATGGCAGACGACATCCGCATCGTGTACGTGACCTGTCCGGACCCGGACACCGGGGAAACCATCGCCCGCGACCTGGTGGACGCGAACCTGGCGGCCTGCGTGAACGTGGTGCCGGGACTGCGATCGGTCTATCGCTGGCAGGGCAAGGTGGAGATCGACGACGAGGTGCTGCTGCTGATCAAGACGGCGGCGGACCGCTTCGAGGCGCTGCGGGAGCGGGTCCGCGCCCGGCATCCCGACGACGTGCCGGAGATCGTCGCGGTGCCCGTGACGGAAGGCCTGGAGAGCTACCTGCAATGGGTACGCGACGAAACCGCCGCGCAGTGAACGGACCCCGTCGCCTGCTCGCCGCGCTGTGCCTGCTCTGGCCGGCCCTGGCGGCGGCCGCGGGCGGGGGGCTTCTCGGCGGCGGCGGTAACGATTTCCTGTCGGTGGACGAAGCCTTCCGGCCGAGCGTCGAGCGTACCGGCGACGGTCGTCTTGCCGCCGCGTGGGACATCGCCTCCGGCTACTACCTCTACCGGCACGCTTTCGAGTTCGAGTTGGCGGAAGCCGGCGACGCGGCCCTCGGCGAGCCGGCGATTCCGGCCGGTGAGAAACACCAGGACGAGTTCTTCGGCGAGGTCGAGACCTACCGCGACCGCGTGGTCGTGACCCTGCCCGTGACCGGCGCGCTGCCGCCGGGCACTGAATTGCGCGTGGGCTACCAGGGCTGCGCGGACGCCGGCCTCTGCTACCCGCCGCAGACCCGCACCCTGTCCCTGGACGGGACGACCGCCACAGCGGCGCCGGCCGGCGACAGCGACAACACCGGCGAACGGTTCGTCGCCGAGCAGGACCGGCTGGCCTCGCGTCTGGCGGACGGCGACCTGCTCTGGAGCGTGCTCACCTTCCTGGGATTGGGCCTCCTGCTCGCCTTCACGCCCTGCGTCCTGCCGATGCTGCCGATCCTGTCGGGACTGATCGTGGGCGCCCACGCCGGCCGTGCCGACCGCCGCACCGCGGCCGCGCGCGGCCTGGCGCTCTCCCTGGCCTACGTGATCGCCATGGCCGTGGCCTACACCGTGTTCGGCATCCTGGCCGGGCTGCTGGGCGCCAACCTCCAGGCGGCCCTGCAATCGCCCTGGGCGCTGGTGCCGTTCGCCCTGATCTTCGTGGGCCTGGCCCTGGCGATGTTCGGGGTCTACGAGCTGCAGTTGCCGTCGTCGTG